>NZ_JAMQQG010000037.1 GCF_023716925.1 Frankia sp. R82
GCCGAGGCAGTGGTGGATGCCATGGCCGAAGGCGAGGTGGCCGCTCTCCCTGGCGGGCCGCACGATGTCCGCGTCGGGGGGCCCGGGGGGGGGGGGGGGGGGCGGGGGCCCACGGCCGGGACGTGGCGCCGCTGGTCAGCTGATGGTCAGCCGCTGGTCAGGTGGGCGGCATCGACCAGTGCGGAACGGGGTAGTTCGGCTGCCGCGTGCCGCCCGGACGGTCGATCACCGGATCATTGGCGGCGCTGTGGCGCGCCGGTGCGGGCTGATCGCCGGGCAGGTCGGGGTGGTCGCGCCACACGCGGTTCTCGAGCAGGGTGAGCACGGCCGGCATGAGCAGCACCCGGATGACAGTGGCGTCGAGCAGGATGGCGGCGCCGAGTCCGACGCCGAGCTGCTTCATGCTGACCTGGGAGAGCGTCGCGAAGATCGAGAAGACCGCGACCATGATGACGGCGGCGCTGGTCACCACCCCGGCGCTGCGACGCATGCCGACGGTCACCGCGTCCCGCATGGACAGGCCGGCCGTACGGGCCTCACGCACCCGGCTGAGCACGAAGACCTGGTAGTCCATGGACAGGCCGAACAGGATCACGAAGAGCATCAGGGGCAACCAGATGGTGATCGCCCCGGTGGAGGTGTAGCCGAGCAGCCCGTCGGCCCAGTGGTGCTGGAAGACGGCGGCGAGCAGGCCGTAGGCGGCGCCGACGGAGAGCAGGTTCAGACCGACGGCGATGGCGGCGACCAGCGCGCTGCGAAACGCGGCCAGCAGCAGGACGAACGCGAGCACCAGCACGAAACCGATGATCAGCGGCGTGCGGGTGTGCAGGCGGTCGTTGAAGTCGACGGAGCCGGCGGTGGTCCCGGCGACATCGGCGTGCAGGTGAGCGGTCGCCGACGCCCCGATCGTCGCCGGGATCACGGTGGAGCGCAGCTCGTGCAGGGCCCGCACCGATGCGCCGTCGGTGCCGCTGCCCGCGACCGGGATCGAGATCTTGGCGACCTGGTGGTCGGCGGTGTAGACGACGTGCACCGGCTCGAACATCACGCCGGTGGCGATCGCCCGTCGGTGCAGATCCTCGAGTGTGCGCTGTGCCGCCGGGGTGGTCAGGACGGAACCGTCGGTGCTGGAGACGACCACGGACGCCGCGACCTGGCCGCCGGGGAAGGCCGCCGACAACCGCTCGTACGTCTTCATGATCGGAAGCTTGCGGGGGATGTCGTCCACGCCGGGCTCGGCGGTGTGCATCCCAAGGGCGGGCAGGGCGAGCAGGAGCAGCAGGCCTCCGGTGATCGCCGCGAGCCGCTTCGGGTGGCGCAGCAGCCGTCCCAGCACACCCGGCCTCGCCAGCTCGGCCTGGTAGGCGGTCGCACCATGGCGAGGGGGCGCACCGTGGTGGGGGAGCGCGCCGTGGCGGGCGACGGTCGCGCGGCGGCGGCGCCAGGGCAGACGCAGCAGTTCGACCCGGTCGCCGAGCAGGGACAGCACGGCCGGCAGGACGGTCAGCGAGCCGAGCACGGCCACCAGCACGACGATGATCGTGCCGACGGCGACGCCGGTGAACACCGAGATGCCGGTCAGCAGCAGGCCGGCCATCGACACGGCCACGGTCAGGCCGGAGACGAGCACGGCGTGCCCGGACGTGTCGGCGGCGATCTCCAGCGCGCGCTCGGGGCTGTGCCCGGCGGCGCGTTCCTCGCGTTCCCGGCGGATGTAGAACAGGGCGTAGTCGACGCCGACAGCGAGACCGATCAGCAGCATCACCGAGGTGGCGGTCTCGTCGGTGGGGAACGCCCGGCTGGCGAACGCGACCAGGCCGATCGCGGCCACGAACGAGGTCAGGGCCAGCGCCATGGGGATCAGCGCGGCGACGACCGCGCCGAACACGGCGAGCAGAATGCCGAGCGTCAGCGGGATCGCGAGCAGTTCGGCGTGCTTGAAGTCCTTGCCGACGGTGGCGCTGAGTGCCTTGTCGGAGCTGGCGTCACCGAACTGCTCGACGGACACCCCGGGATGCGCCGCGTGCACCGCGGCGACCGCGGCCAGGGTTGGATCGACCTTCGCGTCCGGCCTGAGCTCGAAGGCCACCAGCACCGAACGCAGGTCGTGGGAGACCAGCCCCGGATCGGTGCGCGCCCCCGGCACCCCGGGTGCCGCCACCGGGGTGCGCAGTTCGAGGGCCACCCCGGTGGCCTGGATGCGGGTGACGGTGTCGGCGAGCGCCGCGCGGATCTGCGGGTCGGCGAGCAGCGCCTGCCGGTCCGCCGCCGGGGTCGCCCGCTGGATGAGGACGTTCTCGCTGTCCGTGTCGACCCAGCCGTGGGCGACCAGGGTCTTTTCGGCCCGACCCGACTCGCCGAGACCCTCGTCGGCATCGGTGAGGGTGTGGGTGCCGATCAGGCTGCCGAGGAAGATCGTGAGGACGACTCCCACCAGCCAGCCGCCGACGGCCAGTTTCCGGTGGCGCACACTCCAGCGCGCCGCTCGCGCGGCGAGGTGGTTCGGCCGCCGGGGCGGGCTGTCCCGCTGCCCCGAGCCGGTCGGCTGCGCTGGTTCGGTCGCCTGACCTGGGAGATGGGCTGATGTCTGGGGCCTCGTTCGCATGGAACGACGATCTCGTTCGGATCGTTCAAGGTCACTGCGGTGAGCTACCGAATGCCTGCTCCGGTCGTCCGCCGCTGGTGGGCTGTGGCCTTCCGCCGTACCGGGGTGGGGCTGTCCCCACCCCGGTGGGCGTGCTCGTTCTTGCCGGCCCGACTCTCCTGGTCAGGCGCTGTCCTGGTCAGACCCCGGCGAGGTAGTCCTTGAACGAGATGCCGGTGAGGCGCTCGTAGGCCTCGACGTACCGGGCGCGGGTCGCCTCGACGACGTCGTCCGGCAGCTGCGGGCCGGGCTCGGTCTTGTCCCAGCCGGTGCTGATCAGGTAGTCCCGGATGAACTGCTTGTCGAACGACGGCTGTGAGCTGCCCGGCGCCCAGGTGTCCTCCGGCCAGAACCGGGACGAGTCGGGGGTGAGCACCTCGTCGGCGAGGCGCAGGGTGCCCTCGGCGTCGTGGCCGAACTCGAACTTGGTGTCGGCGAGCAGGATGCCGCGCTCGGCGGCCAGATCGCTGGCCCGGCCGAAGATCTGCAGGGTGAGCCGCTCGAGCTCCGCGGCGAGCTCGGCGCCGACGCGGCCGGCGGCGTCGTCCCGGCTGATGTTCTCGTCGTGCTGGCCGATCGGTGCCTTCGTCGACGGGGTGTAGATCGTCGTGGGCAGCTTGCTGCCGTCGACCAGGCCCGCGGGCAGCGGGTGGCCGCTGACCGCGCCGGTGCGGTTGTAGTCCTTCAGACCGCTGCCGGTGAGGTAGCCGCGGGCGACGCACTCGATCAGCACCATGTCCAGACGACGGCACAGCATGGACCGGCCGCGCAGCTGCTCGGCGTACGGCGCGAGCTCGGCGGGGTACTCGTCCACGTTGGCACTGATGACGTGGGACGGGACGAGGTCGGCGAGCTGGTCGAACCACCACAGCGACAGGCCGGTCAGCACGGCGCCCTTGTCCGGGATCTCGGTGGGCAGGACCACGTCGAACGCCGAGATCCGGTCGCTGGCGACCAGGAGCACGGCGTCGTCCCCGACGGCGAACAGCTCCCGCACCTTGCCGGAACCCAGATGCGTGAGCCCGGCGAACTCCTCATGTGTCAGCGGCATGTCCTGACCGTACCCATCCCCACCTGCTGTGGGTTCGGTTCCGCCGCGTCCGGCGAATCACGGGCCGATGGCTTCGGCATCCGTGGCGATCGGCAGATCATGGTCGATGGTGAGGGCAGCCGGGCAGTGGCGGCTGCCGGGACGGGACGAGTGGGAACGGAGCAGCGTGGGAACCTGGCGCGCTTGGCTGGCCAGTGCGGGGCGACCTGAGCACGGGATCTACGGGACGGTGTTGACCTCGGGGCTGATCGCCGCACAGGATCCGAAGACCGATCCGCTCGGGGAGATCGTCGCTGATGTCCTGGTCACGGTGGCGGTGTTCTGGCTGGCCCACGGTTATGCGCATGCGGTCGCCCGGCCGCTCGGGCCCGGGGGCGCGATGGGGTCGCCGCGGCGGGGACTGCGACTGGCCGAGTCGGCCATGGTGGAGAACTGGCCGCTGGCGCGGGCCTCGATCCTCCCGCTCGCGGTGATGGTGCTGGTGCGGCTGGCCGGGGCGTCGGTGGACGACGCGCAGGACGCCGCGCTGTGGACCTGCGTCGTGCTGCTGACCCTGTGGGGTCTGCGGGCTGGCCAGGCGGCGGGTCTGACCGGGCGGAGGCTGGTTCGCTACACCTCCGGCAGCACCCTGCTTGGGCTGGTGCTCGTCCTTCTCGAGATCGCGATCCACTGAGAATTTCTCAGGGCTCACGACGGGTGACCACAACAGGTGTCATCTCACATACGGTGACCGCAAAAGGGTCGATAGTCTCTGCCGGAAAACTTACCCAGCTAAGTGTCACCAATTGGCAGCTAATAACGGTGCGTTACGCTGTCTGGCTATCGCCCTGTGGATGTAGGTCACAAAATGTGTACGGAAATGTTGGTGGCGTGACGGACGTGTCATGATTGAGGGTCGAAACACGCCACCGGTAAGACTCGAAAACGGATCGTGATTCCGCTGGCGGGATGGATCTGCCAGTGCGTGCACGCCCCTCGGTCTTCGGCGTGCCGTTGCTTCGCCACCGAAAAGCTCAACACTATCGGATGGGTGCGACATCCTTACCGACTGTCATGTGAGGTCGTTTTCGGGGTCTTGACAACCCGGCGGTTGATGCTCGTGTCCGGCGTGAATCTGGGACGTCCGACCGACTCCGCTGCGATGATCGAAGGGCAGGGGTGATCCGGAGGACTGTTCGGATCAGGAGTGGAGGGCATGCGGACCGTGAGCGGCGAGTGGCTGGCCATGCTGCGGCGGGGCGAGGAACCGAATGCCCTGTTCCGGCTGCGTACCGGGTGGGCGGTCCTGGGAGACACCCAGCATCTTCCCGGATACTGCGTACTGGTACATGCGGACGACGTTGATCATCTGAACGATCTTCCGTATGCAGAGCGTTCCGCTTTCCTGCTGGATCTCTCGCTGCCCGGGGAGGCCATCGGTCGAGTCTGTGCGGCCAACAATCCAGGTTTTCTGCGGATCAACTACGAGGTTCTCGGAAACCTCTGGCCACATCTGCACGGCCACGTGCGCGCCCGGTATGCCTGGGAGGAGGAGCGTTTCCGGGTGGGGCCCGTGCATCTGTACGGCGATGTACGTCGCGATGCGCGGTACGCCGCCGGCCCGGCGCGCGACGCCCTGCGTGCCGAGCTCGCCGATGCACTCCGCGCAGTCACCCGGGATGCCTATGGCGAGAACGGAGGCTCCCGTTGACACCGCCGATGAAAGGCGAGGCGTCTCGCGCGGGCGGGGCAACGCGAGAAGGGCCTGACGTCGCCATGGGCGGGCATTGGGACAGGGATCCGACGTCGCGCGGACGGGGCCGCCCGAGCAGGAAGACAGGGCTGTGCGCTGGAAGGTGACGGGGCGGCGCCTCGCCTTCGCCACGCCGTGGCTCGGCGTGTGGTTTCTGGACGTCGAACGGCCTGACGGCACGGCCGGTGAATATCACGTGGTGCAGCTGCGGGACCTGGCGGTGGTCGCGGCCGTGGACGACGCGGATCGGGTGCTGATGATGTGGCGGCACCGGATCGCCACGGACAGCTGGGGGTGGGAACTCCCGATGGGGCTGGTCGAGGATGGTGAGGATCCGCAGGCCGCCGGGGCGCGGGAACTCGAGGAGGAGACCGGCTGGCGGCCCGGGGCAATCAGCCCACTGATCTATGCGGAGCCTGCCGGCGGAATCACCAACGCCCGCCATTTTCTTTTCCGGGCGGACGGCTGTGTCCAGGTCGGTGCACCCACTGAACGCAACGAATCCGACCGCCTCGAGTGGATCCCACTCGCCGAGCTCCGCGGGATGATCGAACGCCGGGAGGTCGTCAGCGGTGCCACGATCCTCGGTGTGCTGTCGCTGCTGCTCGGCAGTTCTGACGGCCCGCCACCGAGGCCGGACCGTCTCCAGAGATGATCAACCAACCGGCTCCTGTCGCCGGTGACCCGGCAGCCCGGAGTCCTGGGTGATAAGTGTTCGCGATTACATCGATCGCGAACTGTTGCTGGACGGCCAGGAATATTCACAACTACGTTGACGAACATGGTTGAGGTTGCTGTCGGCACCCTGGCGGGCGTTCCCCGCCGGCCTGCCGCGCTCTCGACCGGGATCCTGCAGGCGCCGGGGTGGCGCCTGGTCCAGCGGCGGGTGGTCGATTTCATGCGCCGCGGCACGGCCTGCTGTCGCTGACCCACCAGTGACCGGGCCGCCGGGCCACCCCGTCATCGGTCATCTCCCGATTGACACTCCATGCTTCCGACCCACAGCACATCCGACGCCCCGGCACATCCGACTCTGCAGCACATCCGACTCTGCAGCACATCCGACTCTGCAGCACTTCCGACTCCGCCTGTTCAGGTCGGAACGCCCGGTTTCGGGCCCCTCGAATGCGCGGGATTTTCCGTCCGATCGCCGCGCCGCCCGCAGGATCGACACGATCGAAGGACACCGGATGACGACACTGACCAGTTCGGGGGCCGCCGGCGCGCAGGCGGCCCGGCCGACGACGCGGCTCGGGTTCAACACCCGGGTCTCCTTCAACGCCGGTGCGGCGGGACGCGGCCTGCGCGACGGCATCGAGCTGTTCAAAGCGGCCGAGGAGCTCGGTTACCAGTCCGGCTGGGCCTACCAGCGGCACTTCGACAACTACCTGTCCTCGCCGCTGCCGTTCTTCGCCGCCGCCGGGCAGCACACCAGTCGGATCACCTTCGGCAGCGCGGTCATTCCGATGCGCTACCAGGAGCCGATCCTGCTGGCCGAGGCGGCCGGCACCACCGATCTGCTCACCGGCGGCCGGCTCCAGCTGGCCTTCTCCAGTGGTTCCGACGCCTGGGACGACGTCTTCGGCGCCGTCGACACGGATGCCCGGACCGAGGGTCAGCGGCGACTGCGCCGGTTCCTGGCCGGCATCTCCGGTGAGGTGCTGCACACCGTCACCGAGCACCGGCCGCCCGGTCCCCCGGCCGGTACCGAGCTGCGGGTGACCCCGCACAGCCCGGGCCTGCGCGAACGCATCTGGTACGGCTCCGGTCACATCGACTCGGCGGTGAACGCGGCCCGGCTCGGGCTGCGGCTGATCACCGGGACCATCCTGCGCGGCCTGGCCGAGGGGGAGACCTTCGGTGCGTACCAGGCCCGGCTGATCGGCGAGTACCGGGCCGCCTGGACGGCCACCCACGGCACCCCGCCGCCGCCGGTCGCGGTGTCCGCGTCCGTGCTGCCCGGGCCGACCGGCGAGCTGCGCGAGACCTATGCCGCCTACGACCTGGAGCGACGTACCTACGGGCCGGCCGCGTCCCGGCCGCAGGGCGCCCTGCCGCCGGTCAGGCTCGCCGAACTGCCGCCCGGGTTCGCGGCGAGCCCGGTCTACCACGGAGATCCGGAGGCGGTGACCGCCGCGGTGCTCGCCGACCCGGGCATCTCGGTCGCCGACGAACTGGTGCTGTTCCTGCCGCCGGCCTTCGGCCTCGACCAGAACATCCGCCTGATCACCGACCTGGCCGCCACCGTCGCCCCGGCTCTCGGCTGGACCCCGGCCGATCCTACGTAGGCCATGTCCGACCGGAGTTGATCGACTACGCTTCGACGAGTGGATGACGGGCTCGCTGACGCGGCGCCGGACCAGCCAGGGACCGGCCTTCCGTTCGGTAGGCCTGGACGGTTCTGGCGGGGAAATCTGCATACGCATACGGACCGGTCCGACGGGGCGCTGTCGCCCGCCGAGACGGCGCGGCACTACCGGGAGGCCGGTTACGACTTCCTGGCGATCACCGATCATTTCCGGGCCAGGTTCGGCTTTCCGGTGGTCGACACCCGTGACCTGCGCACCGACGGATTCACCACTCTGATCGGTGCCGAGCTGCACGCACCGCGCACGGAGTTCTCCGACGAGTGGCACATCATCGCGGTCGGCCTGCCGCTGGGCTTCCCGCCGCCCGACCCCGAGGAGACCGGCCCGGCACTGGCTCGCCGGGCGCGGGCCGCGGGAGCGTTCATCGGTATGGCGCATCCGGCGGCGTCCCTGCTCACGGTGGCGGACGCCGAAAGCCTCGACTCGGCTCACGCCGTCGAGGTGTTCAACGCGCTGGCGGCGCTGGAGAACCGGGGCGACAGCTGGCATCTCACTGACATCCTGCTGGGCCGCGGGCATCGGCTGGGTGCCTATGCCGCCGACGACGCGCATTTCCAGCCGCGGGATCCGCCGGCCTGCGCCGGTTGGGTGCACGTCCGCGCCGTCTCCCTCGACCCGGACGAGCTCCTGGCCGCCCTCAAGGCCGGCCACTACTACGCGAGCACCGGCCCCGAACTGCACGATGTCGAGCTGCGCGATGGCATGCTCACCGTCCGGTGTTCACCGGTGCGCAAGATCCTGCTGACCGGCGGCGTCCCGGGCAAGCAGGTGCTGGCGGGAAAAGAGCTGACGGAAGGCGCACTCCCGGTCGCGATGTTCGGCGACGGCCACTGCCGGGTCACCGTCGAGGACGCCGCCGGCGGCCGCGCCTGGACCAACCCCATCCACCTTCAGCCCTGAGGGTCGACGGCGACGAGGTCGGCGGTGGTGGGGTGGCGGCTGGTGCCGGGGAAACCGACCGTCCAGCCGGCGGCGAGCACCGCGGTGGCGAGGGCCCGGTCCGGGTCCTGGGTGCGCAGCCAGGCGTGCAGGAAACCTGCGAACAGGGCGTCACCGGCGCCGGTGGTGTCCACCACGCCGAACGGCGCCCGGGTGGCGATGACGCGGGGTTCGCGATCCGGGAGGGCCAGCAGGCAGCCCGCGGCGCCCAGGCCGACCACGACAATCCGGGCCCGGCCATGCGTCAGCACCTCCCGGGCGAACACGGCCGGGTCCACCGTGAGGTTCTCCGCCGAGCAGAACACGATCGACGCGTGGTCGATCCAGTCCGTGAGGTAGCTGTCCTGCAGGCCGCTGGTCGCCTGCAGGTCCACGGCGATCGGAACCCGCGCGGCGGCGGCGACGGGCAGCAGGCCACGGGCGAACCCGATCGTGGAGATCGACGCCAGCGTCGCCCCGTCCACCAGCTGCTCGAACACGGAGATCGGATAGTGGCGCTCGGGCAGGTCCTTGAGATCGGTGATGATCTGCCGGCGCCCGTCCGGGTCGACGAGCACCGCCGACTGCGCGATGGCATCCGCAGTCAGAATCCCCGGACCGGTGAGCCCCGCACGGATCAGGGTTTCCCTGGCCAGCCGACCTGCATTGTCTGCCCCGAGGAACGTTGCAAGCCGCACACCACTACCCAGCGCCGCCAGGCCTCGTGCGACGTTGCTGCCAACCCCGGCCGCCTCAAGTCGCAGCGCGGTCGGCGTGTACCGCGCTGCGGTCTAGCTGACTGGGAAGCTGTCCACTGGAATCGACTGCTGTACGTTCACCACTCCGACGACCACGATCGGGCCGACGAGGTGCCCCGGCCGGACTATGGCTGGTTCCATGAGTTGTCGGCCTCGTCCAGGGTCAGCTGGGCCGGGAGCAGGCGGTCGGCCATGGTGTCGATCGGGGCCCGCGCCAGGAGGGAAAGCGCGTATCGCTGCTGGTCCTGGTCGGCGAGGTTGAGTTCAAGATACTCACGGCTTCGTCTGACTCTGCCACGGAGATCGCCCTTGTCGAGGATCGTGTAGATCTCGGTGACCGCCTGCTCTCGCAGCTTGACGAGTTCCCGAGCTCGCCATCTCACGGACGTGTTGAATGTCGCCGATCGGACGGCGTCGTCGCCGGTGATGTGGACATTGTCGGGGACGTCGGCTCGCCCGATCTCCCCCATGGAATATGTGCACAGGCGCTCACTGAGGAGGCGCTTGCAGTAAGCGAGCTCGGCTGGGGACTGGTTAGCCGCGGCTGCTGGATCGAAGGGAATTATGTAGAGTGGCCGGGCCCCGTCCTTGCTTCCCTCGGTCACCTGCACGGCTGTACACAGGTCGAGAATCTCGGTTCGTGCAGTCTTTTTGATGAGGCTGAGCTCTGCCCAGAGCCCGTCGGGCGTGATGGAGAGGCCGATGGTGCCGCTTTCGGCTGGCGACAGGCCGTGTCCGTTTAGCTCGGCGGTGAGATGCAGCAGCGTTGCGGTCTGAAGCTCCACATCCTCGGCCGGGATGACGTAGATGACGTATGCGTGTTGTGCTCCGCCAAGCGCAGCGTTCGGGTCAGAGCATGCGGCGAGCAGTTTGCGGCCCTGTTCGGCGGTCGAGCTCATCGGTGAGAAGCTGCCTGCCTTGCACTCCAGTACGAGATGGATACTGGACCGCGGATGGTTCAGGAGCACATCGGGTTCTGGTGGATCTGGTTTGAGTCCGAAGGTGACGAAGCTCTTCCTGATGGGTTCGGCCACGCCGAGTCGAGCACCGATGGAACGAAGCGCGAATCCGGCCTCTGCATACGGTGCCCGGCGACCTGGGGTGCCCCCGGCTGGCCGTTTTACCAACCAGATGCAGGTGTTGAGCTGGAAGACGGGATCTCGTGTCAGGTGGGTTTCAGGCAACGGTCCGGGTGCCATCCTTCGGGATCAGGGAGGAGTAGTCGCGTCCCGCCACATATGCACGGACGTTGGGATCGACATGTCGCTGGACACTCGAAAGCAGCCTGTTGATCAGGTTGCCGCAGGTACCTTCGGGCAGGACGGCAACCAGGCGCTCTGGCGTGATCTCCAGAAGGAAAGGCTGCCAGAGATTCTGGTCGATCGCGCTCGCCTGCACCTTTCGGGTGCCGAGCCAGGTCGGAAAACCGGTGACATGAAAGCGATTTCTGGATGTACTGAAGAGACTTGTAACCCACCGGCGGAAAGTGCTCTCGAGTAGCGGGGCGCTGAACATGAACTCCGCGACTGATCCGTCGAGGGTGAGTTTTGAATTCTCTTCTCTGGCGGTGACCCACAGCAGCCGTTCGAGGTCCTTTGTGAGCTGTGAGTACATGTCGGTGACGTGCAGCAGGGCGCTTCGGTGGCCGAGGAAGGAATGACTCCTGTTCGTCACCTTGCCATCAAAATAGAGGTCGTGCCCGCCGCCGCCGAGGGCGGGAATTCTCAGGTGAGTGATCGAGCCGAGTGGCGCATATGTAGCCTGCAGCGGCGACATGCTCTGATCGATCACCTGCAGGCGGTCGATCATCGTAAACCGAGAGGTTCGCCCCTCGTCGTCCCCGTTGCCATCGCCCTCGGAATCAAACAGGGATTCGTGCTCGAAGGTTATCCGGCCATACCTGCGCCCGCTGTTTGTGGCGCGTACGTGCGCCCAGAGGGCCTTGAACGAATCCGTTGACAGCCAGATGTGGTCGAGTGCTGGATTCCTATTGACGGCTCGGTTGACGAGGGAGTCGGAAGCCTCGCTCCGCAGCAGCGTGTACAGCGCAAAAAAACGGTGGTCGAGCCGCTCGACGAGGGCGGTTCCGGATCCGTTTTCACTGATAATCCGAAAAAGTTCGGTGCTGTCCCCCACCGGCTCGGCCGTCAGGCCGCTCCGGCCGAGTAGGTGGATGAAGCCGTCGGTCCCCGGCGACGATCCGACATTCTCCAGGAGGTAGCTCTTCTGGAGGCCGCCGGGGGTCTCGCGGTCACGGTGCTCGACGGGAAGGTCGGTGGACATCCCATCGAACCAGTCGAAGTAGTCTTCCCTGGAACTGAGCGGAGGAATATCGGCCACGCGTGCCGCCGGCATACTCGCCCCCTCGCTCGTCCGATAGCCGCCAATTGTGCTGCATGCTACATCGGCCGCGTCCAAAAATCTCCGGCCCCGGCCGGCGGACTGGAGATCGGTGTTGTCCGGCAGGTACCAGGTATGGCGTCCCCGCCCTGGCTCGCTGGTGGGGCGGGCTGAGAGCGGTTTCGGGTGCGCCTGCCTGCCGGGCGGGAGCGTCCGACCGAGGAAGATACGGATCCCTCAGACGTGGCGCGGCCCGTCCGGCCTGAACCGGCTGATCACGGTGCGGCTTCCCCGGTCAGGTGAGCGCGGCGAGGGCGTCGAAGACGGGGGTGAGGCGTTCGGTGTAGCGCTCGGGGCGGCTGACCTCGTCCAGGCGGGGCTCGTCCAGGGGGAGGTTGCGTTCGGCGGCCTGTTTGCGCAGGGTGTCGCGGAACGGGACGCCGGTCTGCCAGGTCTCCATGGCCGCGGCCTGGGTGATGGCGTAGGCGTCCTCGCGGGACAGGCCCGTCTCGACCAGTTCGAGCAGCACCGCCGAGGTGTAGACCAGGCCGCCGGTGGCGTCCAGGTTCGCCCGCATCCGGGCGGTGTCGACGACCAGGCCGCGGACCAGGCGGGTGGTCAGGTGCAGCAGGTAGTCGACGCCGGCGGACGCGTCCGGCAGCGCCACCCGCTCGGTGGACGAGTGGGAGATGTCCCGCTCGTGCCACAGTGGCACACCCTCGAGCACCGGGACGTACTGGGCGCGGACGATCCGGGCAAGGCCGGCGATGCGCTCCGACATGATCGGGTTCTTCTTGTGCGGCATCGCCGAGGAACCCTTCTGCCCGGAGCCGAACGGCTCGGACAGTTCCCGGACCTCGGTGCGCTGGCCGTGGCGGACCTCCAGCGCGATCGCCTCACACACGGTGGCAAGCCCCGCGAGCGCGGCCACCCAGTTGGCGATGCCGTCGCGCAGCACCACCTGGGTCGCGACCGGGGTGGGGCGCAGGCCGAGCTTCTCGGCGACGTAGCTCTCGACGTCCGGCTCGATGTTGGAGTACGTCCCCACCGCACCGGAGATCTTTGCGAGGCCTACCTCCGTGCGGGCGGTGCGCAGCCGGTCGCGGCAGCGGGCCAGGCCGAACGCGAGGTCGGCGACCCGGTGGCCGAACACGGTCGGTTCGCCGTGGATGCCGTGGGTGCGTCCGACCCGCAGCGTGTCCCGGTGTGCAAGGCCAAGATCACGCAGGGCGGCGACCAGGACGTCCGCCTTCGCCAGCAGGAGGTCGGTGGCCTCGACGAGCTGCAGGGCGAGCGCGGTGTCGAGCAGGTCCGACGACGTCATCCCGAAGTGGACGTAGGCGGCGGCCGAGCGTGGCTCGGTGTTGTCCGCCCAGGCGGACAGGAAGGCGATCACATCGTGCTGGGTGACGGCTTCGATCTCGGCGACCGCCTCGGGCGTCGGCGCGGGGGCCGCCCGGACCGGCTCGACCGAGTCGGCGGGGATCCGGCCGGCGGCGGCGTGCGCCTCGCTGACCAGCACCTCCACCTGACACCACAGCTCGTACTTGTGCGCCTCCGACCAGACCCGGCCCATCTCGGGCAGGGTGTAGCGGCCGATCACTGACCGGCGCCGACGGCGGTGCTGGCGCCGGCATCCGCGGTGGCGGCGAGCGCGGCCAGGCCCTCGGCGGCGTTGCGCTCGAAGTCGTCCTTGAACTCGGCGAGCTTCAGGCTCAGGTCCGGGTCGTTCAGCGCCAGGATCTGGGTGGCCAGGATCGCCGCGTTCGTCGAGTTGTTCAGCCCCACGGTCGCGACCGGCACGCCCGGCGGCATCTGCGCGATCGCCAGCAGCGAGTCCATCCCGTCCAGCGCTCCGCCGGAGATCGGCACGCCGATGACCGGCAGCGTCGTGATCGACGCGACCGCGCCGGGCAGCGCGGCGGCCAGCCCCGCCCCGGCGATCACCACCGAGATCCCGCGGCTGCGCAGCTGGCCCACGTAGTCGGCCAGGGTGCGCGGCGCCCGGTGCGCCGAGATCGACACCTCTTCGTAGACCACGCCGAACCGCTCCAGGGTGGCCCCGGCCTTGCTCATCGTCTGGGCGTCCGACGGCGACCCGAAGACGATGGCCACCCGTGCCTGCCCCGGCGCGCTGCTGCTCTGCGACACGCTCTGCTCCTTATCCCTGTCGTTCCCGGTCGCCGTACGTTCGCTCGCCGGCGATCATCTTCGCCGGCGATCATCCTCGCCGGCGGGACGCGGTGCCCGCCCGTCATCCGTCGGGCTGCCCGCCCGTCATCCGTCGGAGGCGCCGCCCGGACGGCGTCCACCGTCGGTGGAGTGGCGCATCCGGGACGGATCCCCGATGTCGGTGCGGTAGTGGGCGCCGGCCAGCGAGATCCGGCTGACCGCCTCGTAGGCAGATCCTCGCGCGGATTCCAGGTTCGAGCCGATCGCCGTGACGGACAGCACGCGCCCCCCCGCCGACACCACCTGACCGTGCTCGTCCCGCCGAGTGCCGGCATGCAGGACGTCCACACCGGTGAGGGCACCGGCCGCGGCCAGGCCCCGGATCGGATCACCCAACTGCGGTGACTGCGGGTAACCCTTGGCGGCGACGACGACGGTGATCGCGGCGCCCGAACGGAACCGCGGCGTCGCCCGTCCGGTCAGCACGTCGGTCAGCGGGGTCGCGAGCAGCGCGAGGACCGCCTGCGTCTCGGGGTCGCCGAACCGGACGTTGAACTCCACCACCCGCAGCCCTCTTGTGGTCAGCGCCAGCCCCGCATACAGCAGCCCGCTGAACGGGGTGCCGCGCCGGGCCATCTCGTCGACTGTCGGCCGGATCACCGTCTGGACGATCTCGGTGGACAGCCCGTGCGACGCCCACGGCAACGGTGTGTACGCACCCATCCCGCCGGTGTTGGGCCCCGTGTCCCTGTCCCCGACCCGCTTGTGATCCTGGGCGGGGAGCAACGGCAGGATCGCCCCCGACTCGGTGACGATCGCGAACAGCGACACCTCCGGCCCGTCCAGGTACTCCTCGAGGACGACCCGGTCGTCCGGCCCGCGCAGACTCGCCCGGACGGCGGCGACGGCCGCGTCGCGATCCTCGGTGACGGTGACGCCCTTACCCGCGGCCAGACCGTCGTACTTGACGACGTACGGCGGGCCGAACGCATCCAGATCCGCGAGCGCGGGCTCGACCTCGGTGTGGTCGCGGGCGGCGGCGGTCGGCACCCCGGCGGCGCGCATCACCTGCTTCGCGAACGCCTTGCTGCCCTCCAGCCGCGCCGCTGCCGCACTCGGCCCGAACACGGTCAGCCCCCGGGCCCGCACCTCGTCCGCCGCCCCGGCGACCAACGGCACCTCCGGCCCGATCACCGTCAGGTCCGCACCCACCTGCTCGGCGAGCGCGGCGAGCGCGTCCGGATCGGCGACGTCCAGCGACCGCGGCTCGGCAAGCTCCGTCGTACCGGCGTTACCCGGTGCGCAGACCAGCGCATCCACCCGTGGATCACGCGCCAGCGCCCGGCACAACGCGTGCTCGCGTCCACCCGAACCGACGACCAGAACCTTCATACGCTCCCCTCGTCGACGGCGGACCGCCGGCACCGGCCCACGGGCGCCACCCCGGCCCGCCGGCTTCCGGCACTGCGGTCTCCGGCACTGCGGTCTCCGGCACTGCGGTCTCCGGCACTGCGGTCTCCGGCACTGCGGTCTCCGGCACCCGAACACCGACATGCGAGCCAGCCGGGTCGAGTCACCCTGCCACCCTAGCGTGGCAGCTGATCATCCTGGCCGCCGTGCGAACTTGCTCGCTTCCAGCCCCGAATCCCGTCCCGTCTGCCTCGTCCGCCGTCTGCCTCGTCTGCCCCGTCCGCCTTGTCTGCCTCGTTCATGCCGTCTGCCTCGTGGGGGGGTCTGATCGCATCCTGCCGAGGGCAGTTCGGGGCCATGCCGGGGGTAGTTCAGGGATCCGGGGCCTGAATCCGGAACAACCTTCGGCATCCCGAGGCCATGGTCGTCAGCTTGGCGTTGTGGCTGGGTTCGGGCCACTCCGAGGCCTGATCGCAGCGCGTCAAGGCCGGTTCGAGCCGGCGCCGGGACCGGATCAGACTGCGCCCATGGGTGGTGGGGGCATCCCCGGGATCATGGTCGCTGACTTGGTGTTGTGGCTCGGTTCGCGTGGTCCGGAGTCGTTGTGATCACCGTCCGGACCTCGTCCGATCGTGGACGGGCCGGCGAGGTTGGTGGTTGGGGCGGTCCGACGCCGAAGGCGTTACAGGCCGACCCCGGAACGCCACAGCAGGTGGGACATGCCGTGCACCAGTTGGAGTGCGCAACGTCGGGCGTCGACCTCGGCCATGCCGGCGACGATGGCGGCGGCGTCCACGGGCCAGACCCGGACCTCCCGTCCCAGCACCGTCAGCGGGGCCGGATCGTCGCGGCCTTCGAAGGTGCGACCGTCCGGCTCGACGAACAGGTGCAGGGAACGGCCCGCGGCAGGGAACGACTCGCATCGCCAGTAGAGCAGCGGCCAGGCCTGCAGCCGCTCCCGCCGACGCGGACGGCGCCGGCGCCGCGGATCGTCGGGGCGGTGCAGTTCGTCGGGGCGGCGCAGTTCGTCGAAGCGGTGCGGGTCCTCGAAACGGCGGGGATCGTCGGGGCGGTGCAGATCGTCGAGGCGGTGCGGGTCCTCGAGGTGGTGCAGGGGATCGAGGTGGCGGGGGCTGTCCAGGCGGTGCGGGTCGTCGGGGTGGCGTACGGAGTCGATGTCGTGCCGGGGGTCCAGTCGGCGCCGGGGATCGAGGCCGGCCCCCGCAACGGCAGCGATGTCGGCATCAGCTCCCGCGCCGGCACCGAAGTCGACGCCGGCGCCGAGGCCGGCACCGAGTGTGGCATCGGAACGGGCGCGGGCGTGGTGCCGGGCGGCCCGGCGGCGCGGTCGGGTGCCGTAGGCACGGACGGTTACGGGGGGGACGAGGTGTTCGGCGGCGCAGAAGTCCAGAAAGTCGCGGATCTGGGCGTCGACGTGGTGTGCGACGGCCGCCGCGCGTTCGAGGCGCTGGGCCTCCGCCCGCTTCGAGCTGCGGATGGCGTGGCTGCCGCGGAGCAGGACGTCGGTCAGGGTCTCCGGCAACGCCTCGCCGGTGGGGGAGAAGCCGACCGGCCAGGCATCGGAGTCGGCCGGGTCCGCGGGGTGCAGATAGCGGCGCCGCACCGCGGGGGCGAGCGCCGTGGACGGCACCGGAGGCGCCTGGCCGGGCACGGAGCGATCATCGCCGGACGACCGCGATCCGATTGTGGTCACCGTCCCCACCCCACCTCGCCATCGCCCTCCGTGACTACTCCAGCGTCATCGGTAACTCTGCGTTATGCAAGTGCGGAGCGTGGACGGGGTGACCTGTCGGGTGACCTGTCGGGTGACCTGTCGGGTGAGGTGACGGCGTCGAGTCGAGTCGGGGTGGGGACGGGGTGGGCGTTCGGTGTCAGACCAGGTTGTTGATGACGAGGGTCTGGTCGCGGCCGGGGCCGACGCCGATGGCGGACACGGGGGCGCCAGAGAAGTCCTCGAGGGCGCGGATGTAGTCCTTGGCGGCAGCGGGGAGGTCGGCGTAGCTGCGTACGGCGGACAGGTCCTCGTGCCAGCCGGGCAGTTCGGTGTAGATCGGCCTGGCGTGGTGGAAGTCCGTCTGGGTCATCGGCATCTCGTCGACGCGGGTGCCGCCGATGTCGTAGCCGACGCAGATCGGCACCCGGTCGAACCCGGAGAGCACGTCCAGCTTGGTGAGGAACAGGTCGGTCAGGCCGTTGACCCGGACCGCATAGCGGGCGATCACCGCGTCGAACCAGCCGGTGCGCCGGGCGCGGCCGGTGGTCACGCCGAACTCGCCGCCGATGCGGCGCAGCTCCTCGCCGACCTTGTCGTCGAGCTCGGTGGGGAACGGGCCGGAGCCCACCCGGGTGGTGTAGGCCTTGATGATGCCGATCACCCGGTTGATCTTCGTCGGGCCGATGCCGGCGCCGGTGGCGGCGTAGCCGGCGGTCGGGTTGGACGAGGTGACGAACGGGTAGGTGCCGTGGTCGACGTCCAGCAGGGTGCCCTGCGAGCCTTCCAACAGGACGACCTTGCCGGCCCGCAGGGCGGTGTCCAGGATGAGGCCGGTGTCGGCGATGTGCGGGCCGAGGCGTTCGGCATAGCCGGCGTACTCGTCGCACACCTCGTCGAGTTCGATCTTCCGCCGGTTGTAGACCTTGGCGAGGACCTGGTTCTTCTCCCGGAGCACGAGCTCGAGCTTCTTGCGGAAGATGCCGGGGTCGAGCAGGTCCTGCACACGGATGCCGGTGCGGGCGACCTTGTCGCCGTAGGTCGGACCGATGCCGCGACCGGTGGTGCCGATGCGGGCCTTGCCGAGGTAGCGCTCGATCACCCGGTCCAGCGCCCGGTGGTGCGGCATGATCAGGTGCGCGTTGGCGCTGATCAGCAGGCGGGAGACGTCGATCCCGCGGGCGGCCAGACCGTCCATCTCGGTGAGCAGGACACCGGGGTCGATGACAACCCCGTTGCCGATCACCGGGATGCAGTCGGCACGCAGGATGCCGCTGGGGATCAGGTGCAGCGCGTAGCTGTCCTCCCCGATGACCACCGTGTGGCCGGCGTTGTTGCCGCCCTGGTAGCGGACGACGTAGTCGACGGCGCCGCCCAGCAGGTCGGTCGCCTTTCCTTTTCCCTCGTCGCCCCACTGGGCGCCGATGAGGACGAGAGCGGGCACTCGGGGGAGATTACTAGGGATGACCGCCGCGCGTGGCCGAAGGGTCAGGCCGGACGGCCTGCGGACACCACATACCGCCCGCCGGACGAGGATCAGGCGAGGCCGAGTGCGGCCGGGGCCGCGGGGTCGCTGTCGGCGAGAAAGGTGCGGCAGCGGTCGGCCTCCGCGGTCTCGCCGATGGCGGCGGCGGCCTGGCCGAGGGCGGCCAGGGCGCGCAGGAAGCCACGGTTGGGCTCGTGTGACCAGGGGATCGGACCGGTACCCCGCCAGCCGGCGCGGCGCAACGCGTCCAGCCCGCGGTGGTAGCCGGTGCGGGCGTACGCGTAGGCCTCGACCGGTCGGCCGGCGGCGAGCGCCCGTTCGGCGAGTGCTGCCCACGGTGCGCTCAGGGCCGGCGTGGCCGCCGCGACCGCGGTGGGATCCTCGCCGGCCGACAGCGGCCCGGTGGCCGCGGCATCCGAGGGCAGCAGGGCGGGCGGCGGGCCGGACAGCAGGTTGCGGCCGGCCGGGCCGGCCGCGGGGCTGGCGTGGCCCGGATCCGACGACGTCGTCATGACCTCATCCTGCCGTACCCGGCGACGCGCTGCCGCACCGGGTCACGAACGGACGGTGACGTTCCACAGGTTCTGGCCGACCGCGCCGGTCTGGCCGTCGCTGGTGCGGGTGAGATAGCCGTACAGGGCGGCGATGCCCTGCGACTGCGGGCCGAACTTGCCGTCGACGGTGAGCATGAAGCCCTTGTTGCGCATCGCGGCCTGCCAGACGAACGCGTCGGGACGGACGTCCCCGCTGTAGCTGGCGTTCAGGACGGTGCCGCTGAACGAGCCGTCGCCCATCTCCTGGCGGGCCCGGTCGAGGGTCATCGGCTGCTCGGCCGGGGTGATGGCCTGCTCGATGACGTCACCTGAGCCGGAGTTCACGCTGGCCGGGCCGTTGTTGACCAACCCCATCTTGCGGGAGCAGGACGGCCACGGCTGCCAGCCGCGGGAGTTGTAGAGCTTGGCGGCGGCCTCGTCCTGGGTGGCCGGAGCCGCCTGGTACGGGCGGCCGGAGTAGCCCAGTCCGTGCCAGGTCTGATCATCGAACTGGTAGGCGCCGGTGAAGCCGTTGCCCGTGTTGATCGCGTAGTTGCCGCCGGACTCGCACTGGCGGAGCTTGGCGAAGTCGTCGGGGGTGGCCGCGCCGGCCGAGGTGGCGCCGACGGCGGTGACTGCGAGGCCGCTGCCCATCAGAGCGGTGACCGCGCCGGTCGTGCGCAGGATGCGGGTCGCAGCCGAGGGGGCCTGCGTAGCCCGGTGCTTACCTCCACGCCGTGCTGACGGCATGTCAGTCCAATCCCGTGTCGCCTGCGGGGTGAGCTGTCGGGTTCGGACTGGGATGGCCCGGCCGGCGTGAGCCGACTTAACCCCAAGGACGTCCGGAGACGCCCGGTGGTGGTTCCCCCACTCCTGCCCATGTCGGTGCGCTCGACCAGCCGCCTGGATGGTGGGCAGGACTCGGCGTCCGTCCCGGCGGCATCGCCTGATGGCGAGTGAGCGGCACTCTAGCGATACCGGTTCATGCCGCGCAAACCGGGGTGGTTCTCGACAACCAGTGCGGACGCGCAGATGGCGTGGCCCGATCGGGCCGCCTGATCGGGGAGCGCCGGTGTACCCGACCGGTTGGCCGGGTACCAGCACGGTGCTCGGGGGTGCCCCGGTGGGGGTGGTGCGCCCGACCGGCCCGTTTCCCTCCCGCGGGCCGGAGATCATCCGGACTGTGCGGGGGACCGGTCGGGTCGCGGTGTCGCGATGCTCGGCCTGTCTGGCCGGGGGTGGGACGTCCGGCTCCGCCCGGGGCTTGTGTCCCCGTGCCCCGGGCGGGTTGGACCAGGCGTGGATGGTGCCGGATGGCGGCGTCGCAACCGGTCCAAGGACGCGTTGCGGGTGGCGTGCGGCTCAGCGGGAGTGGGGCGCGCGGCTCAGCCGAAGGTGGCGTGCCACGTCGCCGGGCCGACGACGCCGTCGACGGCGAGCCCCTGGGCGGACTGCAGCGCGCGGGCGGCGACCGCGCAGCGCGGGCCGAAGTGGCCGTCCGCGACGAGCGGGTAGCCGATCTGGCTCATTCGCGCCTGCCAGGCGCGCACGTCGGCGCGGTCCTGCCCGGCCAACGCGGTGGACAGTGCACGGGTGTACGACGGGGTCGGGAGGGCGGTCAGGGCGACCCTCAGCGCGGTGCGGGACGCCTGCGCCGCGGCGCCGGATGATGATCCACCGGCGAGCTGGGTGGCGCCCATGCCGCGACCGCAGACCGGCCACTGGCCGAAGCCGGAGCGCTGGGCCAGGCGCAGCGCGGCCTCGTCCTGGACTGCGGGTGAGGCCTGGTGGGGCAGGCCGGAATAGCCAAGGCTGTGCCAGGTGCTGGCTGAGAACTGGTAGGCGCCGGAATAGCCGTTGCCCGTGTTGATCGTGTAGTCACCGCCGGACTCGCACTGCCGCAGACCTTCCCAGGTGCTCGCTGCCTGCGCCGGCTGGGTGGCGACAAGTGAGCCGCCGACCGCTGCCGCGAGAACTGGAGCAACCATGAGAACCCGCGCCCGTATACGGGTGCCGGCGCTCCATTGTCGACCACTGGTACGCGCGTCGGACATGTATGTGTAGTCCTTCCCCACGCCTACGAGGTGAGCTGTCGGATTCGGGCTGGGAACTGCCCGGCCAGGCCAGGGACTTCCTGGGTCGTGTACACAAACCGAATCTCCGGTCGGTCTGGGTCACTCATGGCTTCACCCCGAGAGCATCGAAACCTTTCGATGCTCGGAGATGGTTCCCCCGATCCTGCCGCCTGGTGGAGGAGAAATCGTCGGCCGGGGGCAGGATTCGGCGTGCCGTCCGACGAATGCCGCACGTTGTCGTTCGGCACGGCGATGACCATAACCACGCCGTCCGGCGAGTCGCCAAGCATTGAATAGGGTGCGTGAGTAACAGCACACTCGGCGTGGCTGCTTGAGGTTCGGGTGTGGTGACTGGTAACGCGCGTGCGCGCCCGCTCATCAACCTGGCGACATCCTCGGATGGCCGTTTTGTACGCGCCTGATCACGGTGTTTGCCGATGGGGCAAGGCGGGCGGAGCGTAATGGTTTATGCCGAACGCGTCACCTGATCGGTGACGCTCCATGCTGGTCGTCCGTATCCGACTGACGGCTTTGCGTGCAGATTGCGGCCTGATGGCCATCGAAGTGGCATTACGCCGCTGGTGACCGTCGGGCGCCCGCCTGTGAGATACGCAATGATCTGCGACGCGTTGGTTACATGGCTGTAACTTGAATGCGTAACGTGATTTTGATGTGTCTCTGTGTGACAGCTTGCGCCGGGCTGCGGACTCTGACGGGCGGGATGTCCGGTCCGTGTCGGCTGGCGGGGTCCCGACCGGGCGGGTCCATGACCTGCGGTTCGATGCTGCGCATCGCCGAGGTCGGGCCGGGCGGGCAGTGGGGCGGACGCACCACGCAGGACGAGCCGGTCGCTGTCCGGACAGATCTGCGGTCAGCGGAGACAACGGTGCCCACCGGCGGACTGGCCGCCTACGGGCGACAGTGACACCGACCGGGAGAAGAGGAGGCCCACCCGGAGAAGAGGTGGGCTACCCGGAGAAGAGGCGGTCTACCCGGAGAAGAGGCGGTCTACCCGGAGAAGCGGTGCGGGACCGGGAGAACTGGTGCGCTACCCGGAGAACTGGTGCGCTACCCGGAGAACTGGTGCGCTACCCGGAGAACTGGTGCGCTACCCGGAGAACTGGTGGGTCACCCGGAGAAGAGGTGGGTCCGGTGAGGGAGGGGTACCTGGTCTGCGGGAAGTGGACGTGGCCGCTGGCGCGGTCCGGTCCAGGGAGCGGCTGTCGGCGGCGGGACAGGCCAGCCGCAATGCAGTGGTCCCCCAGCCGCAGGCGGCAACTGGGGGACCGGCGGTTCCGTGCGGGCTGGGCCCGCGAAGGTGGCAGCGGCTCGGGTTATGCCTTCCCGAGCGAACGGCCCGCGGAACGCAGGTCGTCACAGGCCTGGGCGACCCGGGCTGCCATACCCGCCTCGGCGAGCTTTCCGTAGGTTCGCGGGTCGTACGCCTTCTTGACGCCGACCTCGCCGTCCACTTTGAGGACACCGGCGTAGTTCTTGAACGCGTGGTCCACGATGGGGCGGGTAAACGCGTACTGGGTGTCGGTGTCCACGTTCATCTTGACGACGCCGTAGTCCAGCGTTTCCCGGATCTCGCTCAGGTCCGATCCGCTTCCGCCGTGGAAGACCAGTTCGAACGGCTTGGAACCGGTTGGAAGGCCCAGCTTCTGTGCAACGTGGTCCTGGCCGTCCCGAAGAATCGTCGGGCGCAGTTTGACGTTTCCGGGCTTGTAGACGCCGTGCACGTTGCCGAAGGTCGCAGCCAGCAGGTAACGGCCCTTGTCGCCTGAGCCGAGAACCTCGGCGGTCCGCCACATGTCGCCGGGGGTGGTGTAGAGCTTTTCGTCGATCGCGCCGACGACGCCGTCCTCCTCGCCACCGACGACCCCGATCTCGACCTCGAGAACGATCCGGGCAGCGGCTGCGTCGGCGAGCAGCTCCTCGGCGATCTTGAGGTTCTCCTCGAGCTCGACCGCCGAACCGTCCCACATGTGCGACTGGAACAGCGGGTCGCGCCCGGCCGCCACCCGCTCCCGGGAGATCGCGATCAGCGGCCGGATGTAGGTGTCGAGCTTGTCCGCCGGGCAGTGGTCGGTGTGCAGTGCGATGTTGACCGGGTAGGCCTTCGCGACGTGGTGGGCGAACTCGGCCAGTGCCTCGGCGCCGAGCACCATGTTCTTCACCGTGGAACCGGACAGGTACTCGGCTCCGCCGGTGGACACCTGCACGATTCCGTCACTGCCCGCCTCGGCGAAGCCTCGCAGGGCGGCGTTCAGGGTCTGGGACGAGGACACGTTGATCGCCGGGTAGGCGAAGGCCTCGGACTTCGCGCGGTCGAGCATCTCGCCGTAGATCTCTGGCGTGGCGATGGGCATCGGTGGGGCTCCTTGTCGAAGCTGTCGGGGCGCCGATCAGCCATAAACGGCGGCATGGGCCGGCCCGATCGGGCGCAAGCGCACCCGCACGACTGTTGGTGGGCGAAGGGTATGACGGCACGCGTCGTTCAGGTGGCCGGATGCGGCGGACGTCGCCGCCCAGTTCTGCCGGCGCCGGTCGGGCTGTGTCTGGACATGGCGCGTCCGGGCGAGGTCGCGACGTTCGGATTGCCCGGGACGACCCGGGGACAGCAGGGAGACAGTGCGGGATGTGGTCCACCGTCCGTGTCGACGGCTGGCTGCGAGACCATCCACGACACCGAGCCGGCACACTGGACAGGTGGATGTCGGTCATCTGTCCGGGACGAGCCTGTACGTCGTCGTGTTCGTGATGATCTTCATCGAGAGCGGCGTGCTGATCGGTTTCTGGCTACCCGGGGACACGATTCTGTTCGCCGCCGGTCTGGTCGCCGCCGACGGCACGGCCGATGTCTCCATCTATGCCCTGTCCGGCGGGGTCGCGGTCGCCGCGAGCGCCGGTGCGGCGGCGGGCTACTACACCGGAGCCAGGCTGGGCCGGCCCTATTTGGAACGGCGACACGGGACGGCTCTGGCCCGAACGGACGAGTTCTATCGCCGGTTCGGCGCGGTGACGCTGATCGTGGCACGCTTCGTTCCCTGGGCGCGGACGTTCGCGCCCGTGCTCGCCGGCGCGGTGGGGATGCCGCGGCACCGGTTTCTGGCCGCCGCCGTCGCCGGTGCGCTGGTCTGGGGCAGTGGCCTGATTCTGGTCGGCTACCTGGCGGCGGACATTCCGGGCCTGCGGGATGCCGTCGGCTGGCTCGCCGGGGTGGTCGTGGGCGTCTCGGTGCTGGCCGGACTGGGCGGTGAGTGGCTTCGTCGACGGGCGGTCCGGCGCCGTGCCCCGCTGGTGACCGATCCGTCAGCGGCGGTGCCCGCGGCGGTGGTGGTCGACGCGCCGTCGGCGGAGGAACGGTAGCCGATGCCGAGACGTGGTTCGCCCCCGTTGGGCTAGGCTGTGATCGATCCGGTGACTTGGGTCGGGGGCCGACCAGGCGAAGGATTCGATGCGACGTTCTCGTTTCCGGCGCTCGCCCGTGGGGTGCCGCCGAAGCCCGGGGGCGGGCTCGTCCGGGCCGGCGGCGCCTGCGCGCACGCCGCCCATGGCGGCTACCCTGGGTAGCGATCCTGCCGCGTCGGCGGGTTCCGGCGGCGGTCCGCATCCGCCGCTGACCCTGGTGGCGCAGGCGCACAACACTGATATGGCGAGGGCGAACCACGTCGTGCACAACAGTCGGAACGGCACCATGCCGTTTCGGCGCATCACCGCGGCCGGTATGCGCTGCGTGATCGCTGCGGAGAACATCGCCGCCGGTCAGTCGACGAGTCGCACCGGATCATCGCCGTTGGACCGGCGCCACCGGCGCACGCGTGCCCCGGCCCGGGACGGGAGCGACAGGAAGAGAGGAAGGGCCCGGCTGCTCGGGGGTGCCGTGGCCGGTCCGGGAACGCGGGGTCCGGGCACAGGCCGGACGATCCCGTAGGGTCGGAACGTCGTCGCCGATGGCATCCGGGCCGTCTCCCGGCACCGTGACGGCGTCGACCGCGACAACACGCCGTCACACGGGTGGCCCGCCGCGGGTGCCCCGGGCAGGAGGAGAGGCCGTGGTTCGGGCGGTGGTCACCGGTGCGGCCGGTTTTCTCGGTGGAGCGATCACACACGCGCTGCGTCAGTCGGGCGCCGAGGTGACCGCCTTGGACATTCGGCGGGCACCGGGTGTGACCGTGGCCGACATCACCCGGCCGGGGGAGTGGGAGCGGGCCCTGGACGGCGCCGACCTGGTCGTCCACGCGGCGGCGGTGGGCACGGGCGGGGTCGCGGAGCTCACCCCGGTCCGTGCGGGCCGGGCCGGCGGGCCGGTGCGGGTACCCGCTGGCGAGGTCCGGCGGGTGCTGCTCGCCGGAACGGCGAACCTGCTCGATGCGGCTGGGCGCTCGGGCGTCGACCGGTTTGTGCATCTTTCCTGCGTGAACGTGGTCGGCGCGGCGTCCGCGGCCAGCCCGGGTACGGCGCGTTCGGACAGGTCGGGTCCGGCGGCTTCGGGCCCGGCAGCCGGTCCCGGCACGCTGGTCGACGAGTCGGCGCCGGTCGGACTCACCGGGGACGTCCGGGCGGACGCGCTGGCCGCGGCGGAGCAGACCGTCGCCTCGGCGGCCGCGCACGGGCTCGGAGCGAGTGTCGTCCGCGTCGGGGACGCCTACGGTGCCCGGGCGGGGCGCTGGACGCTGTGGCCGGTCCTCCTGCTGCGGGCGGGGCGGTTCGTGCTGGTCAGCGGCGGGCGCGGCATCCTCAGCCCGGTGCACGTCGACGACGTCGTCGGGGCGGTGGCGGCGGTGGCGGCGGCCCCGCGGGACACCGTCGCCGGCGAGGTGCTGCAGGTCACCGGTGGTGAGTCGGTGTCGGCCGCGGACTTCTTCGGGTATTACGTCGACATGCTGGGCCTGCCGGCGCCGCGATCGGTGCCCGTGGGGGTCGTCGGGGCGCTCGACGGCTGGGAACGGCTACGCGCGCTCGCCGAAGACCGACGTGTCGGGTCCGGGTCCGGGTCCACGGCGGCGGGCGGCGGGCGATCGCTGGTGCGCGGGGTGGGAGCCCGGCTCGGGGCGGGGGTCGATCCGCGGGCGCGGGTGGACATCGGGCCGCTCGGGGTGCGGGAGCTGACCCGCGAGCGCGGCTTCTCGACCGCGCGGATCCGCGAGCTGATCGGCTGGGCGCCGAGCGTGCCGCTGGCCGACGGGATGTCCCGCACGCAGGACTGGTTGCAGGAGCGGGGGCTGCTCGGCGTGCGGGAGCCGTCCCGTCGTGGGTGAAGGGCCGACGCTCACCACGTCCCGGTTACTAGCTCTGCCCCTGACCGTGTGGAACGCGGGTTATGTCGCCGAGGAGCTGGCGCCTACGCTGGCCTTCACCTCGGTCGTTGCCCGTTCGGGTGGATTCGGAGCAACACCTTCGGGTCCTGACGGGGGCATTGTCGGCACCGATCCCTACGCCGAGCGGCCCGACCCGCAGGACCCGTCCGGGTCGCTGCGCCGTGAACTGCGCCGCCGGGCCGGGGCCGGGCGGTCCGTGCTGACCTGGGTGCTACGACGGCGCTCGGAGTCGGCGGCGGTTGGCCTGCTGGTGGCCGACACACAGGGCCAACGGGCGGTGGTCGGGGTTTCGATCGCGTTCGGCTGCCGCCGGGAGGGCTACGCCACCGAGGCGGTGCGCGCGGCTGCCGGCTGGCTGGAGTACCGCGGCGCCCTCGTCGAGACGCGGATCCGTCGTGGTGACGCCGTGGGCAAGCGCCTGGGTCAGGCGACCTCGTTCGTGCCGACCCCCGTGCTGGTGGCCGGTTGGTGGCGGGTCTGGCTGCGCCCGCCGGCCGACTGAACCCGTCGTCCAGAATCGTCCAGAATCGTCCAGAATCGTCCCGGATCGCACCGTGGATGCCACCGGTGGACTACCGCACGGCTCGCGCCGTCCAGCCCATTGGGGCCATCTGGGGATGCCCGGCGGGTCATCCGAAAACCCCTGGCCAGGGGACCCACGCGGGTCGCGGAGCATTGTGTGTTTGTTGCTGTGAAGGTGGCTTCCTGGCCGGAAGCTGGCCGCAGCCTTCTCGTAGCTTTCTCGTCACTGGACGAGTAACGGACACGCCGCGCCGACAGCCCCCTGTTCAGACCGTGACGCCCTGGGGCACCATGTAAAGCGATGTCGCGACCAAGGCCGACGGGCCGAGGGTAGGGCGGGGCGACCGGGGCGGGCCGTGGGAGGTCCGTCGCGCGTCCGGGGAGGGGAGCCCGAACGTTTCGGCGCCACCTGCGCCTGGGAGGTCAGCAGCATGAGCGTGGACACCCCTCGGGGTACACCGGCCGAACCCCGGCCCGGCGAGGTCACCTATGACCATCTGGTCATTCCGTCGCACTGGCGGCGGCCGCACGCATCCACGCCCGGCGAGCCCAATGCGTTGTTCCCGGCCGAGGACGGCGCTCCCGGGCAGCCCCAGCCTGGCGCGGTGCCGCTTGGTCCGCCGTCGGGGGCGATGACCGGGCCGCTGCTGGTCGGGACGACCGCGCGGGCGTTCGCCAAGCTCGACGACATGATCCGGCTCAGCGCCGAGGAGAAGGCGGTGATCGCCGCCCGCCGCGACGAGGCCGAGCGGGCACTGCGGGCGATCTTCCCGCCGCGCTGCGCCCTGCCGCTGGTCGGTGTGGCCACGATCGGGTCCGCCGGTCGTGACACGATGATCCGACCGTTGGACGAGGTTGACATCTTCGCGGTGTTCTCCGCGGCCAACAGCGCCTGGAAACGGTTCCGCTGGGATTCGCGCGACCTCGTCCTGTGCGTGCGCAACGCGATCGGCGGTGAGCGGATCCAGACCATCGGCAGTCGCGGCCAGGCGCTGCGCATCGTCTACGACGCCCCGCCGGACGTGCATCTCGTCCCCGCGTTCGACCACCCGCGGGCCGGCTATGTCATGCCCGACCGGGTCGGCGGCTGGTTGCCCACCCGTCCCGAGCGGCACCTGGGCTGGACGGCCGATCTCGGCCCCCGGGTGATCTCGGCGGTGCGGCTGCTCAAGGCGTGGAACCGAGTGTGCGGCAGCCATCTGCGCTCGTTCCACCTGGAGGCGCTGGCCGGCCAGGTTCTCGCCGGGCGCGGGCTGAACACCCGCCAGGGCCTGGCCGAGGTCTTCCGGTACATGGACGAGGTGGGGCTGCGGGTGGCCGACCCGGCCGACGTCGGCGGGGATCTGTCCAGCTACGTCCGTCCCGAGGATCTGGACGTGCTCGGGGAGAACGTCCGCCTCGCCCGGCTCTACTCGGCCAAGGCTCTGGCCGCCGAGCAGGCCGGCGACCACGGGGAGGCCGTTGCCCTGTGGGGCTCGGTGTTCGGCCCGGAGTTCCCCACCTTCGGCTGAGCACCGCCGGTCAGTGGTCGGGGTGGCCGGGCTGGTCGGGGTGTCGGCCGAGCCGGGAGCGCTCGGCCTGCGCGAAGACCAGGCGGGTAGCCTCCTGCCGGTCGCGTGGGCCGCTGCGGATCCGGACCGGCCCGTGCGTGGTGTCCAGGTGGACGTCGGCCAGGCGCAGCAGCCGGGCCAGCGGGTTCGCGACCAGCCGGATGCTCTGCACCTTGCCGTGCGCGATGATGTCGGTCTGTCGGTGTAGCAGACCGTGTCGGGCGACGAAGATCCGCTCGTCGGCGCCGCAGGCGAGCACCCACCAGTGCGCCGGCGCGAGCAGCAGGGCCCGGCGCGGCGGGCGGGTCAGCGCGACGGCAGCGACGTCCACCCCGGGCAGCAGTGCGCCGACCAGTGCCATCGCCTCGTCATGGCGGGCCACCGGCAGCAGAACGGACGGCCCGCTGCCCGCCACGTTCATCCGGACGTTCACCCAGCCGAACGGCCGCCACAGCAGCGGCGCGGTGATACGCAGCGCCTGCACCCGTCCCGGTGGGACGGTCGCATGGGCCCGTTCGATCAGGCCGCTGTCCAGACGCAGCCCGTCCGCCGATTCCGACACCGTGTACGGATAGCCGATGGCGAACACGCGGACCGTGCGGTGCCATAGCCAGCCGAGCAGCGGAATCGCCCCGAGCACGCCGGCGCGGGTCCCGGTCAGCAGGGACGGCACGGCGATCGCCGCAACGCCGAACACCGCCACCCAGGGCGCCGGGGACAGCGCGATCGCCGCGGCCAGCCGGGTCGGCGGCACCTCGGCCAGCGTCGCCGAGGTCTGCGGCGCCGCCGGGTGCACCGTGATGGCCAACAGCTGCGTGCGCAGCCGCTGGGCCTGGCCCAGCGAGAGGTAACGCAGGTCGGAGGTGGCGTTTCCACTCTCGGAGTCGGACCGGTCCCGGCGTTCGTGGCCCGCGAAGTCCAGCCGCACGACGGCGAGCCCGGCCAGCCGGGCCAGTAGCGGCTGGACGAGGTCGACGGACTGCAACCGGTCGAGGCGGACGTAGCGGGTTCGGCGCACCAGCAGGCCGGTGTCCAGCCGCAGGCCGTCGCGATCGAGCCGGTAGCGGGTGAACCGCCAGACGCAGTATCCGTAGGCGCCGGCCGCCGGTACCAGGAAGATCAGCGTGAGTCCGATCGCCCGGGCGGTCACCTCCTCGGCGAACGTGCGCCCGACGGTTGCGGCGAAGGCGGCGACGATCACCCAGCCGCGCAGGAACGGCGTCAGGGGATGAAGTCGGCGATACCCATCGTCACCTGAGCCGGCCGAGTCCACCACGTCCGGTCCCGTCGGTTGACCTGAGGTGGCCGGCGCACACGCCACGGCGGGCTCTGCCACGGCGGGCTCTGCCACGGCGGGCTCTGCCACGGCCGGGTCGGCGGTCTCCCGAAAGGCGGTCACAGGCCCGCCGATCTGGCCTCGCCGCGGGCGGTCAGGGCGTCGCGTAGCCGGGCGGCCTCGGCGGGTCGCAGCCCCGGGATGACGGCGTCACTGGTGGCGGCGGCGGTGTGCAGCTGGACCCGGGCAATGCCGAACCGCCGGGCGAGCGGCCCGGCGCTGACATCGACCAGTTGCATCCGACCGTAGGGGACGACGACCAGGCGTTGGACGAGAACACCCCGGCTGATCAGTAGATCGTCCTCCCGCTCCGCGTAGCGCCAGGCGTGCCAGACCCGCCCGATCGACTGCCACGCCATCCCGCCCACGACGGGCGGGATGGCGGTCAGCAGCAGCCACGGCCAGTCGTCCAACATCACCGTGATCACAGCGGTGAGCACGGTGGCCGGCACGGTCACCGCGAGCAGCACGGTCCGCCGCAGGCGCCGTAGTTGCGGGGGCAGGACCTGCCAGGGCGCCGGGTCCGGGATCTGGGCGTCGGCCATGGGGCAACGATAGGTCGCGCGCTGATCACGTCCGCCTGGATTGGTGCCAGCGGGGCAGACGCACTGTTCTGGGACGAGCCGTGCCGTCCGGACGGGCGAGCCGCCCCGGCCACCAGATGCGCCGGCCGATGTCCAGACTCAGCGCCGGAACCAGTACCGAGCGGACGACCAGCGTGTCGAGCAGTACACCGAAGGCGACCACGAAGCCGATCTCGGCGAGCTGGACCAGCGGAAAGATGATCAATGCCGAGAACGTCGCGGCGAGCACGATACCCGCAGAGGTGATCACCCCGCCGGTGACGGCGAGTGCGTGCAGCACCCCGGGCCGGGCCCCGATCCGCTGCGACTCCTCGCGGACCCGGGTCATCAGGAAGATGTTGTAGTCGACGCCGAGCGCCACCAGGAAGATGAACGCGAACAGCGGCAGCGACGGATCGGCGGCGGGGAACCCGAACAGCCAGCGGTAGGCGACGGCGCTGGTGCCGAGCGCGGCCAGAAACGACAGCACGACCGTCACCATCAGCAGCAACGGCGCGACGATCGCCCGCAGCAGGAAGATCAGCACCGCGAACACGACCAGGAGCACCAGCGGGATGACCACGGTGCGGTCGCGGACGGCGGCCCGGCGCACGTCGAGGTTCACCGCCGTGTTCCCGCCGACCATCGCCTGCGCGTGCGGGATCCGGTGCACCCGCTGGCGCAGGTCATCCACCGTGGCGAAGGAGGCGGCGCTGTCCGGGTGGTCCCGCAGGATCACGATGAACTGCACCTGGGCGCCGGCCCGCCCGTTCTCGGCCCGTCCGCTCTCGGCCAGGCCGGCCACCCCGGGCACCTGCCGAATCGTCCGTTCGACCGCCGTCGCCGCCGACGCGTTCGCGATCACAAAGGCCGGCGCCGCGACTCCCGGCGGGAAGTCGGCGGCCACCAGATCGACGCCACGGACCGACTCCACGCCGCGGCGGAACCCCTGATCGCCCCGCAGCGAGGTGTCCATCGCCAGCAGTCCAAGGGTGAGCACGCCGAGCAGCAGCGACGTGGTCACCCAGACCGTGCGTGGCCGGCGGTCGATCGTCGTGCCGATCCGGACCCAGCGTCCCGGCTCCTCGGCGAGGTCGAACTCGGTGAGATCCTCATGGCCGGGGACGGTCGGGGCGGCGAGCGCCGCAGCATGCGCCGACCGGGCGGCGGCGCCGTGGCGCGCCGCCTCGGTGACCGGCGGATGTTCGCCGAAGCGGGGGATGCGTGGCCAGAACAGCCGCCGTCCGCACAGCACCATCGCCGCCGGCAACAGAGTGGTCATCGTGACCAGGGCGGTGGAGATCCCGATCGCGCCGACCGGGCCGAGGCCGCGGTCGGAGGCGAGCACGCCGACCAGCAGGCACAGCATGCCGATGACGACGGTGCCGGCGGACGCGACGATCGCGGGGCCGGCGCGCCGCAGCGCCTGGCGCATCGCCTGCCGCGGATCGCGGTGACGGGTCAGCTCCTCCCGGTAGCGGGCGATCAGCAGCAGGGCGTAGTCCGTGCCCGCGCCGAACACGAGAACCCGCAGGATGCCGGAACTCTGCCCGTTCACGGTGAGGGCGGTGTTGCGGGCGAGCAGATCGATGATGCCGGCGGCGGCCTGGTCCGCGATGCCCACCGACGCCAGCGGTACCAGCCACAGCAGCGGACTGCGGTACACCACCAGCAGGATCACCGCGACGATCCCGGCGGTGACCAGCAGCAGCCGCGACTCGATGGTGCTGAACAGGTGGTAGGTGTCGGCGACCAGGCCGGCCGGGCCGGTCACGGCGACTTCGGTGCCCGGTGGCGCCAGCGCCGCGGCGAGCCGGCGCATCTGTTGCACCTCGTCGGTGAAGCGCACCACATTGTCCGACTGTGCCAGCGGCACGGTGAGCACCAGTGTCCGGCCGTTTGGCGAGAGCACCGGGCCGAGGACCTGCCCGGCGGCGTAAGGCGCAAGTTTTCTGCCGATCGCGGTGGCCGCAGTCCGGTCGCCGGCGGTGAGCCCGCCGGGTCTGGTCATCACGACGACGGTGGGAACGGCGTCACCGCTCGGGAAGCGACGCTGTGCGGCAAGCAGCCGAGTGGACTCGGCCTGCGCCGGCAGGAACGCGGCGGCGTCGTTCTTCTCCGCCTGCGGCAGATGGGACGCCAGCGGGCTGAGCACCGCCGCGACGACGATCCAGAACGCGATGACGAACCAGGCCGACCGACGGCCGAGGATCCACGACATGTCGACCGCCCCTCCCTGTCCGCTCACCCACCGTCACGGCGCTGGGCAAAATCGTCGCAGGTCCGAGGCTCGGGCGCTGGTCTCAGGTCGTCGCGGCCCAGGCGCGGGCGACCTCCGCGGCGACGGCGACGTTGTTGCGCACCGCGTTGATGTTGACCTCGAGGCTGGCCCCGCCGGTCTCGCGATGGAACGTCTCGAGCAGGAACGGAGTGACCGACTTCCCGCGGATGCCGCGTTCGGACGCCCAGGTCAGGGCATCGGCCAGCACCCGGTCGTGCAGCCCGGGGTCGAGCGCGAGCTCCACGGGCAACGGGGTGGCGACGACGATCGCGCTGCGCAGCCCCAGATCGTCGGCCGCGGTCATGGCGGCGGCGACCTGGGTGGGCTCGCTGACCCGCCAGTCCAGGTCATAGGAGGTGTGCGGCAGGTAGAACCCGGGGAATGTTGACGTTCGGTAGCCGACGACGGTGACGCCGAGGGTCTCGAGCCGTTCGAGGGTTGCGCCGACGTCAAGAATCGACTTCACGCCGGCACACACCACCGTGATCGGGGTGCTGGCGAGCGTTACCAGATCCGCAGACTCGTCGTAGCTGTCGCCGGCACCGCGGTGCACGCCGCCGAGCCCGCCGGTGGCGAACACTCGCACGCCGACCCGGGCGGCGAGCAGCGACGTCGCCGCGACGGTTGTCGCCCCGGTCCGCCCGGTGGCGCAGGCGACCGGCAGGTCCCGGACGGACAGCTTGACCACATGCGGGTCATCGGCGATCCGCAGCAGGTCCGCGTCGTCCAGCCCGACCCGGGGAACGCCGTCGACGACCGCGACGGTCGCCGGAGTCACCCCCTGGTCGCGCAGGTTGCCCTCGAGATCGAGGGCAACCTGCCGGTTGCGCGGCCGTGGCAGCCCGTGCGCGATCAGGGTCGACTCCAGAGCCACCACCGGTGCCCCGGCGGCCAGGGCCTGGCGCACGGCCGCCGACACGACGATGTTCGATCTGCCCGCCATGCGCCGACCCTATTCGACTCACTGATTGATCTGAGGCGGCCCTTTTGGCGCTCCAGTGCTGCCATTCCCTATCGCATGTCCTACAGGGTCTTGCCGGTGGTGGCCGTGGCCGCCGACCTGGCGGCGACGGTGAGCCCGACGCTGCCGGAGGCGGCGTCGACCAGGACCTCCTCGCCGTCCCGGACCTCGCCGGCGAGCAGTTCGCGGGCGAGCTGGTCGCCAATCGCGGTCTGCACCAGGCGGCGCAGCGGCCGGGCGCCGAACACCGGGTCGTACCCGACGTCCGACAGCCACGCCTTGGCTGCATCGGTGACGGTGAGACTGATCCGGCGATCCCGCAACCGCGCGCGCAGCCGGTCAAGCTGCAGGTCGACGATGTGGGTGAGGTCCTCCCGGCCGAGCTGCTCGAACACGAGGACGTCGTCGAGCCGGTTGAGGAACTCCGGCTTGAAGGCGTCCCGCACCGCGACCATCACCGAGTCCCGCCGCACCTGGGGGCTGAGCGTGGGGTCGGCGATGAACTGGGATCCCAGGTTGGACGTGAGAATGAGGATGGTGTTACGGAAGTCGACGGTGCGACCCTGCCCGTCGGTCAGCCGACCGTCGTCGAGGACCTGCAGCAGGATGTCGAACACGTCGGGGTGGGCCTTCTCCACCTCGTCGAGCAGGATCACGCTGTACGGCCGGCGCCGGATCGCCTCGGTGAGCTGGCCGCCGGACTCGAAACCGACGTAGCCGGGCGGCGCGCCGATGAGGCGGGCCACCGAATGCTTCTCGGCGTATTCGCTCATGTCGATGCGCACGACCGCCCGCTCGTCGTCGAACAGGAAGTCGGCCAGCGCCTTGGCGAGCTCGGTCTTGCCGACGCCGGTGGGGCCGAGGAACAGGAACGACCCGGTGGGCCGGTCGGGATCGGCGATGCCGGCCCGGGCACGCCGGACCGCGTCGGAGACGGCCCGCACGGCATCGTCCTGCCCGATCACCCGGGCATGCAGCTCGGACTCCATCCGCAGCAGCTTCGCCGTCTCCCCCTCGAGCAGCCGCCCGGCCGGAATGCCCGTCCAGGCGGCGACGACCTCGGCGACGTCGTCGGGGCCGACCTCCTCGTTGAGCATCGCGCCACCGGACGAGCCCGCCGCGGCCAGCGCATCGGTGGCCTCGGTCAACCGCCGCTCCAACGTCGGGATGGTCCCGTATCGCAGCTCGCCGGCCCGGGCCAGGTCAAGATCGCGCTCTGCGAGCTCGGCGGCCCGGCGGGTGTTCTCAAGCTCCTCCTTGATCTTCTGGACCTCGGAGATCGAGTCCTTCTCCCGGTGCCACCGCGCGGTCAGGCCCGACAGCTCCTCGCGTCGGTCCGCCAGCTCTCGCTGCAGTCGTTCCCGTCTTTCCCGGGAGGCCTCGTCGTTCTCCTTCGACAGCGCCATGTCCTCGATCTCGAGGCGGCGCACCGCCCGCTCGAGCTCGTCGATCGCGACCGGCCGGCTGTCGATCTCCATCCGTAGCCGGGAGGCGGCCTCGTCCATCAGGTCGATGGCCTTGTCCGGCAGGAACCGCGCGGTGACGTAACGGTCGGACAGGGTGGCCGCGGCGACGAGGGCCGCATCGGTGATCCGTACGCCGTGGTGCACCTCGTAGCGCTCCTTGAGACCACGCAGGATGCCGATCGAGTCCTCCACCGTGGGCTCGCCGACCAGTACCGGCTGGAAGCGGCGCTCCAGTGCCGGATCCTTCTCGATCCGGGTGCGGTACTCCTCGAGAGTGGTGGCGCCGATCATGCGGAGCTCGCCGCGGGCCAGCATCGGCTTGAGCATGTTGCCGGCATCCATCGCGCCCTCGGCCGCGCCGGCACCGACGACGGTGTGCAACTCGTCGATGAAGGTGATGACCTGACCCTCGGCCTCGCGGATCTCGTTGAGAACCGCGGTCAACCGCTCCTCGAACTCACCACGCAGCTTCGAGCCGGCGACCATCGAACCGAGGTCGAGCGAGACGATCCGCCGGCCGCGCAGTGACTCGGGCACGTCACCGGCGACGACCCGCAGTGCCAGCCCCTCGACGATCGCGGTCTTGCCAACGCCGGGCTCGCCGATGAGGACCGGGTTGTTCTTGGTCCGCCGGGCCAGTACCTGGATCACTCGGCGGATCTCGGCGTCCCGGCCGATCACCGGGTCGAGTTTGCCCTGCTGGGCGCGCTCGGTGAGATCGATGGAGTACTTCTCCAGCGCCCGGTAGGAGCCTTCGGGATCACGACTGGTGACCCGCCGAGCGCCGCCACGGACCTTGTCGAACGCGGCCCCCAGCGCATCGGGGGTGGCGCCGGCCGCGGTCAGGATGCGGCCCGCCTCGCCGCCCTCCTCGGCGATGGCGACCACCAGGTGCTCGACCGAGGTGTACTCGTCGCCGAGGCGTGCGGCCTGCCGCTCCGCGCCCGTGAGCACCGCGATGAGCTGGCGGGACAGCTGCGGGGCGGAGACGCTCATACCGGTGGCGCGAGGCAACCGGGAGACGGCTGCCTCCGCGCGGGTCCTGACCGCCTCGACCGAGGCGCCGACGGACGACAGCAACGTGGCGCCCACGCCATCCGGCGCCTCAAGGAGCGCGGTGAGCAGGTGGAGTGGGTCGACGAGCGGTGACCCGTCGCCGGTGGCTCGGCTGATCGCCGCGGAGAGGGCCTCCTGCGAGCGGGCGGTGAGGCGTTCAGCGTTCATCGTTCACCATCCATCGTTCGCCATCCAGGCGGATCCCAGAGGTCACGGAAGCGGGTTCGATCTGTACAACGCTCATCATACCTGAGTCGTTCCCGCTCAACTCGGATGCGGCGCCGGAATGGCGGGACCGCTGATGGCAGAGTCGGCAACGCTGGGCTGGTGGCAGCGGACCTGGCCGAAGACGGCGAAGGGGCCGCTCCGCTCCGCCGGACGGCGGGGGGAGAAGCCCCTGGTGGGTGCAGGCCGGCCGGCTCCTTCGCCGACGGCCCGACAATCGGTACTGCGACCAGCGCGGACGCCGTGGTCAGCGCCGCGGCAGCGGTCGCCACACCACCACCGCCCCGCGGTCGATCGGGACGAGGTCGCGCCGATGGCTCGCATGTGCCTCGGCCACCCTGCGCTCCGCATCGGCACGGGCGTGCGCCAGTTCGTCGGCGAGCTGGCGGACCTGGGCCTGCAGGGCAATCACCTGGGCGCCGAGACGCAGAATCTGCCGGATGCCCTCGAGATTGACGCCTTCTTCCTGGGAAAGACGCTGTACCTCCCGCAACAGGGCGACGTCCCGGGCGGAGTAACGCCGCCCACGACCCGCGGTGCGCCCCGGTGTGACCAGGCCGAGCCGATCGTAGGAACGCAGGGTCTGCGGATGCATCCCGGCGAGCTGCGCGGCGATCGAGATCACGTAGACGGGTGCGTCCTCGTCGTGCGCGAGGCCAGGCAGCGGACCGGTGGGGAAGTAGCCTTCAGGTCGCACCTCGGTCGCCGATGTCCGGGCCGACGCCGGTGTGTTTCCCGGTGCCGATCCGGTATTCGGCGCTGACGCAGCCCCGGCGGCTGTTCCCGGCCGCACGGCTGTTCCCGGCGGGATGCGTGGCCGGGTGGACGAGCCGGGCGGGTCGGACGTGCGGTTCGGTCGTGCGGTCATTCCCCAGTCTCCATCTGGTCCATCATGGCTGCCCGGGGATCCTCGGGATGGGCCTGAGCAAACTCGAGCAGCGCGGTACGGGCGCGTGCGGACAGCGACGACGGCTTGGGCACGACCACCTCCAGGGTGACGATCAGATCGCCATGGCCGCCGCCCGCGGTCGGGACGCCTCGGCCACGGGCCCGCAGCCGACGCCCGCTGGAGGTGCCGGCGGGCACCTTCACCGTGAGCGGGGCACCGTCCAGCGTCGGAACCCGCACCGACGCGCCCAGGGCGGCCTCGGTGATGGTCACGGGTAGCGTGACCATCAGGTTGCTGCCTTCCCGGTCGAAGATCGGATGGCGTTGTACGTGCACCGTGACCTCGAGGTCACCGCCCGGGCCGCCGCGTTCGCCGGGTGTGCCGCGACCACGGACCCGCAGCCGCTGCCCGTCACTGACCCCCGGTGGAATGCGAATGCGCTGCTCGCGTTCCCGTCGGCCGGTGCCCCGGCAGTCCGGGCAGGGATGATCGATCATGGTGCCTTTGCCGAGGCAGTCACGGCACGGTTCGGACAGGGCGAAACCGCCCTGGGCGCGGGACACCACACCGAGCCCGCGGCAGGTCGCGCAGGTCCGCGGAGCGGTCCCCGGACGGGCGCCGCTGCCCTCGCAGGTGGTGCATGTCGCGGCGCCGGGGAGCCGGACCGAGGCCTCAAGACCGGTCAGCGACTTCTCGAACGAGATCGTGATCTCGGCCTCGATGTCCCCACCACGCCGGGGGCCACGCCCCGGCGACGACGAACGTTGGAACATGTCGAAGAAGCCGCCGAGGCCGCCGCCAGAGTTACCGAGAAGATCCTCGAAGTTGAGGTTCTGCCCGTTCCCGTTTCCGTAGCCGGCTCCCGGCGCGCCGAAGCCGCCGGTCGGCCCGAATCCGCCGCCGTAACCCCCACCGGGCCGGCCGCCCCCGAAGGAACCGGACCGCCCACCCGCGGCAAACAGCGCCCGGGCCTCGTCGTACTCACGGCGACGGTTTTCGTCGGAGAGCACGTCGTAGGCCTCCGACACCTCCTTGAAGCGGGCCTCCGCCTTGGCATCACCCGGGTTCTTGTCGGGGTGCAGCTCGCGGGCCAGCTTGCGATAGGCCTTTTTGATGTCGGCCGCTGAGGCGTCCTTGGGAACGCCGAGAGCGGCGTAATAGTCCTTCTCGACCATGTCGCGAACACTCACGGCGCCCCTCCTCTCCTGCTCATGTCACCCGGCCCGGTGCCCGCCTCGGTCCGATCGGTGCTCGTGCCGGCCGCGGCGGTGACTGGACCTGTCCCTGGTGGACCATCCGGCGTGGGGGGGGGGGGGGGGGGGGGGGGGGGGCCGCCCCCCCCCCCCCCCCCCCCCCCCCCCCCCCGCGGCCAGGATGCGGCTACAGCAGTGGACGGTAGCGCTCCCATTGCCAGCCGGCCGCCGTTGACCGGACGAATCCAC
>NZ_JAMQQG010000038.1:0-35982 GCF_023716925.1 Frankia sp. R82
CCGCGGGTGAGGCGGGCGTCGAGCTCGGTGACCGCGCCCAGCAGCCGGGCAGCGGCGGGTTCGGCGAGCCGGGGGGTCTCGAGCCCGGCAGGGGTGCCCGCGGGGACGATTCGGCGGACCCGCTGCAGCGCCGCCGTGAGCTCGGCGAAACCGGGCCGGTCGAGCAAGGTGCGCAGGGCGGCCAGGGTGTCGGCGGCCCGGGCCGGGGTGCCCGTGAGCGGGCCGAGTGCCGCCACCAGTCGGTGATCGACGCCGCTGTCGAGCAGCTGCTGGGCATACCGGCCCCGGACGAACACCTCGGCGGCTTCGAGGGCCGCGGGGCTGACCGGCACGGGGGTCCGCTCCGCGGCGCGGGTGAGCAGGTCCGCCAGCGACAGCTCGGCCAACCGCGGCTGGCCGGCGAGGATCGCCGCCGCACCCAGCGCCGCACGGCGCAGCCCGAACGGATCGGAGCTGCCGGTCGGTGCCGCATCCAGGGCGAACAGGCCGACGAGCAGGTCGAGCCGGTCGGCCAGGGCCAGCAGGGCGCCGGGCACGGTGGCGGGCAGCGCGCCGCCGGCGCGGCGCGGCAGCTCCATCTCGAACAGCGCGGTGGCCACGGCCTCGGGCTCGCCGGCACGCCGGGCGTACTCGCGGGCCATCGTGCCGGCGAGGCTGGACAGCTCGATGACCATCTGGGTGGCCAGGTCGAACTTGGCGAGCGTCGCGGCGCGCTCGAGGGTTGTCCGCTCGTCACCGACGAGGCCGATCGCGTCGGCCAGCGCCCGGGCGAGCGCGGCGATCCGCTCGGCCCGGTCGGCGACCGAGCCGAGCCGCTGCTCGAAGGTGAGCCGGGCCAGGTTCGCCCGGAACGTCTCGAGCCCGACCTTGACGTCGGCGTCGTAGAAGAACGCGGCGTCGGCGAACCGGGCGCGGATCACGTCCTCGTTACCGGCCCGTACCAGCGTCTCGTCGACCGGCCCGTCGGGGACGGCGACGAACGCGGGCAGCAGCTGCCCGGCGGCGTCACGCACCGGCAGATAACGCTGGTGCTTGCGCATGACCGTGGTGAGGATCTCGGCGGGCAGTTCGAGGAACCGGGCCTCGAACGCGCCGAGCAGCGGTCGCGGGTACTCCACCAGGTTCGTCACCTCGGCGAGCGTGCCGGCATCGGCCACCGGGTCGATGTGCCCGCCCTGGTCGGCGGTGAGCTTCGCCGCCTGTTCGACGATCACCTCCCGGCGCGCCGCCGGGTCGAGCAGGATGCCGTGCGCGGCAAGCAGGTCAGCATAGCCCGCGGCGGTGCTCACCTCGATCGGCGGGGAGCCCGCCCGGCGGTGCCCACGGGTGGTCCGCCCGGCGGCCAGACTCGCCACCGCCACCGGCACCACGGTCTCGCCGAGCAGCGCCACCAGCCAGCGCACCGGCCGGCTGAACGACAGCGCCGGATCGTTCCAGCGCATGTTGCGCTCGCCGCGCAGCCCGGCGACCACCTCACCGAGCAGCCCGGCGAGGACGTCGAGGGCGTCGCGCCCGGCCTCGGTGCGCACCAGCGCGACGTGCTGCGCGCCACGATGGTCGACGACCTGCAGATCGGCCGCGTCCGCACCCTGACCGCGGACGAAGCCGAGCGCGGCCTTCGTCGGCGCGCCGTCCGCGCCGTAGGCGGCCGACACCCGCGGCCCGCGCACCACCCGCTCGACATCCGGCTCGCGGGGCGCGACCTCCTCGACGACGGCGACGATGCGCCGGGGCGTGCCCGTCACCCGCACCTCGCCGTGGGTGAGCCGGGTGGCCCTCAGTCGCTCGGCCAGACCCTCGCGGACCGCCGCGATCGTCCGGGTCACCTCGGCGGCCGGCAGTTCCTCGGTGCCGATCTCGAACAGCAGCGTCGAGGGCGCCACCACCGGCGTACCGCCCGTGGCCGCGGTGGCCGGCGGCGGGGGCGCCGCGATCCCCAGCGGGTGACCGAGCTCCTCGCGCCGCTCCCGCCACAGTGCCGCGACCGCACGGGACAGCCCACGCATCTGCGCGAACGACGTCGCCCGCTCGGTCGTCGACACCGCCCCCCGCGAGTCGAGGATGTTGAACGCGTGCGAGCACTTCAGCACGTACGAGTGCGCTGGGACGGGCAGCCGCGCGTCGATCAGTCGACGGGCCTCGGCGGCGTAGTCCGCATACATCCGCCGGACGGTGTCGATGTCGGCGTCGTCGAGGTAGTACCGCGACATCTCGTACTCCGACTGCCCGAACACCTCCCCGTACGACACTCCGGGGGCGTACGTGAGCTCGCTGAAATGGCGCACCCCCTGCAGTGCCATGAGGATGCGTTCCATGCCGTAGGTGATCTCGACACTGATCGTGTCCAGACTCTGCCCACCGGCCTGCTGGAAGTAGGTGAACTGGGTGATCTCCAGCCCGTCGAGCCAGACCTCCCACCCCAGGCCCCACGCGCCGAGCGCCGGGGAGGCCCAGTTGTCCTCGACGAACCGGACGTCGTGGGCCGCCGTGTCCACCCCGATCGCCTCGAGGCTGCCCAGGTAGAGCTCCTGGGCGTTGCCCGGGTCGGGCTTGAGGATCACCTGGAACTGGGTGTGCGTCTGCAGCCGGTTGGGGTTCTGTCCGTACCGTGAGTCGTCCGGACGCACCGACGGCTCCACGTAGGCCACCCGCCACGGCTCCGGACCGAGTACCCGCAGCACCGTCGCCGGGTTGAGCGTACCGGCGCCGACCTCGGTGTTGAACGGCTGCATGATCATGCAACCCCGGTCGGTCCAGTAGCGGGTCAGCGCCAGCAAGGCGTCCTGCATGGTCAGCATCGGTCGGGCCTCGGCTCCTCGGCTCTGCACAGTCACGATCGTGCGCAGTCACGATCGTGCACAGTGAGATCGTGCACGATCGCCTTGAGGCTACCGGTCGCCACCGTCACTTCGTCGCCAGGCGCCAGGCACCCTGGTGGCCGGACGGGCCGCTGCCCTATCGGTCGCGGCCGAGGCCGGGAGCGGCGACGTCGGCGTCGGGGGCCCGGTCGGAGCGGTAGGTCCGGGACGTCCCGGCGCCGGTCCCGACCGTGGCGAGCACCTCGTACGAGCCGGGTGCGTCCACCGCGTGGACGAGCAGCGGGGTCAGCGTGCAACGCACCTCGAAGACGGACAGCGCCCGCCGCCAGGGGCCGGGACCGTCCCATTCGGTCGTGAGCAGCCAGGTCCGCGGCGCGTCCAAGGCTCGGGCGAGCCGCCCACCGCGGAATCCGGCGCACTGGCCGAACGCGTCCAACACCGCCCGGGCGGCAGCGGGAAAGCTGGCCGCGTCCGCGTCCGGTGGCAGCTCGAAGGCGATCTGCGCGAGCACGGGGGCCGTGGCGGCGAAACCGGCGGCCGTGGCGGCGGAGACCGCCGGGGCGTCGGCGGTCTCCGGGTCAGGCACGATGGGCGACGGTGCCGCCGTAGCGGCGGTCCCGGCGGGCGAAGTCCTCGCAGGCGGACCACAGATGACGACGATCGAAGTCGGGCCACAGGGTGTCGACGAAGGACAGCTCGGCGTAGGCGGCCTGCCAGAGCAGGAAGTTGCTCAGGCGCTTCTCCCCGGACGTACGGATGACCAGGTCGAGATCGGGCATGTCGGGCTCATCCAGGTAACGGCTGATGGTGGCCTCGTCGATCCGGTCCGGACGCAGCCGACCCTCGCGGACGTCCCGGGCGATCGCGGCGGCGGCATCGGCGATCTCCGCGCGTCCCCCGTAGTTGACGCACATCACCAGGGTGAGCCGGTCGTTGTCCCGGGTGACCTCCTCGGACGCCTCCAGCCGGCGGATCACGTTGCCCCACAGCCGAGGACGGCGTCCCGCCCAGCGGACCCGCACGCCGAGGGCGGCCATGTCGTCGATGCGACGGCCGAACACCCGGTCGGTGAAACGCATCAGGAACGCGACCTCGTCCGGGGACCGCTTCCAGTTCTCCGTGGAGAAGGCGTAGACCGACAGCCAGCGCACGCCGAGCTCGATCGCGCCCTCGACGCAGTCGAACAGCGCGTCCTCGCCGGCCTCGTGACCCTTGGTCCGGGCCAGACCGCGCAGCTTCGCCCAGCGGCCGTTGCCGTCCATCACGATGCCCACATGCTTGGGGATCAGGTTCGGCGGCAACGCCGGCGGCCGGGCTCCGGACGGGTGCGGACGCGGGTCCCGAAATCGGGGCGCTAGATCATTTCGAACAGTCACTGCCTACCTCCCGAGATCCGGCCGGGGCAGCGCCGAGCCGTCATCCGTCACACCGTCATCCGTCACACCGCCGGCCAGCACACCGCCGGCCAGCACACCGATGCCCGTGGCACCGATGCCCGTCCCGCCGTCGTCCATCACGCCGTCACCTGCCATCACCACACCGTCCCCCTGCCGGCACCGTCCGGCTGACCGCCGTCGTGGCCGTCGTCGCCGTCCACCTCACCATGTCCGCTCCCGCTCCCCTGCGGCGCATCCCCCCACGCCGGCCACCGGCCACGGACGCCGGGCCGGCGGCCCGCCCGAGTCGGGCGTCGCCCGCGCAGTCGCCCCCCGGCACGCTTCATGCCCGTTCCAGGTGCGGCAGCGCACGCAGTCCCCGTTCGAGATGCCACTGGAGGTAGGCGGCGACGATGCCGCCCGCCTCCCGCCGGGCCCGCAGATCGCTGCCCAGGGCGCCATCCCACTCGCCGCGGAGCAGATCGGTCAGCAGCGCCACCGCCCCGGCCGACACCGACGCCGAGCCATGCGGACGGCACCGGGCGCACACCACCCCACCGCCTGCCACGGACAGCGACAGATGCCGACCCGGCTCGCCGCACCGGGCGCAGTCATCGAGCGCCATGCCATACCCCGACACCGCCAGGGCACGCAGCAGGAAAGCGTCCAGCACCAGCGGTGGGGGACGTTCCCCGGCCGCGAGCGTCCGTAGACCACCAACGAGCAGCAGGAACAGTCGTAGCGCCGGCTGACGCTCCTCGCTGGTGAGCCGCTCGGCGGTTTCCAGCATCACCGCGGCTGCCGTGTGCCGGGCATAGTCGGTGGCGATCGTCGTCCCATAGGGCGCGATGATGTCGGCCTGGGTGACCGTGTCCAGCGCCCGGCCCTCGTGCAACATCAGATCGACGTACGTCCCCGGCTCCAGGCGGGAGCCGAAGCGGGAGGACGTCTTGCGCACCCCCTTGGCGACGGCCCGCACCCGACCGGTGCGCCGGGTCAGCACCGTGATGATCCGATCGGCCTCGGCGAGCGGGGTCGTGCGCAGCACCACCCCTTCGTCGCGATACACCGGCACCCGCCCATGGTTGCACGAGCCCCCCTCGACGGGGTAAAGCGAGGTCCTCCGGCACCCCCGTCCACGCCGTCCCGGTGACGTCCCGCGCCGGCTGCGCACCATCTCCGCGACCAAAAGCTGCTGGTGCTGAAGGGATGACACATCGTGCCCAGGCACCCGGGCGAACGGGGCGGGCCCGCACGGCCCGTCCGCCATTGCGGATGATGGCTCGGTGCAGGTGGTGCGGCGGGCGGCTCGGGCGATTCTCATCGACGGTCAGGGCCGACTGGTCCTGTTCCGGCGGACCCTGCCCAAACGCAAGCCGTACTGGTCGACTCCCGGCGGCGGCGTCGACCCCGAGGACGCCTCGGTGGAGGCAGCCCTGCACCGCGAACTCGCCGAGGAGCTCGGTGCCGTGGTCGACCGGGTCCAACCGGTGTTCCTCGTCAGTCCACCCCGCAACGGCGGCATCGCCGTGTCCCACTTCTTCGTCTGCCGACTGATCTCGATGGACCTCTCCCTGCGCACCGGCGAGGAGTTCAGCAATCCCGCCAAGGGCCGCTACGACGTCGAACGCATCGACCTGCACACCAGGAAACTGAGTCGGTACGCTCTGACCCCACCCGAGCTCAAGGAGTTCATCCTCACCAATCGCCAGGCCCTCGTCCTGGCCGCCCTCGACGACACCGCCCCGCCCCTGCGCCTGCCGCTCCCCCCGCCACCCGCACCCACACCGGCACCGGCACCGGCACCGGCACCTTCATCCCCACCTGCGCCTGCTGCCGCACCCGCACCTCCACCCGCACCCGCCCCTCCACCTGCTGCCGCACCCTCACCTCCACTCCCTCCCACTCCTCCGGGCCCTCCCGCTCCTCCGCTCTCTCCCGTTCCCCCTCTCGCGCCCGCTCCTGCGGCCGTGCCCCCACCTACGACAACGACCGATCACGATGGGGGCTCCGAGGGCGAGGTGAGGTGGAGGCGGACCACCCGTCCACCGGCATTGGAGATCGTCGACGGGAGAGCTGGCAGCCGCGCAACAGCGCCGGACGGCACCGCCCCGATGATTCCGACTCCCCCGACGACCACCTCGTCCCGGCGGCGGTGGCGGTGGCGACGACGCACCACCGGCACCGTGGACTGAGATCCGAGGGCTTTGGCCCCGCCAACCTGCCCGACGACGTCCGTGCCCCCGTGCCTCCGTCCCTCCGTCCCCTCCGTGCGCCCGTGCCTCTGTGCGCCCGTGCCTCTGTGCGCCCGTGCCTCTGTGCGCTCGTGCCTCCGTGCCCGCCTTCGCCTGCGACCACTGCGCCAAGTCACGGATTCCTGCCGAGGCGGAGTGAAGGTTCCGGCCCACCGATCCTTCACCAAGCCTCGGCAAGAACGGATCATGGCTTGCAGCCACCCGCGACCGGGCCGATTTCGTCACGATAAGTGGCGCAGGTGACACGGAAGGTCTCGGTCAACGGGCGTCGGGGGCGGATCGGCGTGAGGGTGTTCCGGTGGAACGTCCACCGATCCCAGGGCGGTCACTCTCCGACATGTCTGCGCGGAACGTGATGACACGCCTGCATCTCGACGGGCCAGGACCAGCGGTCGGGCCGGACCCGCGGATCATGGGTTGCCACGACCGACATCCGTGGCAGGAGACACGCCGGAGCGCGGACAGACCCGCCAAGAGACGTCAGGGACCTGGAACCGACTCGGGACCTGGAACCGACGTGACACGTGAGACGTGGGCGCCGAGGGGAGCAGGAGTCGAAGGACGGGCGGGGTCAGAAGCCGAGGCGGCGGAGCTGGCGGGGGTCGCGCTGCCAGTCCTTGGCGACCTTGACGTGCAGGTCGAGGAAGACCGGGGTGCCAAGCAGCGCCTCGATCTGGGACCTGGCCCGGGAACCGACGTCCTTGAGCCGGGAACCGCCGGCGCCGATGACGATCGCCTTCTGGCTGGGACGTTCCACGAAGACGTGGACCCGGACGTCCAACAGCGGACGATCGGCGGGGCGGTCCTCCCGGGGGATCATTTCCTCGACGACGACGGCCAGGGAGTGCGGCAGTTCGTCACGGACGCCCTCCAGTGCCGCCTCCCGGACGAGCTCGGCGACCATGATCTGCTCCGGCTCGTCGGTGAGCTCCCCGTCGGGGTAGAGCGCGGGACCGAGGGGCAGGTGGGAGACCAGCACGTCGGCGAGCACGTCAACCTGGAAGGAACGCACGGCGCTCACCGGCACGATGTCACGGAACTCACCGAGCTGGGAGACCTCGAGCAGGCGCGCGCCGATCCGGTCCGAGTCGGCGACCTTGTCGGTCTTGGTGAGGATCGCGACGACGGGTGTTCGTTTCGGCAGCCGGGACAGTTCCTCGGCGATGAACCGGTCGCCGCGGCCGAGCGGCTCGTCGGCGGGCATGCAGAAGGCGACGAGGTCGACCTCGGAGAGGGTGGCCCGCACCACGTCGTTGAGCCGCTGGCCGAGCAGGGTGCGTGGCCGGTGCAGACCAGGGGTGTCGACGAGGATGAGCTGGGCGTCGTCCCGGTGCACGATGCCGCGAATGGCGTGCCGCGTGGTCTGCGGCCGGCCGCTGGTGATGGCCACCTTGGCCCCGACGAGGGCGTTGGTGAGGGTGGACTTGCCGGCGTTGGGCCGACCCACGAAGCAGGCAAAACCGGACCGGTAGTCGGCCGGAACGGCGCCAGCCCGACTCGCGGCCGAGTCGGTGGAGCCCGTCGGACGGGCAGAACCGCTCGACGCGCGAGCAGAGCTGCCCGCGGCGCGGGCGGAGCGGGAGGCGGCCATGTCAGCTGGTCGTCCTGGCGCGCAGAGCGCCGTCGGGGCCGGCAAGGAAGACGGGAACGCCCGGGCCGAACTCGGCCAGGGTCGCGCGGTCGTCGGCGGTCAGTCCGTCCACGGAGCCGGTGGCCGCGGACGTGGACTCGCCGCCGGAGCCGGTGGCCGCGGAGGTGGGCTCGCCGGTGACGATGGCGGCGGCCTCGAAGCGCCGTGCGCCGCTGGACACGGCCGCGGCGATCGCCGCACGCAGCGCCGAGATGGCCAGGTCAGCGCGGGCGAGACCCAGGGTGGCGGCGATGTAGGTGCGGCCGTCGGTGTCGCGCAGGGCAGCGCCCTGGGACACGCTGCCGTCGGGCACGTAGGCACGCAGCCGGGCGGAGCGGGCCAGCACGAGCAGCTTCGCGTCCTCGGCCGCAAGCTTCGGGCCCGGCCCGTCGGATGCGGACGGATCGGTCGTCACGAGATCACCTTTTTCTGCTCTGCCGTGCCATGCCTCGACTCTGCCGCGCCGTGCCTCGACGTGCCGTTCGCGGACAGCTGTTCGCCGGACGCCTGGGTGGACCGCCGGGCGACGACGATGGTGCCGATCTGGTTGCGCCGGCCCGCCGCCCGCTCGGCCGTCAGCCGCAGGCCGGCGACGGTCGCGCTCGCGCCCGGGATCGGCACCCGGCCGAGCGCCGTGGCCAGCAGCCCGCCGACCGTGACCGAGTCGTCCGCGCGGGGCAGCTCGTCGACGTCCAGATCGAACATCTCACCGAGATCGTCGACGTCGAGCCGGGCGGTGACCCGGGCGGTGTCGGCGTCGAGCCACTCCACCGGGGCCACCTCGTTGTCGTACTCGTCGGTGATCTCGCCGACGATCTCCTCGAGGATGTCCTCGATGGTCACCAGGCCGGCCGTCCCACCGTACTCGTCGATGACGATCGCCATGTGGGTACGCGAGGCCTGCATCTCGCGCAGCAGGTCGTCGGCGGGCTTGCTCTCGGGCACCAGGGCCGGTGCCCGCATGATCTCCGCGACGGCAACCGCGACGGCGTCGGCCGGCGCCCCCGGGGCGGTCTCGGTCGGCTCGCCGGCCGCGTCCTCCGGGCGTTCGTGGCGGACCATGTCCTTGAGGAAGGCGATGCCGACCACGTCGTCCACGCTGTCACCGATGACCGGAATGCGGGAGAAGCCACTGCGCAACGCGAGTGACAGGGCCTGGCGCACGGTCTTGGTCGACTCGATGAACACCATGTCGGGGCGGGGCACCATCACCTCGCGCACGACGGTGTCGCCGAGCTCGAACACGGATGCGATCATGTCGCGTTCCTCGCGCTCGATGACCTCGTTCTCCTCGGCGAGGTCGACGAGATCACGCAGCTCCGCCTCGGAGGCGAACGGCCCGTCGCGATAGCCGGGACCGGGGGTCACCGCGTTACCGAACGCGATGAGCAGCCGGGGCAGCGGGCCGAGGATGCGGGCCAGCCGCACGGTGATCCCGGCCGTCGCCAGGGCCACCTCCGGCGCGTGCTGGCGGCCGACGGTCCGGAACATCACGCCGACGAGAATGTAGGCGATCAGCGTCGCAACCAGTGCGCCCAGCCCGACCGCGGCGAAGCCGGCGCCGTAGGCGTGGACGAACAGCACCGTCACGCACGCGGCCGCCACCATCTCGGCGGCAATCCGCAGCAGCAGCAGGGGAGCCAGATAGCGGCCGGGATCGGCGACGATGAGCGACAGGCTCACCGAGCCCGCCCGACCCGCCCGGGCGAAGGCATCGACGGCCACCCGCGAGACCCGGGTCAGTGCCGCGTCCACACAGCCGAAGCCGGCCGCGGCCAGTGACCCGACCACGGTCAGGAAGAGCAGAACAGGAGTGCCGGAGCTCATCGTCGTCCACGGTCTCCGGTCAGCGCGCGTCGGCCGGACCGGCCTCGCCCGCGCCGCCTGCCTCGCCTGCCTCGCCGGTGCCGCCCGCCTCGCTCACCTCGCCCGTGCTACCCGGCTCGCCCGCCTCACCGGTGCCGGCGGGAGGTTTCTCGGCGATGGCCTTCACCGCGGTGTCCCAGGCGGACAACAGGCGGTTCTGGATCTTCCACATCTCGCGTTCCTCGTCCGGCTCGGCGTGGTCGAACCCGAGCAGGTGCAGGATCCCGTGGGTGCACAGCAGGTGCAGCTCGCGCTCGAACGCGTGCCCCGCCTGTTCGGCCTGCCGGTGCGCGACCGACGGGCAGAGCACGACATCACCGAGCAGAAGCGTCGGATCGTCGTCGCCGGACTCCGACCAGGAGGCGTCGAAAGCCTCGTCCTGGGCGAACGACAGCACGTCGGTGGGACCTTCCTCACCCATGTACCGCACGTGCAGATCGGTCATCGCCTTTTCCTCGACGAGCAGCACGGACAGCTCGGCGAGCGGGCTGACCTTCATCGCGTCCAGAACGAAGCGAGCGAGTGCGGTCAGACGCACCTCGTCGACTTCGGTGGCCCCGGACTCGTTCGCGACGAACACGGCCATCAGCGGTCCTCTCCGACCGTCGGAACGGTCACCGCCGGTCCCGGCGGCCGGACCGGCCGGACGGCGACGTCGCGGTGGCACCCGTCGCCGAACCGGCTACCGCCGAACCGGCGCCTTCGGTGGCGGCGTCCCAACGGGCGTAGGCATCGACGATCTCGCCGACCAACCGGTGGCGGACCACATCGACACTGGTCAGGGAGGCGAAGTGGACGTCGTCCACCCCGTCGAGGATCTCACGGACCACCCGCAGGCCACTGCGGGTGCCGCTGGGCAGATCGACCTGGGTGACGTCCCCCGTCACGACGATCTTGGCGCCGAAACCGAGCCGGGTCAGGAACATCTTCATCTGTTCCGGCGAGGTGTTCTGCGCCTCGTCCAGGATGATGAACGCGTCGTTGAGGGTGCGCCCGCGCATGTAGGCCAGCGGCGCGACCTCGATCGTGCCACTCTGCATCAGCCGGGGAATCGAGTCCGGATCGATCATGTCGTGCAGCGCGTCGTACAGCGGCCGCAGGTACGGATCGATCTTCTCGTAAAGGGTGCCGGGCAGGAACCCCAGCCGCTCCCCCGCCTCGACCGCCGGGCGGGTCAGGATGATCCGGTTGACTTTCTTCGCCTGCAGCGCCTGCACGGCCTTCGCCATCGCCAGATAGGTCTTGCCGGTACCGGCGGGGCCGACACCGAACACGATGGTGTGCGCGTCGATCGCGTCGACGTACCGCTTCTGGTTGAGCGTCTTGGGCCGGATGGTGCGTCCGCGGTTCGACAGGATGTTGAGGGTGAGTACCTCGGCGGGACGCTCCTGTGCACCGCTGCGCAGCATCGCCAGCGAGTGGTCGACGTGCTGCGGGCTGAGCTCCGTACCGGCGTCGAGCAGCGCGATGAGCTCGACGAACAGTTTCCTGGCAAGCTCGTTGTCGGCCGGCGCACCGGTGATGGTGATCTCGTTGCCGCGGACGTGGATGTCGGCGGCGACGGCCTGCTCGATGGCGCGCAGCAGCTCGTCCTGATGGCCGAGCAGGCTCACCATGCTGTGCTGACCGGGAACGACGATGCGCGTCGTGACCGCGGCGGGGGACGCGACGGAAGGCGTGGCGGATTCGGCCATAGAGAGCGGCCGGCTATGGCCGCGGCACCTCTCGGAAGCGGGGATGTCAGAACCGGGAACGACGCAGGTGCGAACGTCCGAGTCGATGACAGTGACGAATATCGAGTCTAGCCAACCTCAGCCCGGCCCGTCCCAACGACCGAGCTCAGCCAACACGATCGAGGCGGCGACCACCCCGGCGGTGGACGTGCGTAGCACGGTCGGCCCGAGCCGGGCCACCGCCGCACCGGCTTCGCGCAGGTCCTGCACCTCGCCGTCGGTGAGACCGCCCTCGGGGCCGACGATCAGCAGGATCTCCGCGACCGCCCCGTCGTCCGGCCGCCCGCGGACCAGACCTACGATCGGGTCCGCGGCCTGCTCGTGGAGAGTGACGGCGACGGTTCCGGGCGTGGCCGCCCGGCGGGCCAGGTCCGGCAGGCCGACCAGCGGCCCGAGAGCCGGCCAGTGCAGCCGGTGGGACTGCTTGGCGGCTTCCTCCGCGGTCCTGGCCCAGCGTTGCCGGGCTCGCGCGCCGCGCTCGCCGTCCCAGCGGACCACTGAGCGCGCCGCCGCGAACGGCACGATCTCGTCGACCCCGACCTCGGTGAGCATCTCCACGGCACGTTCGCCGCGATCCCCCTTGGCCAGTGCCTGGGCGACGACGAGGCGCACACCGGGCGACGTCACCTCGACCCGCCGCCGCACGGCACAGTCGATCTCGTCTCGCCGGACGGCGACGACCTCGCACACGAGCGCCCGGCCGGCGCCGTCGGTGAGATCTACCGGCTCACCGGGGCGCAGCCGGCGCACGGTGGCCGCATGCCGACCCTCCGGGCCGGTCAGGGTGACCACCTCGCCCGCGGGCAGCGGACGGACGTGGAACAACGCGTTGGTCAGCGGGAATCCTCAGCGCCCGCGCCGCTGGCCCCGGCGGCGGAACAGCCCGCTGGCACCACCGCCGGTCGACCCACCGACGACCACCTGGGCCTCCTCGTCCCGGAGCTTGGCGAGTTCCCGCAGCAGCCGCTCCTGCTCGGCGTCGAGCTTCGTCGGCGTCTCGATGTTGATGTGGATGTGCAGGTGGCCGCGACCGGCGGCGCGCAGATGCGGCACTCCTCGGCCGGCGAGCCGGATGACCTCACCGGGCTGGGTACCGGGCTTGACGGCGATCGTCTCGGTCCCGTCCAGGGTCTCCAGGGTCGCGGACGTGCCGAGCGCCGCAGAGGTCATCGGCAGCGGAAGCTCGCAGTGCAGGTCGTCACCCTCACGGGTGAACACCGCATGCTGGCGTTCGGAGACCTCGACGTACAGGTCGCCGGAGGGACCACCGCCCGGGCCGACCTCACCCTCGCCGGAAAGCCGGATACGCATGCCGTCCTCAACCCCGGAGGGAATCTTGACGGTGAGGGTGCGGCGCTTGCGGACCCGGCCGTCGCCGCCGCAGTCCCGGCACGGATGCTCGATCACGGTGCCGGTGCCCGAACAGCGCGGGCAGGGGCGCGAGGTGACCATCTGCCCCAGGAAGGAGCGGGTGACCTGCTGGACCTCGCCCCGACCGGAACAGGTCGTACAGGTCGACGGGTGGGTGCCCGGCGCGGCACCGGCGCCGGTGCAGGTCGTGCAGACCGAGGCGGTGTCCACGGTGATCTCGCGGGTGGCACCGAAGGCCGTCTCGGCCAGGTCAAGCTCGAGGCGCAGCAGCGCGTCGTTGCCGCGGCGGACCCGCGAGCGGGGCCCACGACTCGTGCCGCCACCGAAGAACGCGTCCATGATGTCGCCGAGGCCGCCGAAACCGGCACCGAACGGCGAGGCACCACCACCCCCGCCGCCGGGGGCGAGCGGGTCACCGCCGAGATCGACGATCTGCCGCTTCTCCGGGTCGGACAGCACCTCGTAGGCGGCGGTCACGCTTCGGAAACGCTGTTGCGCCTCCTGGTCGGGGTTGACGTCGGGATGCAGCTCCCGGGCCAGTTTGCGGTACGCCCGCTTGATCTCGTCGTTCGACGCGTCTCGACGCACGCCGAGAACGGCGTAGTAGTCCACGGCCATCAGTCGGCACCCAAGAGTTCACCCACGTATTTGGCGACGGCCCGCACGGCCGCCATCGTCCACGGATAGTCCATCCGCATCGGCCCGACCACGCCCATGCCGCCCAGCGCGAAGGGTCCGCGGCCGTAGCCGGTGGCCACGACCGCCGTCGACCGCAGGGCATCCACGTCCGTTTCTCGGCCAATGCGTACCGTTACAGTACCGGTATCCCGGGCCGACCCGATGAGCTTCATCAGCACGACCTGCTCCTCGAGCGCCTCAAGGATCGAGCGCAGCGAGTCGGCGAAGTCGACGGTGGCCCGGGTGAGATTCGCCGTGCCGGCCATGGCGATGCGCTCCTCCTGGGGTTCCACCAGGGTCTCGAGCACCGCGCCGGCCATCGTTGCGACGCACGGCCGCAGCTCCGGACGGGTCAGGTCCGGCAGCGCCGAGACCGCCTCGGGGGCGTCGGCCAGGCGCTGCCCGGTGAGCGCGCAGTTCAGCGTGGTGCGCAGCTCGCTGACCGTCTCCTCGTCCACCGGGGTCAGGCTCTCGATGATCCGTTGCTCGACCCGACCCGTGTCGGTGATGATCACCATGAGCAGTCGGCGCGGGCTGAGCAGGACCACCTCGATGTGGCGCAGGCTGCTGCTCGTCATCGTCGGGTACTGCACGACGGCCACCTGACGGGTGAGCTGGGCGAGCAGGCGTACCGAGCGGTTGACCACATCGTCGAGGTCGACCGCGCCCTCCAGGAAGCTCTGGATCGCCCGCCGCTCGGCCCGCGACAGCGGCTTCACCCCGGACAACCGGTCGACGAACAGCCGGTAGCCCTTGTCGGTGGGAATCCGCCCGGCGCTGGTGTGGGGCTGCGTGATGTAGCCCTCTTCCTCCAGCGCCGACATGTCGTTACGCACGGTGGCGGGCGAGACGCCGAGATTGTGCCGCTCCGCCAGCGCCTTGGAGCCCACCGGCTCATTGCTCAGGACGAAGTCCTCCACAATGGCGCGAAGGACTTCCAGACGCCGATCCTCCAGCACGCGGTCGCACCCCCTTCGGCAGGCGTGACGTGGCCGGACGGCGGTGCGTGCACCGACCGACACCGGGCCTGGCACTCGGCTACTGCGAGTGCCAAGTGTAGCCCGCCGCCCCGACCCGAGGCTCACAACATAAGCCGTCACACAACAAGCCGGCGAGGTTCCGGCAAGGTTCCCCCAGGCCACCTGGACGACTCAGTCCGCAAGCAACGCCCGCACCACCGTGTCGGTGAGCAGCCGGCCACGACGGGTCAACCGCACGACGGCGGACTCCAACCCGCCGGGTTCGACCAGGCCGGAGCGGGCCAGCTCGCCCGCCGCGGCCCGGCCGGCCTCGTCCAGTTCGGCCACGGGGAGCCCCTCGGCCAGGCGGACTCCGAGCATGATCCGCTCTACCCGCCGGGTGTCGGCGTCAAGCTCCTCGCGGGCGGACGCGGGGCTGCGGCCCGCACCGAGCCGGGCGGCGTACTCGGCGGGATGGCGCACGTTCCACCAGCGCACGCCGCCGATGTGGCTGTGCGCGCCGGGCCCGAAGCCCCACCAGTTGTCCCCACGCCAGTAGCCGAGGTTGTGCCGGCAGCGGGCCGCGGGGCTGCTCGCCCAGTTGCTGACCTCGTAGTTGACGAGCCCCGCCGCGCCCAGTACCTCGTCGGCCATCAGGTAGCGGTCGGCCAGCAGGTCGTCGTCGGGTTCGAGCAGCTCGCCACGACGCACCCGCCGGGCGAGCTTCGTGCCGTCCTCGACGGTGAGCGCGTAGGCGCTGACATGATCCGGGCCGAGATCGACGGCGGCTCGTAGGCTGGCCTGCCAGTCGGCGTCCGACTCACCGGGAGCACCGTAGATCAGGTCGAGGCTGACCTGGTCGAACCCGGCTTTGCGCGCCCACCGCATCACCTCGGACACCCGACCCGGGGTGTGCCGACGGTCGAGGGCGGCGAGCACGTGCGGGCGGTCGCTCTGCATACCGAACGAGATCCGGGTGTAGCCGGCGGCCCGAAGCTGCTCGAGCTGGGCGGGATCCACCGACTCCGGATTGGCCTCGGTGGTGACCTCCGCGTCCGCCGCAAGGCCGAATTCGTCCGCCACCAGCCGCAGCAACCGGGCGAGATCGGCGGGCGGCAACAGGGTCGGCGTGCCGCCGCCCAGAAACACCGTGGACACCGGAAACCCGACCGGACCGAGCACCCGGCGGGCCAGGCGGATCTCGGAGCCGGCGATGTCGACGAAGGTCGTCAGACCCACCGACGAGACCAGCGCACCGCCGAGATCGGCCGCCGTGTAGGTGTTGAAGTCACAATAGCCGCAGCGTGCCGCACAGTACGGCACGTGCACGTAGACACCGAACGGGCGCCTGTCCAGTTCGGCCAGCGCATCGGCGGGCAGCGCGCCGTCGTCGGGGGGAGCTGCCCCGTCGGGAGGCTTTTGTGGCATGCCCCCAGTGTGCCCCCGACAGGTGGGTATACGGCAACGCAATGTTCGCCGGATCCATGAGCAGGCCCAGGAGAGCTACAGAGGGACCACGGGCGGATACCCCGGAACGAGCACCCGCGCGCACCCGACACCCCGCCGCGTTTTGCCGTTGTTGTGGACAGAACGGAGGATTATGGGCGACAAGTCGTGGATCAGTGGCACCCGATACGAAAAGATCAGGTCATGGACGATGACGCCAGGTCTGTGCTCTCGGAGATCTCCGCGCTGCTCCCACCCCGCACCACCGTTTATCACTCCAGTGCGGCCGCAGGCGCCGTGGGCCAGCCCTTCGTCCCACTCGTCCCCCCGCACCCCCTCGTCGAACCAGTGACCGAGCCGATCGTTCTGCCCACCGCGCCACTGCCGGCCGGCTGGCCCGGGAGCCGGCCGGCCAGGTGATCCGGGTGTCGGCCACGGCGCGGCGGGCGATGTCGGCCCCGCCGCAACCGGCACCCGACGCGCTGCATGCCGCCCGCCGCGCTACTTGCCGCCCGACGCGGTCCTGCCCCCATCGGTGGACAGCGCTGCGATGAAGGCCTCCTGCGGCACCTCGACCCGCCCGATGGTCTTCATCCGCTTCTTGCCTTCCTTCTGCTTCTCCAGCAGTTTGCGTTTGCGGGTGATGTCGCCGCCGTAGCACTTGGCCAACACGTCCTTGCGGATGGCTCGGATGTTCTCCCGCGCGATGATCCGGCTGCCGATCGCCGCCTGGATCGGAACCTCGAACTGCTGACGGGGGATCAGCTCACGCAGCCGGGAGGTCATCGACACGCCGTAGGCGTAGGCCTTCTCGCGATGGACGATCGCGGAGAAGGCGTCAACCGTCTCCCCCTGGAGCAGAATGTCCACCTTGACCAGGTCTGCCAGCTGCTCTCCGGCCGGCTCGTAGTCGAGGCTCGCGTACCCCCGAGTCCGCGACTTCAACGAGTCGAAGAAATCGAAGATGATCTCACCGAGTGGAAGTGTGTACTTGAGCTCCACCCGGTCCGCGGACAGGTAGTCCATGCCCAGCAGCACTCCGCGACGGCTCTGGCACAGCTCCATGACCGCGCCGACGAAGTCGGTCGGCAGCAGCAGCATCGCCTGCACGATCGGCTCGTACACCTCGGCGATCTTGCCGCCGGGCCAGTCGCTCGGGTTGGTGACGGTGACCTCGGAGCGGTCCTCCATCACCACCCGGTAGACGACGTTCGGCGCGGTGGAGATGAGCGTGAGGTTGAACTCGCGCTCCAGGCGCTCCCGGACGATCTCCAGGTGCAGCAGGCCGAGGAAGCCGCAGCGGAAGCCGAAGCCGAGCGCCGCGGACGTCTCCGGCTCGTAGGTCAGGGCGGCATCGTTGAGCTGCAGCTTGTCCAGTGCCTCCCGCAACGCCGGATACTCACTGCCGTCAATCGGGTACAGTCCGGAATAGACCATCGGCAGCGGGTCCCGGTAGCCGCCGAGCATCTCGACGGCCGGACGCCGGGTGGTGGTGATCGTGTCGCCGACGCGGGCCTGCCGGACGTCCTTCACTCCGGGGATGACGTAGCCGACCTCGCCGACCGACAGCGACCCGGTGGGATGCGGGTCCGGCGAGATCACGCCGACTTCGAGCGTCTCGTGGCTCGCCCCGGTCGACATCATCAGGCAGCGGTCCCGGGTGGTGAGGGTGCCGTCCATCACCCGGACATAGGTGATCACCCCGCGGTAGATGTCGTACACGCTGTCGAAGATCATCGCTCGGGCGGGCCCGTCCGGGTCACCGACCGGGGCCGGAATCTGGCGGACGATCTCGTTGAGCAGCTCCGGGACGCCCTGGCCGGTCTTGCCCGAGACCCGCAGCACCTCCGCCGGGTCACAGCCGATGATGGCCGCGATCTCCGCGGCGACCTTCTCCGGCTGTGCCGCCGGGAGGTCGATCTTGTTCAGCACCGGAATGATCGTCAGGTCGTTCTCGATCGCCAGGTACAGGTTGGCCAGCGTCTGCGCCTCGATGCCCTGGGCCGCATCGACCAGCAGCACCGCCCCCTCGCAGGCGGCGAGCGACCGGCTGACCTCGTAGCTGAAGTCCACGTGCCCGGGCGTGTCGATGAGATGCAGGATGTACTCGTGGCCGTCGTCGGCCTGCCAGGGCAGCCGCACGTTCTGCGCCTTGATCGTGATCCCGCGCTCACGCTCGATGTCCATCCGATCGAGATACTGCGCGCGCATGTTGCGCGCCTCCACGACGCCGGTCACGCCGAGCATGCGGTCGGCGAGAGTCGACTTGCCATGGTCGATGTGGGCGATGATGCAGAAGTTACGGATCATCGCCGGGTCGGCGCCGGGCGCCAGATGCGGGGCTGCGGACACGCGGAAGGTTCTCGTTTCGCTCGCGGCGGGCACGGGAGCACCTCCCGTGCCGGGAATCAGGTCGGCCTCACCCTTCATCGTGCCAGGAGCCGTCGGCCTGCATCCTGCCAGGAGCCGACGCCGGCGCACCGGGTGACATCCGGTTTGATAATCTGCGCACGCGGCCAGTGGTCGTACGATGACCTGTCTGCACCATCCCAGCCGAGCACCCTCGCGGCTGGACACCATCCCGACTCGACATGCAGAGGTTCCTTCGCGTGGCCAACATCAAGTCGCAGATCAAGCGCAACCTCACCAACGAGAAGCGGCGGCTGCGCAACAAGGCGGTCAAGTCCGAGCTCAAGACGCACGTCCGGCGCTTCCGTGAGGCTGTCGAGGCCGGCGATGTCGAGCGTGCCGACGTGACGCTGCGGGCCGCCAACCGCAAGCTCGACAAGGCCGCCAGCAAGGGCGTGATCCATCTCAACCAGGCCGCGAACCGCAAGTCGGCGCTGGCCCGCGCTCACGCGAAGCTGACCGCCAGCTGACGTCGTCCGGTCAGGCCGGGGTGCCGTCGGCCCCCGGCTTTTCTGCATGCCCGGCCTCCGCTTCGCTCAGGCCAGCCTGATCGTTTTTGCCGGCCCGATCGCTTCGGTTGGTCTGGCCGCCGTGCTCGGTCTGGTCAGTCTGGATGTCGGCTGGGTCCGGCCGCACCAGTTGTTCGAGTACCTCGTGATAGCCGACGGCGGCGACGACGGCTACGGGCAGGGCCAGTACGACCCAGGCACTCGCCAAATCTCCGAGCGCGACAACCACGGTGAGCAGCCCGGTGACTGTGACGAGCGTGCCGCGTGCCCAGCCGGCTGGCAGCACTCGCAGGTCCGTCATCCTCGCCCTCCTCGGTGTGCCCGGTCGCGCGGGAACGCGCGAGCCACCGCTACCTCACGTAGCAGCTTCTCCAACGCGTAGCCCGCATCGACGGACCCACCCTTGACGCCGGCGTCGGCCTGCGCCGCAGCCCGCAGTGCGTGCCCGAGCCCAGGATCCGACCAGGCCCGGGCGGCCCGCTGGGCCTTGTCGACCTTCCAGTCCGGCATCTTCAGCACCCGGGCCAGATCGGCTTTGTTTCCCCCGCCCGCGGCGGAGACCCGGGCGAGCTCACGCAGCCCGCCGGTGATCGCGCTGGAGATCAGCACCGGCGCGGTGCCGCCCTCGATCGCCTGACGCAGCAAGGTCATCGCCTGTGGCAGGTCGCCGCCGATGATCGCGTCGGCGACCGCGAAGCCGGAGGCCTCGGCCCGACCGCGATGGAACCGGGCGACCGCGGCTTCATCGAGCAGGCCACCCTCGGTGTCGGCCACGAGCTGATCACAGACCGCGGCAAGCTCACGCAGGTCGCCGCCGACCGCGTCGAGCAGGGCCCGAGTGGCACCCTCGCTGATCCGACCGCCGAGTCGGCGTACCTCGGCGACCACGAAGTCGTGCCGATCCCGCGGCCGAGTGATCTTCGCCGCGGGCATGATCCGGGCACCGGCGGACTTCATCGCGTCGGCCAGCTTGCGATTGCGCACCCCACCGGAGTGCACCAGCACGAGCACGACATCGGGCGGCATCCGACCGATGTGGACGAGCAGGGCGTCGCGCAGTTCGTCACCGAGATCCTGCGCGCCGCGGACCACGACCACCCGCCCGCCGCCGAACATCGACGTGGCGCCGAGGTCGACCAGATCCGCCTCGGTCAGCTCTCCGGCTCCCCGATCGACGATCTCCACGTCGGGGTCACGCGCCCGCGCAGAATCGATCACCGCCCGCACCGCCCGACCGACCAGAAGATCCTCATCGCCCTGGACGAGCACGAGTGACACCGGTCCGGCGGGATCCGCAGACGCGGCGGAGGGGGGCATGCGGTCAGCATGTCACGATCCGTCCCGGGGGCCGCGACGCACCACCGAGACCTCGTGCCGCCGCCCCGGAGCGCCCACCGTTTCCGGCCCTGCCACCGCCCCTCCCGGCCCGGAGGCCGGACCGTCAGGTGCCGTGACGGCCAGGGCACCGTCCCGGTCGGTGCGGCCGATCGCGACTCCGGCCTGGCGCAGGATCCGCAGGGTGGCCGCCGCGGGATGGCCGTAGTCATTGCCCACGCCGACGCTGACCAGGGCGTACCGAGCTCGTGCCGCGCGCAGGAAACCGGGGTCCTGGTCGGCCGAGCCGTGGTGCGGCACCTTGAGCACATCCGCACGCAGTGCCGCCGCGGCGTCCAGCGCGCCGAGTACTGCCTGCTGGGCGACGGCCTCGACGTCCCCGGTGAGCAGGATTCGCACCTCGCCCACCTGCGCGGACACGAGCAGACTGTCGTTGTTCGGATCGCTGTCCGTGCCGTGCAGCAGCACCCGCGGGGCGAGCACCGTCCAGCCGACGGCACCGACCTGTCCTCGGCTGCCCGCCGTGACGGTACGTACCGGCACCCCGGCCTGCCCCGTCCACCGGCGCACCAGCCGCCACTGGCCGGCCGGCTCACGCAGCGTCCCGACGAGCACCGCGCCCACCCGGCGCCGGCCGAGTACGCCGGGCAGACCGTTGACATGGTCGGCGTGCAGATGGCTGAGGATGATCGCCGGTAGCTCCCGCACGCCGAGATCGTCAAGGCAGCGGGTCAGCAGCGCCGGGTCGGGACCTGCGTCGACGAGCACCGCCTGCCCGGGTGCGACGCGCAGGACCAGCGCATCGCCCTGTCCCACGTCACAGGCCACGATCCGCCAGTCGGGCGGCGGCCAGGGAGCGATCCGGTCGACTACCGTGCACCGGGCGACCAGCAGCCCGGCCAGTGCCGCGGCAGCGATCCGGCGGGCAGCCCGGCGACGCAGCACGGCCGCCGCAGCCACGACACCGGCAGCGGCCGTACCGGCCCCGAGCAGGCCCTGGGGCCAGCCGATCGTGGCGGCGGGCAGCCCCGCGGCGGTACGGGCCACCGTCACCAGCCACCAGCAGGGCAGATCGGCGGCGTGCGCGAGCCAGCGGGCCGGCTCCGGTGCCACCGCGGCGACAAGCAGGGTCAGTACTCCCAGGACCGTTGCCGCCGGCACGGCCGGGGCGGCCGCCAGATTCGCCGGTATGGCGACCATGCTGATGCCACCGCCGAGCCAGGCCAGCAGCGGCGTGCAGGCGAGCTGGGCGGCGGCCGCGACAGCGAGCGGCTCGGCGATCCGACGGTGCAGGCGGCGGGCGAACCCGCTGTGCCAACCCGGCGCCAGAATGATCATTCCTGCGGTGGCCTGGACGGACAGCGCGAACCCGACGGAGACCGCGAGCGTCGGCCAGCCGAGCACGAGCACCGTGACACTCGCCGCGAGGGCGGCCAGCGCCGCTCTGGGCCGCCCGGCGGCGAACGCGGCGAGTCCGATGAGTCCCATCACTCCGGCACGCAGCACGCTCGGTGAGGGTCGGGCCAGCACGACGAACGCGAGCAGCGCACCGACGCCGAGCGCGGCCCGGCTCCGGGTGCCGCCGCGAGCCCGGCCGGCGAGCAGCAGTGCCGTGGCGGTCACGATCGCGACGTTGCCGCCGCTGACCGCGGTCAGGTGGGTCAGTCCAGCGGCCCGGAAGTCGTCGCGCAGGTCGTCGTCGAGAGCGGAGACGTCGCCATCGACCAGGGCGGGCAGCAGTCCACGACGTGGCTGTGGCAGGCCGCTGGTCGTGGTGCGCAACCCCGACCGCAGCCGGCCGGCGGCCCGTTGCAGCCGGTTCGGACCGCCCCGCAGCCGGGGTGCGGTGTCCCGGACCAGCAGCGCCCCGGCAACCGTGGGATCGCGCCGGGGTGGGGAGAGCCGACCGCTGACCTCGAGGTGCTGGCTGGGCAGCAGGTCGCGCCAGGCCGCGCCGTGGACCAACAGGACCACCCGGGCGTGCACACGCAGGCGGACGGAGCCGGCCGCGACCCGCTCGAGGCGGGCTGGTACGACGAAAGAGGGAGCACCCCGGCCGGCAGCGCTCTCCGAGCCGCCCGCCGTGGTGGCGATGATCCGTGGATCGTCGGCGATGACGGCCCGCGCGGTGACTGTCGCCTCTCGGCCGACCAGGTCCGCGAACGGCCCCCGGTCCCCCGGGCGGGTCTCGAGGCCGCCGGCAAGCAGGCCGGCGGCCAGGAACGCCACCGCCACAGTGGCCAGTGCCGGCCCCGCGGCCAGGGCGACCAGCACATCGCGACGCTGGCAGCGGCGACGCTGCACGACGAGCAGCAGTGGCATGGCGAGCACGACGGCAGCCGCGAGCGCAAGAACCACATCCGGCAGGGTCGTGCCCACCGACGTCGCGGCGCCGCCCCAGGCGGCCACTGCCGGCACGATCAGCCGCGCGTCGAGGGGTTGTGGTGTCGGCGACGGCCGTTCGGCCAGGGCCAGACCCGTCTCCAGGCCGACGGCGACCACGCGCTCAGATCCTGATCAGCGGCAGCAGGTCAGCGAGGCGCCTGTCGCCGACCCCGGTGACCTCGCCCAGCTGCTGAGGTGAGCCGAAGGGGCCGTGTTCGACCCGCCACTGCACGATCCGCTGGGCGAGCACCGGGCCGACTCCGGGTAGCGCGTCCAGCTGCTCGGCGGTGGCGCTGTTGAGGTTCACCGGGCTGCCCGAGCCGGTTGTGCCGGCCCCCGCCGCGACTGCACCTGCACCGCCGGATCCTGCCGCCGGACCACTGGCGGATCCTGCCGGCGCGTCCGATGACGGCCCGGGCCGGCCGTCGACCAGGATCTGTTCGCCGTCGACGAGCACCCGGGCGAGAGCGACACCCGTGGTGTCGACGCCGGGCAGCGCTCCGCCGGCCCGGTCGAGGGCATCGACGACGCGCGAGCCCGCGGCCAGCCGCACTACTCCCGGCCGATGTACTCGGCCGGCCACGTCGACCACCACCTCGCCCACCGGCGCACCCGTCCGGCCAGCCGAGCCCGTTGTCGCGGTCCCGACGACGGGCGCCGAGACCTCGTCGCCGGCCGGCCCGGGCGAGAGCGCGGCGATCATGGTCGAAGAGGTGACCGGAGCCGCGCTCACCGGGACCGGGCGGTGCTGCCAGGCAACCCAGGTGGCAAGGACCGCAGCCCCGAGTGCGACGAGCGCGAGCACCAGCGCGGCGCTCGCCGTCGGCGCCACCACCGCCGAGCGCAGAGTCAGCGGCAGCCGGTCGGCGAGCCGAGCCCGCAGCAGCCGCAGGCGACCGGCAGCTGGCGACGCCGGCGTCCCGCCGCCCAGATCGCCGAGGTCGTCACGACTGCCGGGCTCGGCGCGGTCGCCGAGGTCATCGCGGCTGCCGTAAGCGTCGCCATCGCCGATGTCGGCCCGGTCGCCCAGGTCGGCGTGGCTGCCAAGACCAGCACGGCCGCTGGTGTCGTCACGATCGTCCGCTCTGGCCAGGCTCCCGGTGACGCGGACGTCCACGAGATCGTCCGGCTCATCCACCCAGTCGAAGAGCAGATCACCGCTGGCCCAGTCGTTCTCTCCCCGGTCACCAGACCCGCCCGGACCAAACGATCGCCCATCCAGGTGGTGCGGTCGATCTGTAGCAGGAACCTGCCCGGCGAACCTTCCCGCCCGCACGCGACGCCGCGGCGAGGACGTGGCGGAGGCCGGGCCTGGCACCGGCATCGGGGGCAGTACCGGTGTGGAGGGCAGTACCGGTGTCGCGGGCAGGGCCGGCATCGAAGAAGACGAGCCGGGCATCGAAGACGAGGCCGGCACGGATGACGGGGCCGACGCGGCGGCGGGATCGGGCCGACGCCGGGGTCGGCCCGGTGGATGGGGAGACGACGAACACCCGGGTCCCGGGGTGGTGGTGACCATGGGCGAACCGTAGATCGCCCGACGGTCGGCCGGCAGTCCCCGACCGTGTGCTGTGGACAGAACGCCGTTGTCCACAGCCTGTGCCGGCTCGTCTTGCGGTGTTCATCTGGCCGACGGAATATGCGCCCGGGACGGACGTTGACCCAGGCTGTAAGTTGCGCCTGCAATCAACTTTCGCCCACAGCGACCGCCAGATCACCGTTACCGGCCCGCCCGAGGCCGGCCCGCTGACTGGCAGCAGTCCCAGGAGGACGCGATGACCGCCCCAGCTCCCGCCGCGATCAATCTGACCGGCACCTGGACGATCGACCCGGCCCACACCCGCATCGGGTTCTCCGCCCGCCACGCGATGGTCACCACCGTGCGTGGGCAGTTCAAGGACGTGGAGGGAGTTCTCCAGCTCGACGAGGCCGACCCGACCGCATCGAGCGCGTCCGTGACGATCCAGACCGACTCGTTCGACACGGGCGTGGCGGACCGGGACGGCCACGTGAAGTCGGCGGACCTGCTCGACGTGGCCACCTACCCGACGATCACTTTTGTCAGCACCGGCGCGGCGGCCGGCAAGGGCGAGGACGAGTACGTCCTGACCGGCGAGCTCACGATCCGTGGGGTCACCAGCTCGGTCGACCTTGACGTGACGTTCGAGGGCAGCTCCAAGGACCCCTTCGGCAACATCCGCGCAGGTTTCACCGCGACCACGACGATCAGCCGCAAGGACTTCGGGATTTCCTTCAACGCCGCCCTGGAGACCGGCGGAGTCCTGCTCAGCGACAAGATCAAGATTGAGCTGGACATCTCGTCGATCAAGAGCTCCTGACCCGGAGGACGCATCCGCTTCCCGGTGGCCGCGCCTCAGACCGAGACGTCGCTGTTGCGTGACCGACCTCGGCGGTATGGTCCACACGACCACGACATTCTGGAAGCAGTACGGGAGGTTCGCCGATGCGCGTGAACGTCGATTTCGACCGCTGCGTGAGCAGTGGGACGTGTGTCCGGCTTGTTCCGGATATTTTCGAGATCCGCGACGACGGCTATCTCTACGTGCTGAACGAGGAGCCGGACGAGTCGCGGGCAGATGATCTTCAGGAAGCGATCGAGTGCTGTCCGACCGAGGCCATCAGTCTCAAGGACGCCTGATCGCCAACCGCTGACGACGCCTGCGGTCTGGCGCGGGGTCATATCCATCCGGACGTGTCCGGTAGGTATGGCCCCGCGCCACGCGAATGTCGCTCTGCTTCGGCTACACCTGCTTCGGCTACACCTGGTACGACACATCCGGTGACGGATGGGTGGACAGTGCCGTGGCGGACGGACCGCCGGCCTCCTCGATCGCCTCGGCCACGGCCGCGTCGAGCTCGACCGGGTCCGTCAGCTCGGCGCCCTTGTTACGGACGTTCCCGACGGCCGTACTGACCGGATGGGCCAAGAGCACCCCGGCGGACGCCGGACGCAGCAGCGGAGCAAGGTCGGCCGGGTCGGTGGCCGGGTCGATCCAACGGTCCCAGGCGGCGACGGGGAGGATCACCGGGGACCGGTCGTGCAGGAACGCCAGCCCCTCGGCCGCGGTGGTGGTGAGAATCGTGAACGTCGCCAGAGGTGTGTCGCCCTTGCGCCAGACCTCGTAGAGCCCGGCGAAGGCAAGGATGTCGCCGGTCGCCGGGTGACCCGCCGGATACATGTAGAACGGCTGGCCTCGGCGCGATCCCCCGCCCGGGCGAAACCACTCGTAGAAGCCGGTGGCGGGGACCAGGCAGCGCCGGGCGGCGTACGCCGCCCGGAACGACGGTTTGGTCGCGACCGTCTCCGCGCGGGCGTTGATCATTCGAGCGCCGATCGACGGGTCCTTCGCCCAGGACGGAACCAGCCCCCACGTCGCCAGCCGCAGCACCCGCCCGGTGCCCGACGCGGCCCCGCCGTCGCCGGCCTTGCCGTCACTGCCGGGTCGGCCAGCGCCGCCGTCCTGGGCCGACAGCGACTCCGCGACCACGATCGGCATCGTGGAGGTGGGCGCAACGTTGGTGCTCTCTCGAAGGGAACCGGCGGTCTCGTCGCGCGCGGACATCGCTGCGACCAGGTCGTCGGACTTCAGCTTCTGCGTGTAACGACCGCACATGCTGTCCGAGTCTCCCAGTCACCTCCGACAGTTCCAGCCTGCTCAGGAGGGCCAGTCGAACAGCAGAGTCGCTCCCCCCGCGGCGCAGCCCAGCCCGCACAGGCCGAACACCCCCACCCAGACGACTGCGGGCACCCTGGTCAGCCGGGCAAGCTGGTCGGGGTCGGAGTCATGGGCGCGCCGACGTCGACGTTGCCGCTGCACCTCGACCACCGGACGCAGCGCACCGAGCAGCAGAAAGCAGGCGATGTAGGTAGCAAAACCGGCGCGTGCGGTCGGCGGCGCGAACCAGGAGATCACCAGGATCACGGCCGTGCTGACCGCGAGCGACAGCACACCGAAGCCGTTGCGGATCACCACCAGCATGGCCAGCAGCAACGCGACGCACAGTTGCAGCACCAGGCTGGAGCGACCGACCGCCAGCAGCCCGACCGCACCCAGTCCGATCAGTGACGGCGCCGGATAGCCCGCGGCCACCGTGGCGACGACCCCCAGGCCGGTCGGGCGGCCGGAGGAGACCGTGACTCCGGAGGTGTCGGAATGCAGCCGCACCCCGGCGAGGCGACGACCGCTGAGCACCGCCACCAGCGCATGGCCGCCCTCGTGGGCGATCGTGATGACGTGCCGCGCGACCGGCCACAGCCGGTTGCTGAGCACCGTCACCGCCGCGAGGACCGCGGCCAGGATCAGCACCCAGCCAGGCGGATCCGGCTGTGCCTCGATGCTGCGCCGCAGGATGTCCATCCAGTCCGCTCCCTCCGGCCTGACCACCGGCCGCATCCGGGCATCGACCGGCCACCGGGCACCAGCGCACCGCACCCCAACGACAGCACACCCGAACGACGGCACAACGGTCGACGAAAGGACATCATCGCTGCTGGATCGTCCCTTGTGTGCCGGGGGTCCGCAGGGGCGCCAGGGTCCGGCGGGGACGGTCCCGCTCCTGGCCCTGGCCACGACCGGACACGGCGTAGGGTCGCAGGCGGGCAGCGAAGCCCGGGGGGCGAGAACCGACAGGGACTATCCAAGGAGTGGCCTGCCCGTGGCGGAATATGTCTACCGGCCGGTCGTCGGCGTGGCCAAGGGGCTGTTCGCCGCCCTTCGACTGCGGATCGACGTCCAGGGCATCGAGCACGTCCCGACGTCCGGCGGCGCGATCGTGCTGATGAACCACGTGTCCTATCTCGACTTCGCCCTCGCCGGTCTGCCGTTCTGGCAGGCCGGACGCCGGCCGGTGCGCTTCATGGCGAAGAAGGCGGTGTTCGACCACCGGATCGGCGGGCCGTTGATGCGGGGGATGCACCACATCCCGGTCGACCGCCAGGCGGGGGCGGCGTCGCTGCGGGAGGCGTTGCAGGCGCTGCACGCCGGGGAGCTGGTGGGCGTCTTCCCCGAGGCGACGATCAGCCCGAGCTTCTGTCTCGGCCCGTTCAAGTCCGGGGCGGCCCGGATGGCGGCGGCCGCCAAAGTCCCGGTTGTCCCGATGGTCATCTGGGGCAGCCAGCGCGTCCTGACCAAGGGGCGACCGCTGCGCCTGCGGGAGGCGATCGGCACCCCCATCACAATCGCTGTGGGCGCACCGGTACCACCCGCGGACTTCGCCGACCGGCAGGCCGGGACCGACGCGCTACACAAGATCATGACGGAGCTGCTCGACACCGCCCAGCGGCGCTACCCTCGTCCCGCCCCCGGGGAACCCGACTGGTGGCTGCCCGCGCACCTTGGCGGATCCGCGCCACCACCGCCGAGCGAGTCTGCCGACGACGCCGGCTGAAGGCCCGACCCGGCCACCCACTGGTGCCGGGCGAGCCGTTCGCCGTCGTCGCGCCCGGTATCGTCCGCCACGGTGATCGCCTTTCGGGGCGCAGCGGCGGAGGTGGTCGAAGGTGCCCGTCGCGGGCTGGATGCTGGTGCTGGTCGCCGCCGCGGCGCTGATCGTCACGGCCGCACTGGTCGACCGGCGCGGCGGCGGACGATATGCGCTGCGCCGGCGGTTCGGCCCGGAGTACGACCGGGCCGTCGCCGAGTTCGGCAACCGCCGCGCGGCGCACCGCCATCTGCTGGCCGTCGCCGAACGGCGGGACACCCTCACCCTGGTCACCCTCAGCGAACAGGAACGGGCTGCGTTCCTCCGCCGTTGGCAGGGCCTGCAGGGGCGCTTCGTGGACGACCCGGGCGGGGTCACCCGTCAGGCCGACGGGCTGGTCAGCGAGGTGATGCGGGCCCGCGGCTACCCGGAGGGCAGTTTCCGCGAGCGCGTCGAGCTGCTGTCGGTGGATCATCCCCAGCTGGCGCAGACCTACCGCCGCGCGCACGCGGACGCCCACGCCGACGCGGGCGCCGCCCCGGGTGGCCGACCCGACACCGAGACCCTGCGCCAGGCCTTGCTGCGCCTGCGGGACCTGTTCAACCGCCTGCTCGGACCCACCTCGAAGCCAGCCGCAGCCACCTCGGCGACCGCCACCGCCACTCCCCCGGCCGCTGCCCGGCCAGCGTCACCGTCCGGAAAATCCGGGCCGGCCAGCTCCGGCGACCCACCCGCCTCCGCCAGTGCCATCAGCCCGGCCGGTTGACGCGGCACAACCGGCTCACGCAGCTCTGGCAGCAGGACCGACCGGCTGCGGCACCAGCCGGTGACAGAACCAGTCAGCGACAGAACCAGCCGGTGGCGGTAGCGGTCAGCGGCGGTAGCGGTCGGCGAGAGCCTGGGCGCGGGACGCCTGGACATGGGCCAGCGTCAGATCGCCGCCGTAGTGGGCGAGCACCCGGTCGTCCATCAGGCGGAACCAGACCGGCGGCAGCCAGGCGGCGACGAGCAGGGTGGCATACCCCGCGGGTAGCTGCGGCGACTCGGCGAACGAGCGCAGGACCTGATAGCGCCGGCCCGGGTGAGCATGGTGATCGCTGTGCCGTTGCAGCTGGTAGAGGGCCAGGTTGCTGACCACCGCGTCGCTGTTCCAGCTGTGCCGCGGGGTGACCGGTTCGTAGCGTCCGCTGGCGGTACGGGCCCGCGCGAGGCCGTAGTGCTCGATGTAGTTGACCCCTTCGAGCAGAGTCACCCCGACCAGGGCCTGGGCCACCAGAAAGACACCGACACCGACACCGAGGATTCCACCGAGCGTCCCGAACAGGGCCGCGGTGAGCAGCCAGCCGCGCACGACCTCGTTGCGCACCGACCACACCCGCCGTCCACGTCCGCGGAGCCGTCCGGCCTCCAGCGCCCAGGCCGAGCGCACTCCCCCGAGGACGGTCCGCGGCCAGAACCGCCAGAAGCCCTCGCCGAGGCGGGCACTGGCCGGATCCTGCGGAGTCGCGACCCGGGCGTGATGGCCTCGGTTGTGCTCGACGAGGAAATGGCCGTAACCGGTGGCGGCCAACATCAGCCGGGCCAGCGCCCGTTCGAGCCGTCCCCGGCGATGGCCCAGTTCGTGGGCGGTGGTGATCCCCACCCCGGTGACGCATCCGACGGAAAGCACCGCGCCGACGCGCGCCATGGCCGAGAGGTGACCCTCGCTCCAGGCGGCGGCGCCGAGCGCCAGGGCGAGGCCGGCCAGCGGCAGGTACAGATAGGTGCAGCGCCGGTAGTACCGGTCGGCCTCAAGCTGGGCCCGGACCGCCTCGGGCGGGTTCGCCGGGTCCGGCGGCGAGCTGAGATCAAGCAGCGGGACCAGGACGAACACGAACAGCGGGGTGATCCACCAGTGCAGCCCGACTCCGGTGCGGTGCCACAGCCCGTAGCCGACGATCGCCGTCAGGGGGACGACGGTGGCGGTGAGCCACATGTACCGTTTGCCGTCGCGCCAGGCGGGACGGCCGGGCGCGGTGAGCACGGGGGCGACCATCTGGACCTCCGATCCACCGGGCGGACCGGCGCAGCGCCGGACGCGCCGATTCAGCCGCGACGACCAACCAACGATCATCCGACGCCGCCGACGGGTCAATCTGCCAGCCCGATCGGGGCGGGCACAACAGGAGCTCCACCACACGACACCCGGGTGCCACCCGAGAACGGTGACACCGCCCCGACGCCACGCAGGTCCCGGTCGATGACCGACTCGCCGCCCTGGGTCGGTGGAGTGATGGTCGCCACGCTGATCCTGCCGCTGCTGATCCTGATCACCTACACCCTGCTGCCGCTGCCCGGGCAGGTACGGTTCGGCGCCGGGAACTACGTCCTCGCCGGAGTGCTGTTCGCTCTGAACATCGGCCTGCCTCGCCTGCTGCGCCGTGTCCGCCGTCTGCGCCGACACCGGCAGGACCGGTGGGGGCGGGGCTCTCGACGGCCATGACACAGGACGCGCTCGGCGGCCGTGACGCAGGACGTCCACGACCTCGGGCGCGCAGTGTCGACGCCGCGGAACGCGCAGTGTCGACGAGGTGGGACGCGCCACGATGCGGCCTGCCGGGCGGCACCGAGCTGCCACCATGGCCCGGTGTCCGCGCTGGTCGTCCTGCTGGTGGGGCTGGCGGCCGGGATCGGTGTCCGGCGCCGGCTGCGGCCACCGCCGGCGGCCGCCGCGGTGGTGAACACCTGGCTGCTCGACATCGCACTGCCCGCCCTGGTGCTGCACGCGGTGCACATCGTCGAGTTCCCAGCCGATCTTGCACTGGTCGTGGCCGCGCCCTACCTGCTGTTCGCGATCTCCAGCGGGCTCTACCTGCTCGCGGCCCGGCTCCTACGCCTGCCCAGGCAGACGGTGATCGCGCTGATCGCCGCGACCGCGGTGGCGAACACCAGCTTCGTCGGCTTCCCGATGGTCACCGCGTTCTACGGCGCCGACGACGTGCCGATCGCCGTTCTGGTCGACCAGCTCGGCTCGTTCCTGCTGGTGAACACCGTCGTTCTCGTCGCGGTGACGGTCGTCGCCGGGGCGGCGCTGCCCCGGGCGGAGCTGGCCCGGCGGGTGCTGACCTCACCGGCGCTGATGGCCCTGGTCTGCGCGCTGGCGCTGCGCCCGGTGGATTTTCCGTCCTGGCTGGACGGCGCGCTGGTCTCGCTCGGCGGTACCCTCACCCCACTTGCCCTGTTCTCGATCGGCATGCAGCTCGAGGTTCCGGCGGCTCGGCGGTACTGGCGGGAGCTCGTCCTCGGGCTCGGGGTGAAGCTGGTCGTAGCCCCGGCGCTTGTCGTCGGCTGCTACGCGCTGGTCGGCGGGCTGGGCAACCATGGTGTGACCATCGCCCTGTTCGAGACGGCGATGCCGCCGATGGTCGCCGGCGCGCTGATCGCCGCCCGGTACGACCTGGCCACCCCGCTGCCCAGCCTGCTGGTGGGGGTGGGCGTGCCGCTGAGCCTGCTCACGCTGCCGCTGTGGGTCCTCGCGCTCGGTTCCTGACCTGGCCTCGATCTCACCCCTGAACCCGTTCCGGACGACCCCCGAACCCCGCAAAAACGATCTTGAACGGGGTGAATCTGGTGAGTCGGACAGGCCCACCGTCTAGGGTGGATGGCAGGGCGATCGCCGACGAATCCGTGGTGTCGGCGTCGTCGGCGTGCCCGGATCCGGGGCGTCGGCGTCCGAGAGGAGTGGGATCTTCGGTGAGTGCGGTGCAGGCAGCGACGCTGGCGAACGGTGCGACCGCAGCCACGGCAGAGGCGGCGGGGTACACCCGCCTCGGTGTGATCGGCTGCGGCCTGATGGGGTCCGGCATCGCCGAGGTGGCGGCCCGCGCAGGGCTCGACGTGGCCGTCCGCGAGATCAACGAAGGGGCACTCGAGGCCGGCCGCAAGCGCCTGACCTCCTCGTTCGACCGGGCACTGCGCGGCGGAAAGATCAGCGAGTCGGACCGGGACGCGGCGCTGGCCCGCCTGACGTTCACCACCGAGCTGGACGCGTTCGCCGACCGCGATGTCGTCGTCGAGGCGATCGCGGAGAACGAGCAGCTCAAGGCGGAGATCTTCGGCACTCTCGACAAGGTCGTCACCCGCCCTGACGCACTCTTCGCCTCCAACACCTCGTCGATTCCGATCATGAAGCTGGGGGTGGCGACGTCCCGGCCGGAGCAGGTCGTCGGCATCCACTTCTTCAACCCGGTGCCGGTGCAGAAGCTCGTCGAGATCGTCCCGTCACTGCTGACGTCCGAGCAGACCGTCACCGCCGCCGAGAGCTTCGCCACCGAGGCGCTGGGCAAGCAGACGATCCGCTCCACCGACCGTGCCGGCTTCGTGGTCAACGCGCTGCTCGTGCCGTTCCTGTTGTCCGCGATCCGGATGCTCGAGTCCGGCCTGGCCGCCGCCGACGACATCGACAACGGCATGGTGCTCGGCTGTGCCCATCCGATGGGTCCGCTGAAGCTGTGCGACCTCATCGGCCTGGACACGATCAAGGGCGTGGCCGACTCGATGTACGCCGAGTTCAAGGAGCCGCTGTACGCCGCGCCGCCGCTGCTGCTGCGGATGGTCGACGCGGGTCTGCTCGGCCGTAAGAGCGGACGCGGGTTCCACACGTACACCCGATAGGCATCCGGCGCCGGGTGTCGGGTGCCGGTCAGCTGATGTCGGGTATCCGGGCATCATCGAGGATGTGACTGCGACCAGCGGGCAGGCTGCCATGAACGCGTCGTTCGACCTTTACCAGCTTCCCGAGGAGCACATCGCGCTGCGGGAGGCGGTGCGCACGCTCGCCGAGAAGGAGATCGCCCCGTACGCGGCGGACGCCGACGAACACGAACGCTTCACCGTGGAAGCCTACGACGCGCTCGCCCGCGCGGGCTTCGCCGCGGTGCACATCGACGAGGCCTACGGCGGGCAGGGGGCGGACTCGGTCGCCACCTGCATCCTGATCGAGGAGGTCGCCCGGGCGTGCGCGGCGAGTTCGCTGATCCCGGCGGTGAACAAGCTCGGCAGCCTGCCGATCATCCTGTCCGGATCGGAATCACTCAAGCAGCTCGTGCTGCCGTCGGTGGCCAGCGGCGAGGCGATGATCTCCTACGCGCTGTCCGAGCGGGAGGCCGGTTCCGACAACGCCTCGATGCGCACCCGGGCCCGCCTCGACGGCGACCACTGGGTCCTGGACGGCACCAAGGCCTGGATCACCGGTGCCGGCGAGTCGACCTGGTACACGGTGATGGCCGTGACCGATCCGAACGCGGCCCGCCGCGTCGACGGCATCTCGGCGTTCGTCGTGCACCGCGACGACCCCGGCTTCACGGTGGGCACCAAGGAGCGCAAGCTCGGCATCAAGGGCTCCCCCACCGCCGAGATCCACTTCGACGGCGCCACCATCCCGGCAGACCGGATCATCGGCGAACCCGGCACGGGCCTGCGCACCGCACTCGCCACCCTCGACCACACCCGCCCGACCATCGGCGCCCAGGCCGTCGGCATCGCCCAGGGGGCGCTGGACGCGGCGTTGGCCTACGTTCGCGACCGTCGCCAGTTCGGCCGGGCCATCGCCGACAACCAGGGTGTGCAGTTCATGCTCGCCGACATGGGCATGAAGATCGAGGCGGCCCGCCACCTGGTGTATGTCTCGGCGGCCCGCGCCGAGCGTGGCGAGACCGGCCTCGGTTTCGTCTCCGCCGCCGCCAAGTGCTTCGCCTCGGACGTCGCCATGGAGGTCACCACCGACGCCGTCCAGCTCTTCGGCGGCGCCGGCTACACCCGCGACTTCCCCGTCGAACGCATGATGCGCGACGCCAAGATCACCCAGATCTACGAGGGCACCAACCAGATCCAGCGCGTCGTCATGTCCCGCCAGCTCCTGCGCGGCTGAGCGCTAGTTGATGCAGGCGGCGGCCGCGGTCGTGGTCGGGACCACGGTCGGGCTGGCCGACGGGAGCGAGGCCGACGGGCTGGTCGATCCGGCGGCGTCGATGCCCGCGGCTGATCTGCCGGTCGCGGTGACCGTGGGCGTCACCGCGGTGAACCGGGTGGCCTGGTCGGCGCCGGGCAGAGCGGTTCCGGCGACGACGACCGGGGCGGTGGCAGCGATGGTCGTCTGGCTGGCCGCATCCGAGATGGTGGCCGTGGCGCTGCGGGCGGTGGACGCATCCGTGCCGGCAGCCTCCGCAGGGCTGCCCGTGGGGGTCGGAGCTGTCGTCGCGGCGCGCTCGCCCATCTGCTCGGCGAAGAAGGCCCGGACGGCGTTCGGGTCGTAGTAGAAGTAGAACGCCGGGGACGAGACCTGGCCGGTGATCGGGATGGTGGCGAACGTCACCGAGCCGGTGTTCATTCCGCGCAGTCGTTCGGCGAGCAGGCGCAGATCCGCGAGGCTGGTGCCGTCGTCGAGCACGGCCGCGTTGGTCAGCGCGTTCAGGAAGGACGTCAGCTTCGCCGGGCTCAGCAACACGTCGGAGGACGCCACCTTGCGGAACACCGCTGCCATGAACGCCTGCTGGCGGTGGATGCGGGACAGGTCGCCGTCGAGAAAACCGTGACGTTGGCGGACGAACGCGAGGGCCTGCGCGCCGACGAGATGGTTCGTGCCGGGCACGCCGACGAAGCCGGAACTCGGGTCGTTCAGGTTCGTCGAGTGGACCCGGCGGCCGTTGTCCAGGGTGAGCGGCTCGACGTAGGGCGAGGCGACCAGGCAGACGTCGACGCCGCCGATCGCGGTGGTCATCTGCTGGAAGCCACCGAAGTCGATCTCGGCGTAGTGGTCGATGCGGACGCCCGTGAGCTGCTCGAGGGTGGCGACCAGCAGGGCCGGGCCGCCACTGTTGAAGGCGCTGTTCACCCGGTCGCGGCGGGCGCGGTGGCTCGTGCCGTCCGCGTCGGTGTAGGACGGGATCGGCACGTACAGGTCGCGGGGAACGGACACGACCGAGGTGGTGCCGTCGGAATCCAGGTGAGCGATCATCATCGTGTCGGAGCGGGCGCCGCCGACCTTCGCGGCATCGCTGCCGGTGCGCACGTCCGAGCCGACGAGCAGCCAGTTCTCCGTGCCCACCGGCACCGTCGGCGGCCGGGTGACATCGGCGTGCGGCAATGCGATGTCGGCCCGGTCGATCCGGCGATCATAGGCTGTGATGATCACCCAGCCGGCGACCGAGGTGACCAGAACGGTGAAACTCACCAGCCCGGCAAGCCACAGCAGCAGGCGCGACCGCAGCCGTCGGCGCACCGGTGGGGCCGGCGGCTCGTCGCGATCGCTCGGGCCGCCGGCCTTGGCCATGGCCACCACCGACAGCCCGCCGGCGGGCAGCGCGTCCTCGGGCAGCACCCCGGACGTCACCACCCCGGAGATCGCCACCTCGGACGTTGCCACCTTGAACGTTGCCACCTTGGACGTTGCCACCCCAGCCGCCGCCGTCCCGGTGGCCACCATCCCGGACGTCGCCGGGGCCTGCGCCGCTGCGGACGCCCCCGCGGCCCTGGCCCGCGTCGGCAGTTCCGCCGTCGGCAGCTCGACCCGCCCGCCCCCCGCCGCGCTGCCGCGCGGGATCGGCGTCGTCTCGGGCGCGGGATGCGTGCGGTCGACGCCGTCAGTACCTGCGGCGGCGACCGCGGCGGGGGGCCCCCCCCCCGCCCCCCCCCCCCCCCCCCCCCCCCCCCCACCCCCCCCCCCCCCCCCCCCGCGCCCCCCCCCCCCCCCCCCCCCGCCCCGCCGCCCCCCCCCCCCCACCCCCCCCCCC
>NZ_JAMQQG010000038.1:35992-38543 GCF_023716925.1 Frankia sp. R82
AGCAGTACCTGCGGCGGCGACCGCGGCGGCCCTCCCCTGGTCGACCAGGGGAGGGCCATCTGCAGCACGATCACCTGCGGCACGGTCGAGGGCGGTCTGATCGTCGGCGCCCGCGGGTTCGTTGCTGACCGCGGATCCGTCGGAGCCGCCCTGTCGTGAGGGGTGCCTTATGCTCATCACCCGCCCACAAAAATCGGGCAAAAGCAGACAAAAATGGCGGGGCGAGGCGGCACGAATACGGTCACCTGTCGCCTCTTCCACCTGATGGCACTGATTAGCCCGTTAGGCCTACCACCATAGGCAACACCACCGACAGGTGGCGGAGTCGACGCCGAGTTTGTGACAACTACCGCGACGAACCAGGCAGATGTGCACCGACAGACGCACCCCGACCACCGGAACACCCTGCACCCAGTCCGGATCGACGTCGCCCGCGTACGCTGCGCCGCACTCCCCCGATCCCCGCACTCACCACCGCAAGAGCCCGGACCGGTGAAACCCCAGGCCTGCAGAACCACACCCCGACTTCCCAGGACCCCCGGACACCGAGTGCCAGGCGCCGACACGGACCTCCGATCGGGAAAGCCTGCCGGTCAGGAGGCCAGCCAGGTGTCGAACGACGCCCGATCCTCAGCCACACCGGTCGGGATGGCCCGCGGATAGTCGCGTAGGGTAATGGCGTATCCCCAGAGCGTCTCCGCCTTGAGCATGCCGCTACGTACCGACGCCTTGAGCAGATGCCAGGTGGTGATCGCGGTGATGCCGTTGCGGGTGGCGAGCCGGGTCGCCGCCCGGTCGTCGGTGACGAACAGCCCCTTCACTTGGCGCCGCGACATGATGGCGAGCGTCTCAGCCTCACCGAGGTGATGATGCCGACTGTCGCCGGGGCCGGCGAGACCGTCCCGCATGATCATTGCATCCTGCAGCTCGGCCGGATCGGGTAGCCATGGTGAACCGAAGATACGACGGGCGGCGGCGAGCACATCGAGCCCTGGTTCCCGCGCGGAACGGCGGCATTCCGATTCGACGGTGGCACACCAGCGGCCGTTGCCGTTGACGAGCCGTTCCAACAGATCCATCCGGCCGATGATCGCAAAGTTGACGAGCACGGTGTTGTCGGGAAAGAGCAGGACAGGCACGGTTCAGTGGCCCAGCACCTCGACCAGATCATCCACATTCACCTCGGGCGCCGAGGGCATGTCAACCTCCACCTCGTCCGGGTCGACACCCAGCATCCAGGCAAGCGTCTCCTTACCGAGCGCGCCGGTGGCGATTCCCGCCAGATGCGCCTCGGTGAGCTCGAGGGGAAAGCGGCGGCGGGCGGCCGCCTGCATCCGCAGCGTGATCTCATCTTCGCCGGTGCGGGACTCCCAGTGCCGCCGCAGCAGACGCTGCGTCTTCTGCCCAGCCCACTCGCCCACCAGCGTGGGCAGCTCGCCGTGCACCGCGTTCAACCGGCGGGCCAGCGCATCGATGGATACTCCACGCTGCCAGACCATATCGGCGAGACCGGCGGAATCCAGGCTGGCCCATTCGACCTGCACGAGCAGCTCCCGCGGCAACAACAGGTCTGCGGCGAAGGCGTTCGCGGCGCTCTCCCGCCGGTTCGACTCGGCCTCGGAGGCGCCATCCTCATGGTGGCCGAGTACGAGATGGCCAAGCTCATGTGCCAGCGACCAGTTCTCCCGAAACCAGTTACCGGTGCCGGGCAGCACGATCACCCGATGCCCACCGATGGACAACGAGTACGCCGTGGACAGCCCGGGAAGCCGGACCACGCCGATGCCGAGGCGAGCCTCCAGCCGCTCGGCGAAGGGACGGACGAAGTCATCCCCCAGCACCGCCCGGATCTCCCGCGGACCGGACGGCAGGGGTGGCGGAGCCAGCGTCTGCGGGGCGAGACGGGGCTCGGGATAGGCCTGCCGGTAGGCCAAGGCGATGTCCGCCAGGAGGCGCTGGTCGGCCTCGCGGGCGGGCACGTCACGGCGGCCGGTGGCGTGATCGAAGGTATGGCGCGCGGCCACGACCAGCCGGTAGGGATCGGCCCGACCAGTGATCATCCAGTGCAGATCCGCACCGAGCAGATCGGCCAGCCGGGCCAGCTCGATCGAGGAGAAGGCACGCCGGTCGTTCAGTGCGCGCGAGAACGCGTCGGGCGTCATGTCGATCTCACGGGCAATGTCCTGCTGGCGGGCGCCGGGACGCGCCTGGCTGATCTGCTCCAGCACGCGCTCACCGATGCTGCGCATGTGCCCATCATACTCGGAGATTGGGATTTTCCCAATCGATCGCTCAGGATCTTCGTCGATCGCCCAGGGCCCGCTCCGGACAGGGGCAATGACCGGCGACCGGTCAGGATCCGGGCAGTGCCGCGAGCGTGTACCGCAGACCGTCCACCAGCGCCGTCGGCTCCCAGCCGAGTTCGGCCCGGGCCCGGCTCGCATCCGGCACGGCGTTCCAGCGCAGGTAGTGCAGCTGGCCGCGGGCCAGCGGCGGTGGACGGCGGGTCAGCCGCGCCACCGCCTCGCCACCGGCCGCCAGCAGCCCGGCC
>NZ_JAMQQG010000039.1 GCF_023716925.1 Frankia sp. R82
CCGCCGGGCCGCCGGGCCGGTCAGCCGGCGCTGATGCCGACCGCCCGGCGGACGCCGGCAAGCACGGGACGGGCCCGGTCGCGGGCGCGTTCGGCACCGTCGGCCAGGATGGCGTCCAGCTCGCTGCCGGGAGCGACGAGCTCGTCGTGGCGTTCCCGCAGCGGGGCGAGCCAGGTGTTGAGCGTCTCGAACAGGGTGTTCTTCAGCTCACCCCAGCCGGTGCCACCGGCCTCCAGCCGCGCCCGCATCTCCTTGACCGCCTCCGGCGGTGCAAAGTTCTCATACAGGGCAAAAGCGGCGGACGTGTCTGGGTCCTTGGGCTCCTCGACGGGCGTGCTGTCGCTCACAATGCCGCGGACGAGCTTCCGCAGCTGCTTCTCCGGCGCGAACAGCGGAATGGTGTTGCGGTAGGACTTGCTCATCTTGCGGCCGTCCGTGCCGGGCAGTGCCTTCGCCGACACGCCGTCGGGGTAGATGCCCGCCGGAACCTTCAGGCTGAAATCCTTCCCGTACAGATGATTGAACGTGCCGGCGATGTCGGCGCTGTACTCCACGTGCTGCGACTGGTCCAGCCCGACCGGCACGACATCCGTGTTCATGATGAGAATGTCGACCGCCATCAGCACGGGATAGTTGAACAGGCCCATGTTGATGCCGGCGTCGAGGTCCTTCGTGCCGCTTTCGGCGTTGCGGTCACGGGCGGCCTTGTAGGCGTGCGCCCGGTTCATCAGGCCCTTCGCGGTGACGCAGGACAGCACCCAGGACAGCTCGAAGATCTCCGGGACGTCGGACTGCCGGTAGAAGATCGTCTTCGCCGGATCGAGGCCGAGCGTGATCCAGGTCGCCGCCACCGAACGGGTGTACCGAGCCAGTTCCGCGCCGTCCCGAATCGAGGTCAGGGCGTGGTAGTCGGCGATGAAGTAGATCGACTCATAGGTCTCGGTGAGTTCCAGCGACGGCCGGATCGCCCCGATGTAGTTCCCGAGATGCGGTTCGCCGGTCGGTTTGATGCCGGTGAGCGACACCTTCGGCTGTTCCACTGCCATGGCAGGGAAGTCTACGGAGGTGCCGCCACCGGCCGACTGGTGGCGCGGCGCTCAGGCGTCCCCGCCGAACAGCCCGGTGACCGAGCCGTCCTCGAAGACCGCCTTGATCGCCGCGGCAAGCAGCGGGGCGATCGACAGTTCGGTGATCTTGTCGATGCGGGCCTCGCTGGTCAGGGGCAGGGTGTTGGTGAGGACGACCTCGCTGATCTCGGAGTTCTTCAGTCGGTCGGCCGCTGGGCCGGACAGCACCCCGTGGGTGGCGGCGGCGATGACGTTGGCGGCGCCGTGTGCCCGCAGCGACTCGGCCGCCTTGGTGATCGTGCCGGCCGTGTCGATCATGTCGTCGACGATCACGCAGGTGCGACCGCGAACCTCACCGACGACGTCGAACATCTTGACCTGGTTCGGGACGTCCGGGTCGCGCCGCTTGTGGATGATGGCCAGCGGGCAGCCGAGTCGGTCGGTCCACCGCTCGGCGACCCGCACCCGACCCGAGTCGGGCGCCACCACCGTGACCTCCGAGGTGTCGAGCTTGTTCTCGATGTAGTCGGCGAGCAACGGCAGCGCGAACAGATGGTCGACGGGGCCGTCGAAGAAGCCCTGGATCTGCGCGGTGTGCAGGTCGACGGACATCAGTCGGTGGGCGCCGGCGGTCCTGAACAGGTCGGCGACGAGCCGGGCGGAGATCGGCTCGCGTCCGCGGTGCTTCTTGTCCTGGCGGGCGTACGGATAGAACGGCGCGACCACGGTGATCCGCTTGGCGCTCGCCCGTTTCAGCGCGTCCACCATGATCAGCTGTTCCATCAGCCAGGTGTTCACCGGCGCCGAATGGCACTGCAGCACGAACGCGTCACAGCCGCGGACCGATTCGGAGAACCGGACAAAGATCTCGCCGCTGGCGAATTCATAGGCGTTCGTCGGCACCGGCGTCACATCGAGTTCGGCCGCCACCTCCGCGGCGAGGGCCGGGTGCGAGCGTCCCGCGAAGAGCATCAGGTTGCGCCGGTTCTCGGTCTGGTAGGCCACCACGTTCTCCTCGGGCGTGCCGGACGACGGGGACGTGCGGGCCGAACACCCCGGGGGACGAATCGGACGCTGCACGTCTCCCCGCTGGTCGGAGGGCTGGGGACGGTCGCTACTACGTTCTGCTTCCCGTTCCCGGAACGCCAGTGATGCCGACCGCCTCGGGCCCGTTGTGCGTCACGTCACCCTGGTCGACGTCGGCGGGGACGCCGTTTCCCGCCGCCGCGAGGGCAGCCGAGGCGGCCTGGTCGGCGGGGCTGCCGGGACGCCGGCGGGCCACCCAGTTCTCGATGATCCGCTGGCGGCCCTCGCGGATGGCCAGCGCCCCCGGCGGGACGTCCTCGCGGATCACCGAACCCGCGCCCGTGTAGGCGCCGTCCCCGACGGTGACCGGCGCGACGAGCATCGTGTCGCTGCCGATCCGCACGTCCGAGCCGATGACCGTGCGATGTTTGGCCACGCCGTCGTAGTTGACGAACACCGTGGTGCAGCCGATGTTGCTGCGATCCCCGACGATCGCGTCGCCGACGTAGGCCAGGTGGGGGACCTTGGTGGCGTCCCCGAGCTGGGCGGCCTTGGTCTCGACGAACGAGCCGATCTTGCCGTCCCGGCCGAGCCGGGTGCCGGCCCGCAGATGGCTGTAGGGGCCGACCGTGGCGCCGGCGCCGATCTCGGACCGTTCCGCCGTCGTGCGCACGACGGTCGCGCCGGCGCCCACAACCGTGTCGACGAGCGTGCACTCGGGGCCGACGGTGGCACCGCTGGCGATCCGCGTGCGCCCGTGCAGGAAGGTGTGCGGGGCGATCGTGGTGTCGGGTTCGAGGGTGACGTCCGCATCGATCCAGGTGGTCTGCGGATCGATGATCGTGGTGCCACCCCGCATCGCCGCGTCGACCAGCCGGTCCCGCAGCGCCCGCCCGGCGGCGGCGAGCTGCACCCGGTCGTTGACCCCGCCGGCCTCCGCCGGGTCCGCCACCGCCAGCGCCGTCACCACCGCGCCGTCGCCGACCAGCAGGCCGACGACATCGGTCAGGTATTCCTCGCCCTGCGCGTTCTGCCTGGTCAGGCGGCCCAGCGCGGAGCGCAGCGGCCCGGCCTGGAATGCGTAGACCCCGGTGTTGATCTCCCGGATGGCCGCGGTGGCGGCATCGGCGTCCCGCTGCTCGACGATCGCCCGGACACCGCCGGCGCCATCGCGCACGACCCGGCCGTAGCCGGTGGCATCCTCGAGCACGGCGGTCAGCACGCTGGCGGCGGCCTGGCCGCCATGGTGGTACTCGGCCAGCGCGCTGAGCGTGGCCGCGGTGAGCAGTGGGGCGTCACCCGGTAGCACCACGACCGTGTCCTCGTCCGCGAGCCCCACCGCGAGGGCGCTCAGCGCCGCCAGGGCCACGCGCACGGCGTGCCCGGTGCCGAGCTGACGTTCCTGCACGGCGGTGACGACCTTCGGTGCCCGCTCGGCCAGCATCGCGCCGACCTGCTCCCGGCCATGCCCGACGACGACCGCGGTGTGGGTCGGGTCCAGCGGGACCGTCGCGTGCAGCACATGCTCGAGCAGCGTGCGACCGGCCAGGGGATGCAGGACCTTGGGTAGCGACGAACGCATCCGCCGACCCTCACCCGCTGCCAGAATGATCACAGCTGCCGGTCGTGGTGTCACACGATCCCCCCGCATCCTCGGTCGACACAACGATGGGGCGACGCCGACACAGTACCGTGCCCGCCTCCCGCCTCCCGGCAGGACGGGCCCGTCGCCCGGGCAACCGCCCGCTCTCCCGCCACAGCGGAGAATGCCGCTGCAACTCCGGGGGCATCACGGTGCCGGGGACACAACACACCGGGAACGTGCCCGGGAGAACCCACCTGGCGCGGTACTTCCGATGCATTCTTATGGATGGTATTACTGGTAGTGCTCCGCCGCCACGACTCGAACGTGGACTAAGAGAACCAAAATCTCCTGTGCTGCCGATTACACTACGGCGGACCGCGGGAAAACACGCCAACTCTACCATCGAGGTCCCCTCGGAAGAGAAAGTCGGCTCAGGCCCGGTCTCACGAACTGGGTGGCGGCAGGCCCCGGCGGGCTCGGTTGCGTGCAGTGACAACTCTGAGACAACTCTGATGTCGGGCGAGGTCGCGCGGGTGATGGCTGGTGTGTCGGCTCCGGTGGTCCGTCGGCCGGCCGGTCGGCTGGTTTGCGTGCTGGACGTCGACAGTGGGGACTGTTGTCATGTCGGCGGGCTACCGTGACCGTGTTGCGCCGGCCATGGGACTCCTGGTGCACGGACCTGCCGCGACGGACGGAACGAGGTTATGACCGCTACCGACACGGTAAGCCCCGGGGACGGCCGGGTGCCGGGCGACGCCACCCGGACCGGCACCACCCGGGCACACAACGACGCCCGGGCCCGTAGCGACGCTCTGGCTCTCAAGGACGCTCGGACCCTCAAGGACGGCCCGGCCTCGGGCGACAGCCCGGCACTCGAGGACGCCACCCCGGCGGGTGGGTCGGCGTCGGCCCGCCGGGCCGATCCCGCGAACTCCCGCGGCAACGCCACTGTGCCGCGCTCGATGGTCAAGGCCCGCGCCGAGCAGATCACGCTGCTGCTGGTGATCCTCGTGCCACTGGTCGCACTGATCGCCGCCATCCCCGCGCTGTGGGGCCGGTGGATCACCTGGCGCGACGTCATCCTCGCCGTGGTGTTCTACGGCATCAGCGGCCATGGCGTGACGATCGGTTTCCACCGCTACTTCACCCATCGAGGCTTTCGGACGTCTCGGCCGATGCGCATCGCGCTGGCCGTCGCCGGCAACATGGCAATCGAGGGCCCGGTCATCCGCTGGGTCGCTGACCACCGGCGCCACCATGCGTACAGCGACGCCGAGGGCGATCCGCACTCGCCGTGGCGGTACGGCCCTGGCACGGTGCCCATGCTCAAGGGCCTGTTCCACGCGCACGTCGGCTGGCTGTTCGACGTCGAACAGACCGACCAGCGCCGCTTCGCCCCCGACCTGCTCGACGACCCCGACATCGTCCGGGTCAGCCGCTCGTTCGGCCTGTGCGCCTTCGTCAGCCTGGCCGCGCCCGCGCTGATCGGCGGGTTGTGGGGCGGCTCCCTCGAGGCCGCCGTCCAGGCGTTCTTCTGGGCGGCCCTGGTGCGGATCGCGCTGTTGCACCACGTCACCTGGTCGGTGAACAGCATCTGCCACGTGCTCGGTACCCGTCCGTACCGCAGCCGCGACCGTTCGACGAACGTGTGGCCGCTGGCGTTGCTGTCGATGGGCGAGTCCTGGCACAACCTGCACCATGCCGAGCCCACGTCGGCCCGGCACGGCGTGCGGCCCTGGCAGATCGACACCAGCTTCTACCTGATCAAGCTGATGGAGATCACCCACCTCGTGCGAGACGTCCGCTGGCCGGACCCGGCCCGCCTGGCCGCCAAGCGCTCCATCGCCACGCGTCCCGCCGCAGACACGCTGTCCGCCTGACCCCGGGGGCCGGGTGGCCCCCGGGGCGATCCCTCCGCATGACTGTCGGATTTCGCCGACTCCGGAGGGAAAGTCGGCGTATGAACACCGACCGCAGCTACTCGGTCCTTGTCCCGGCCATTCGGCTGATTGTCGCCGTGGCTGGCCGTGCCCGGCTCGATCAGTCAGGGCAGCTCCACTGGAAGCCCGGCGCGTGCGCATCCAGGGCACAGCCGGGAGAGAGGTGGCCTGCACGCGGCGATTTCTTCGGCTGGTGCCGAGGACCTTCGTGAAGCCGCTGCGGACGCGGACCCGCTCGGTCCCGATCGGGACCGCGGGCACCGTGATCCTCGGGGGCTCCCCGGCGGCCAGCGGCTGCTGGGACGGGTTACCCCGTCGCCCCGAGGCCGTCGCTGGGCAATCGTGAGCGGCTTGCGGCCGGGTGGCGCAACGTCCACCCTGCGTCGAGGGCCGGCCGCGTCCCGAGCCGATACGCCCGCGGTTCTAGCCGGCGATCTCCGTCAGCTCGTACCAGCGCTGCTCCAGCTCCAGCAGTTCCTTTTCCAGGCCGCCGATCCGCGTCATCTCCCTGCCGAGCCCGACATAGTCGGAATGGTCGTGATCGACCAGTGCGGCCTTCGCCGCGTCGATCTGTGCCTGGAGCCGCTCGATACGACGCTCGAGCGACGTGATCTCCTTCTGCGCCGCGCGCCGTTGCGCCCCGGTGGGCGCCGCCTCCGTCGAGGCGGACGCCGAAACCGGCTCTGCCGTACGTGACCGGCTGTCGTGATCCTGCGCGGCCCGCAGGCGCAGGTACTCGTCCACGCCGCCCGGGACGTGCCGGAGCCGCCCGTCGAGGATCGCGTACTGCTGGTCGCTGACCCGCTCGAGGAAGTAGCGGTCGTGGGAGACGACGAGCAGCGTGCCCGGCCATGAGTCGAGCAGGTCCTCCATCGCCGCGAGCATGTCCGTGTCGAGATCGTTCGTCGGTTCGTCCAGCACCAGCAGGTTCGGCTGGTCGAGCAGAATCAGCAGCAGTTGCAGCCGCCGCTTCTGCCCACCGGAGAGGTCCTTCACGGGGGTCGACAGCTGCGCGCTGGTGAAGCCGAGCCGCTCGAGCAGCTGCGCCGGCGTGAGCTCCTGCGCCTTCGAGCCGGAGCCGAACGTGTACGTCGTCCGCAGCCGGGCGAGCACGACCCGCACCGGATCGCTCGAGTGCTCGTCCAGCCGGTCGAGCTGTTGCGTGAGGGTGGCGACCCGCACGGTCTTGCCGTGCTTGACCCGGCCGGACGTCGGCGCGAGAGAGCCGTCGATCAACCGCAGGAGCGTGGACTTTCCGGCACCGTTGACGCCCAGGATGCCCGTCCGCTCGCCCGGGGCGATGTGCCACTCCACGTCACGCAGCACCGCGCGATCCCCATAGGAGACCGAGGCGTCGAGCAGGTCGACGACATCCTTGCCGAGACGGGAGATGGCCAGCGACTGCAACGACACGCTGTCACGCAGCGGCGGCACGTCCGCGATGAGCGCGTTCGCCGCGTCGATGCGGAACTTCGGCTTCGACGTCCGGGCGGGGGCTCCCCGGCGCAACCAGGCGAGCTCCTTGCGCGCGAGGTTCTGCCGGCGCTGCTCGGCGGTCGCGGCCTGCCGGTCCCGCTCGACGCGCTGCAGGATGTACGCGGCATACCCGCCGTCGAAGGGCTCGACGATCCGGTCGTGCACCTCCCAGGTGGCGGTGCAGACCTCGTCCAGGAACCAGCGGTCGTGGGTGACGACTAGCAGCCCACCGGCCCCCGGCGCCCAGCGGCGTTTCAGGTGCTCGGCCAGCCAGGAGATCGCCTCGACGTCGAGGTGGTTGGTCGGCTCGTCCAGCGCCAGAACATCATGGTCGCCGATGAGGAGCTGGGCCAGCGCGACCCGGCGCCGCTGCCCACCGGAGAGCGTGCCGAGCTCGGCGTCCCAGGGCAGATCGCCCAGCAGCCCGGCGATGACATCACGTACCCGTGCGTCGCCTGCCCACTCGTGGTCCGCGACGGTCCCGACCACAGCATGACCAACCGTCTCGTCGTCGGCGAGCATGTCTGCCTGGTCGAGCACGCCGATCTGCACGCCACCGCGCACCGTGACCCGGCCGGAGTCGGGCTCCCGCCGCCCGGCGAGCATCGCCAGCAGGCTCGACTTGCCGTCTCCGTTGCGCCCGACGATGCCGACCCGGTCGCCTTCGCTCACCCCGAGGGTGACGGATTCGAAGACCACCTTGGTCGGGTACTCGAGATGCAGAGCCTCAGCCCCGAGAAGATGCGCCATGTCCCCACCACGCTACGTGGACGGGACCGCCCGGTCGGCATCGAGGCCGTCCCCGACGGCCGTCGGACCCCAGGCCGACCAGCACCGCGCTCACGGTTCCTGCCTCGACGGAGTTCCGACCGCGCCACCGGGGGCCGTACCGTCGGGGAGCGTGCTGTCGGCGATGACCCTGGCGCCGGCGGCCGGGCCCGCGGCGCGGCGGACCGCGCGGGCCACCCCCTCCCCGGCCAGGCTCGCGGCGAGATCGATGCTTTCGGCCGCTCCGGCGGCAAGAAAAGCGCAGGTCGGGCCGGAACCGCTCACGATCGCGCCGACCGCGCCGAGCTCGGTGCCGGTCGCGAGGACCCGCCGCAAGGCCGGTCGCAGCCGCAGCGCCGCCGGTTGCAGGTCGTTGACCAGGGCTGCGCCGAGCTGACGAGGATCGCCGGTGCGCAGCGCGGCCAGCACGTCGTCCGCCGGCGTCGGTCCGCTGCGCAGCCTGCCCTCGGACAGCCGGTCGAACTCGGCGTACACCGCCGGGGTGGACAGCCCGCCGTCGGCCAGGGCGAAGACCCAGTGGTACTCGCCCGTGGCCAGCACATCGGTGAGCTGCTCGCCCCGACCGGTGCCAAGGGCGGTGCCCCCCGCCAGCGGAAACGGGACGTCGCTGCCCAGCCGGGCGGCGAGCTCCGCGAGGGTGGCCCGGTCGAGACCGGTCTGCCACAGGGCGTCGCAGGCGACGAGCGCGGCGGCCGCGTCCGCGCTGCCCCCGGCCATCCCGGCCGCGACCGGAATCCCCTTGGTGAGCGCCAGATGCACCTGCGCGGACGAGACACCGCCCGCCTCGGCGACAAGGTGGGCCGCCCGCACGGCAATGTTGTCCAGCCCGGTCGGGACGATCGACACGTCCGGGGTGGAGGTGGCGGGCCCGTTTCCGGCGGGACCGGCTCCCTCCCCGGTCACCTCCACCGTGACGTCCAGCCCGGAAGCGGCCTCATCGGCATCGGTGGTGCTGCCGGCATCGGGGCCGGGGCGGGTGGTCGCGACGAGATCGTCGAACAGGGAGACGGCCTGCAGGACGGTGATCACATCGTGATACCCGTCCGGTCGCAGGGGGCCGACACCGAGATGCAGATTGACCTTGGCCGGAGCCCGGACGGTAACCGTGGGACCGGCGTCCGCGCCATGGCGCGGGGCCGGGTGGGATCGAGTCAGTGGAGGCTCCTTCACTCGGATTCACTCGGACTCGTTGGCTCGGCCTCGCGGGCTCGGGCTCACTCGCACTGGCGGCTCACGGCGGCGGCGTGGACCGCGATCCAACCTATCCGCAGGCTCTGGAGTGCATCGCGGTCCACCCGCGGCGTACGGCCGCCGACCACGGGGTACGCCCAGAACCGGGCTGGCGCAGCGGCGGAACCGGATGGCCGGCGGCGCGGGTGCCCCCGAACGACAGGCTCCCCTCCCCGCTGCGCACGCGCCGCGGTCCAGCGTCCCATCAGGCGCGGCGGGGAGGAACCATCATGACCATCACCAGAACGTCCCGGACCAGCGCTGCGGGCACCAGCTCCGGACCGCGTCCGACCGGGGCCCGCCGGGCCCGGGCTGGTGGGGTCGGGGGCAGCGGTGCCGGACGGGCGCAGCGACCGCCGGCTGATCGCATTGACGGCGTCGAGGCGGCGCGCCGGCGGGCGCAGCTGCGCGCGTTCGTCCGGGCCGCCCATCATGACCTGGCCGACAACCCGCAGGCACAGGCCGAGGAGTTGCGCGCGCTGCGCACCGAGACGACCGAGGACCTTGACCATCCGGTGTCGGGGCCGCGGCCGGCGTCGGCGCAGGCGGAGTCGTCGTGGTTGGGACCGGCGGTCGGCAGGTCCTCGGCAGCGCGGTCCTCGGCAGCGCGGTCCTCGAAGGAGCGAGCCGCGGGGAGTCGGGTCCGATGGTCGGTACGTCGCCGTCGGTGGTCGATGCGTCGTCACCCGCGCGGAGATCACCGTCAGTGGTGAGCGCGGCCCGAGGGTGGCGGCGGTGATCGGCCGGCCAGGCATGAGCCGCCGGCGAGCCGGCCCGGTCGGGTCGGGTCCCCGGTTACGTCCGCGCCGGCCGGGTGGTGGCGCGTCGACAGGCCGGTCGGGTGCACCGTCAGGCTGCGTGCGGGGCACCGACGTGGTGGTCGTACGAGGCCTGCCGCCGTGCGGCGATCACCGCGCCGCAGGCTGCCCCGACCGTCTGACCTGCATCTGATCGGGGCCGAAGCCGCCTGTGACCTGCGGGGGTGCCCGCTGCCCGGGTCTCGCGGAACACCGACGAAGGGCAGTACGGCGCATCCCGGTCATGTCGACATGGCGCGGGGCGCCGTCGCGGGGCGCTGTTCGGCGGCGCGGAACTTGACAGATCCGGGCGGTGACCCCTCCGCGCGTGGCGTCCGGTACTGTGAAGGACCGCGCCGCGGTGGCTCGTCCGCCCTCCGGCGAAGAATCCCATGTCTGGAAGGACTGAGCGTCGCCATGTCCGAGGTCCGCATCGCCGCGGAGCCGCGCACCGAGTTCGGCAAAGGCGGTGCTCGTCGCACCCGCCGTGCCGGCAAGGTACCGGCCGTTCTCTACGGGCACGGCCAGCCGCCGCGCCACATCGCGCTTCCCGCGCACGACCTGTTGCACGCGTTCAAGACCGACGCCGGCACCAACGTCCTGATCACCCTTGAGCTCGCCGACGGCACCGAGCTCGCGCTCGCCAAGGACGTCCAGCGTCACCCGATCAAGGGCAGCTACGAGCACATCGACCTGGTGCTGGTGAACCGGGGCGAGAAGATCGTCGCTGAAATCCCGGTCCAGGTCATCGGGGATGCACACCCCGACACCCTGGTCGACCAGCAGCTCACCACGATCGCGGTGAAGGCGGATGCTGCCCGTCTGCCCGGCCCGATCGAACTCGACATCACCGGGCTCGAGCCCGGGACCAGCGTGCTGGCTCGTCAGCTTGCGCTGCCCGAGGGTTCGGTACTCGACTCCGATCCGGATCTTGTCGTCGTGCAGTGCCTGGCCAAGCGGACCACCGCTCAGGTCGAGGCGGAGCTCGGCGAGACCCCGGCGGCCGAGGAAGCCGGCGCGGCGACCGCGTCCGCGTAACCACGCGGGCGGGATCCCTCCGTCGACACCCGGCGTCACCTGTCACGCCTGCACCACCCACCGGACCTGCGATGCCACCCGATGACGACACGCGGATGGACGGGCCATGACGAACATCCCGACCGACGACGGGCCCTGGCTCGTCGTCGGACTGGGCAACCCCGGCCCGGACTACGCCGGAAACCGGCACAACGCCGGTTTCATGGTCGTCGACCTGTTGGCAGAGCGGGCCGGCGCACGGCTGAAGTCGCATCGTTCGCGGGCCGACGTGGCCGAGGTCCGCCTCGCCGGCACCCGGGTGGTTCTCGCCCGGCCGCTGTCGTTCATGAACCTCTCCGGTGGCCCGGTCACCGCCGTGCGCAGCTTTTTCAAGATCGAACCAGCTCGGATCATCGTTGTGCATGACGAGCTGGACATCCCGTTCGGAACGGTTCGCCTCAAGCAGGGCGGGGGGGACAACGGCCACAACGGCCTACGCTCGATCACCTCGTCCCTGGGGACCCGCGACTACCTGCGGGTACGGGTCGGCGTCGGGCGCCCCCCGGGTCGGATGGACCCGGCCGCGTTCGTCCTGCGCGACTTCGGCAGCACCGAACGCCGCGAGCTGCCGCTCCTGCTCGAGCACGCCGCCGACTCGGTGGAAATGCTGATCACCCACGGCCTCGAGTCCACCCAGAACCGTTACCACGCCCTGCTCTAGGGCTGCAGGTGCTCCTGGATCGTCCGGATCAGCGCGCCGTGGTCGAGTTCCCGCAGCACATAGGCACGCCCGGCCGCGCCGATCTCGGCGGCCCGCGCCGGCTGCGCCAGCAGCTCGCCGACCGCGGCGGCGAACGCGGCCGGCTCCTCGGCGACCAGCAGATCGGTGCCGGGGGTCCAGCCCAGACCGCGACTGCCGGTCGGGGTGCTCACCACGGGCGTTCCCGTCGCCATCGCCTCGATGGCCTTGATGTTGACCCCGGAACCGGACTGCATCGGGTTCACCGACAGGGTCGCCGCGGTCAGGTAACCAACCACGCTGGGGACGTCGGTGTGCAGCTCCACGCCGTCGAACCCGTCAAGCCAGGCGGCCAGGCCGTCCTCCGGGCGCCGTCCGACGACCTGGAACGTCGCCTCGGGATGACGGACGCGCACCGACGGCCAGCAACCACCGAGGAACCAGCGCAGTGCCTCGATGTTGGTCGGGGTGTCCAGCGAGCCGACGAACACCACCCGCTGTCCGTCCCGGGTCGCGGGCGCCGCCGCGGGGCCGGCGCCGTCGGCCACCACGGCGGCGCCGACCCCGGCGCGCAGGGCGCCGACGGGCAGAAACGGCGGCAGGTGGAAGGTCGGCACGCTCGCCCGGCCGCGGCGCCACTGGTGATCTTCCAGTGAGATGTCCGCGATGCAGGTGACCAGCGGCGAATGGTGCAGCGAGAGCTCGGCGAGGCGCAGCTTGTGGTACTCGACCTCGTAGGCGACGGCACGCGGACCGGAGCTGCTGCGGGCCAGCACCCGGAAGAACTCCGAGTCGACGTTGTGTGCCCGCACCAGATGGGGGAGCTTCCAGATCCGGGCGATCTCCTCGCCCAGATGCGACGACCGGCAGCTGTAGCTGATCACGGCGTCGGCACGCGGCGGGGTGGCCTCCAGCGCCCGGCGCAGCGGGCCGACCGGCCGGGAGGCGTGCATGAACGGCTTCGACGTCAGATGGGCGCGAGGGCTGTCGTCCCGACGCAGCCGAATGACGGCCGAACCCGGGACGGCCTCCTCGTACGCCGCGATGTCGATGTCCTCCCGCGCCGGGACGAGGACCTGCATCCGGATGCCGGCGGCGGCGGCCGCGGTCAGGAAACTCAGAGTCTCCACCCGACCGCCAGCGTCGGCCGGGAGAAACGGTTCCTCGACCACGACGATCCAACGCGTGGAGTCACTCACCCGACCCACTGTAACGGGCTCTGGGCAGGTGGCCCCTGGGGGAGGTACCACGCCGGGCGGCACGAGGAGCCCATGGCCGGATGTCCTCGGCGCAACGCTACGGTTGACGGCATGACAGGTGTCCGGACCATCAGTCGAGGTGCCGCCGTCGCGGGACTCGGAGCCGCCACCGTGTACGGTCACGTTCTGTATCCGGTTTACATCGGGCTACGCAGTCGGGGCCTCGAGACGGCGCAGCCGCCGGAACCCGGCCCACTCGGCTGGCCGGGCCTGAGTGTCGTCGTGTCCGCGTATCGGGAAGCGGCGGTCATCAACACGAAGCTCGACGAACTCGCCGGCACCGACTATCCCGGGGCGTTGGAAATCATCGTCGTCGCGGATGATTCCGAGACAGCCGAGGCGGCGCGCCGTCCGGGTGTGCGGGTGCTTTCCTCCGGCGAGCGACTCGGCAAGGCCCGGGCGGTCAACCGGGGGGTCGCCGCGGCCTCGCACGAGGTGGTCGTGCTCACCGACGCCAACGCCGTGCTCGCTCCCGGCGCGCTGCGCGCCGCCGCCCGCCACTTCACCGATGACACCGTCGGTGCCGTCGCCGGCGAGAAGCGGGTCGACGATCCGGACGGTGCCCAGGGCTTCTACTGGAAGTTCGAGTCGTGGCTCAAGCGCTGCGAGTCGGCGACCGGCGCCACGATCGGCGTCGTCGGCGAGATGCTGGCCTTCCGCCGCAGCGCCTTCCGACCACTGCCCGCCGACACCGCCGTCGACGACGCCTGGCTCGCCCTGGACGTCCTCGAGGGTGGCCTGCGGGTCGTCTACGAGCCCGAGGCGTACTCGCTCGAGCCGGCTGCCCCGGACTACAACGGGGAATGGGAACGTCGGACCAGGATCGTCGCGGGCAACCTCGACATGCTCTGGCGCCGCCGCGCCGCGCTGGTGCCGGGCGCGTTGCCGGTCACCCCGCAGCTGTGGGGACACCGGCTGGTCCGCTCGTCGTTCGGGCCGGTCGCCCACGTCGCGCTGATCGCCATCGCTGTTCCGGCCGCGCGCGACAGCTGGGCCGCCCGGATCTTCCTGGCCGGCAACGCGGTCGGCGCGGCGAGTACCGCCGCCCTGCTCACGGGTCGTACCCCGCCGGGTCCGACCAGGCTTGTCGCCCAGGTCTTCTTCCTGCAGGCCGTCGCGCTCGGGGGGGTGCGCCGCTTCCTGGCCCGCGACCGTCCCGCGGTGTGGCCCAAGCCGGAGCGGGTTGCTCCCGTCACCGCCGGTTCCGCGCCGTCGGTCCAGCCGGCGGCCGCGTCGGCGGCTCTGCCGGCACCCACGTCGGATGCGTTGAGCCCCACTCGTCCGTGAGCTGTGCACGTCCGGTTCCGCGGGACCAGCCGGCCACGTGACCTGCACGTGGCCGGGAACATCAGGTAGTGAGGAGCGTGTCGCCGTGGCCGACGAGCGACCCAAGCGGTCCACCTGGCAGTACGAGCTCGTGCTCGTCAGCTACCACAGCCGCGAGCAGCTCGAGGGTCTGTTCGCCACCCTGCCCGCCGACATGCCGGTGGTGGTGGTCGACAACGCCGCGGGCGTCGACGGCGTCGAGCAGCTGATCGCCGACCGGCCGAACAGCCGCTACCTCGACTCCGGGGGCGGCAAGGGCTTCGCCAAGGCCGCGAACATGGGCATCCGGTCGTCGAGGTACGAGTTCGTCGTCCTCGGTAACCCGGACAGCCGCCCCACCGTCGACGTCATCGACATCCTCGTCGACGACCTGCTCGCCGACCCGGAGCTGGTGACCAGCGCGGCGACGATGAAGGGGCGCGACGGAAAGCCCGAGCTCGGCAACGGTGGTTGGGAGCCGACGCCCCGACGGGTACTGCTGCACGTGCTCGGCGCGCACAAGGTGGCCCCGACGTCGGCGCTGTTCGCCCGCCCGACGCCGGGCCGGCCGATGAGCCCCGAGTGGCTGACCGGAGCCTGCATGGCGGTCCGCCGCTCGATGTTCCTCGACCTCGGCGCCTTCGACGAGACGTTCTTCGTCTACAACGAGGACATGGCCCTCGGCCGGGCGATCCGCGAGGCCGGCCTGCGCCAGAAGCTGCGTACCGACCTGCTGGTCCCGCACAGCGCCGGCGGCAGTGGCGCCGGCAAGACCTGGATGCTGCAGATGCGCGGCGCGTCGATGGTGCGCTACCTGCGCAAGCACAACGCCCCCGGACGGGTGAACGTGATGCGCTCGATGCTGGTCGCCGGCTACGCGGGCCGCACCGTGCTCTCCCGGGCCCGCGGTCAGAAGGCCACCGCCGACGAACACGCCGCCTACATCAAGGGCCTGCTCGTCGGACCACCCGCGCCCTGAGTCCCCGGCTCAGCCGAACCGGGCCACCCGCCACTCCCGTCGGCCGCGGCGGATCAGGATCACCGACCCGTGCAGCAGGTCCTTTTCGGTGACGGTGCTGTCGGCGGTCGCCCGGTCTCCGTTGACCAGTACCGCGTTGTTGCCGAGATGCTCACGGGCGTCGCGGCGGCTGCTGGCCAGGCCCGTGGCGATCAGCAGATCGACCACCGACCAGCCGCCGTCCGCGGCCAGCCGGTCCAGCGGCTCGCTGACGGTCGGGACGTCGGCGAACACGTCGGAGAGCAGGTCCGCCCCGATTGCCTTCACGTCCCCGCTGAACAGCGCCGCGGACGCCGCCTCGGCGGCCTCCAGCGCCCCCTGACCGTGCAGCAGCGTCGTCAGCTCCCGGGCGAGATGGCGCTGCAGGGCCCGCTTTCCCGGCGCCTCGGCGTGCTCGGCGAACAGCCGTTCCAGCGGGTCGCGCTCGGTGAGCGAGAAGAACAACGCGAACTTCTGGGCGTCCACGTCGGAGAGGTTCAGCAGGAACTGGTAAAAGGTGTACGGCGAGGTGCGGTCGGCGGTCAGCCAGACGGCGCCCTTCTCCGACTTGCCGAACTTCGTGCCGTCCGCGCGCAGCAGCAGCGGGCAGGTCAGCCCGTGCACCTGGGTGCGCAGGACCCGGCGGACGTAGTCGATCCCGGCGACGATGTTGCCCCACTGGTCGGACGCCCCCAACTGGAGGGTCACGCCATGGTCCTCGCACAGCCGCCGGTAGTCGTAGGCCTGTAGCAGCGAATAGCTGAACTCGGTGTAGGTCAGGCCGACGTCGGGGTCGTTCAGGCGGCGGCGCACCGAGTCCCGCCGGACCATCTCCGTGACCGGGAAGTGCTTGCCGACGTCCCGCAGAAACTCGATCATGCCGAGCCGGCCCAGCCAGTCCCCGTTGTCGACGAAACTGGGCAGCTCGTCCGCCCCCAGCGCCCGACCGAAGATCGTCTCCATGATCTCCCGGTGCCGGGTGACGTTGTCCGCCACGTCCTCTGCGGACAGCAGGGCTCGCTCCACCGACTTGCCGGACGGGTCGCCGATCAGCCCGGTGCCGCCGCCGAACAGCGCCACCGCTCCGACCCCGGCCCGCGCGGCCCGGATCAGCAGGGTGATCGGCAGCAGGTTACCGATCGTCAGAGACGGCGCCGTCGGGTCGAAGCCGATGTAGCAGCGCCGCCCACCGCCGGCCAGATGAGCCCGGAGCTCGCCGGGATCGGTGCTGTCGTGGATGAGTCCACGCCAGGACAGCTCGTCCAGGAGCGCGTGTGTCATAGGGCCATGTTAGAAGTGACCCGACCGGGCCCCCGGAGACGCGGGTACCCAACCGGTGACAACGGGGGTCACGTCGGCCGGGTACGGCGGGGCCGGGGTCCGGCCCGGGGCCCGTCGCCGTTGGTGTGCCAGGTGCGCGCCGACGCCGAGCAGCCCACCGAGCCAGACCGCCAGCACCATCGCGACCACCCAGGCCACGAGGGGCGGGGTGCCGTCCAGGGAGACGGCGTCCGTCCAGCGGCTCGTCGGCTCGTCGAAGCTGGGGGCGGTCCCGGCGGTCCCGGCGGACCCACTGGACGCGGCAGTGACGGGCGGATCGCTCGGGGCCAGCAGGGAACTGGTGCGCACGGGGGGCACCGCGGCGGTCAGGGCGGCGAGCGGGTCGATGATCCCAAAGCCGAACTCGGCGTCGCGGCCGGGCGGGCCGGCGTCGCGCGCGGTGCGGATCAGCCGTTCGATCACGTTCGCCGCGTCCAGGTCCGGTCGGGCGGAGCGGATCAGCGCGAGCACCCCGGACACGATCGCCGCCGAGTTGGACGTGCCGGAACCGGTGTCCAGCCCGTCCGGGGAGATCGCGGTGGGCACGGGAGCACGGATGCCCGGCGCGGGCGCGGCGACCACGGCCTGCGGGCCGTGTACCGAGCCGTGCCAGAAGCCCCCACCAGCGGTCGACCCGGTCACGGCGACCACCCCCGGAATGCTCGCCGGTGAGTTGATCGTCGCCGCGTCACTCGGTGGATCGCCCGGTTCGACGTTGCCGGCCGAGGCGACCACGACCACATCATGGGCCAGGGCGTAGCTGACGGCCTCCCGCTCGTCCGAGGTCGGATCGTCCGCGGAACCCAGTGACAGGTTGATGACGCCGGCGCCGAGGTCGACTGCCCGGTGCACGGCGATCGCGACCTCCGCCGAGTCCGTCTCGGCGCCGGTGGAGATCGGCAGGATCCGGGCGGCCGGCGCGATGCCCCGCACCTGCGCGGGACCCCCGTCGACCCGGCCGGCGACAAGGCCGGCCATCGCCGTGCCGTGACCGTCCGGGTCGTCGTCGCGCCAGCCGTCCGCGGCGGCGTCGGGGCCCACTCCCGCACCGCGTACCAGCTGCCCCCGCAGTTTCGGGTTGGTCGCGTCGACCCCGCCGTCGACGACGGCCACGATGACCCCGGCTCCCTGGCTGATCCGCTGTACCCGGTCGAGGTCCAGCGCGGTCTGGTACCACTGCGATCCGGTGTCGTCCTGACCGGGCATGGCCGCCCGGACCGGCGGCGTGGTCAGCCAGGTCAACGACGGCCAGATCAGCGCCGTCAGCACCGTCAGCGTGGCGGCGAGCAGCGCGCCGCGCCGCGCCGCGGTCCCGCGGGACCGGGACCGGGACCGGGGAAGCTGGCGCATGGGGACCTGCCTGCGGACGGGGCCACGCGGCGATCCGGCGGCGACGGTCGGCGATCCCGGCTGGTTGTCCGGTATCGGCGTACCTGCAGCCTGACACAGTCTTCGGCCGCTTCCGGCCGGATGTCGGTGAACGGATACCCGCCTGTGGCCCCGCGGGGCGGCGCAAAACAACTCTAACGTGAGGGTAGATTCTGGCTAGCTGGATGCGGGTGTCGAAACGGACGATGCAGGGAGGGGTCGCAGCAGTGGTCGAGCCAGGAGACGTCCGTCGGCTCGCCGACCTGACCGCGCGGGCCGCCGCGACCGAACTACCCTCCGCCGGGCTGTGCCGCGAGCTCGCCGTCGCCCACGAACGCGTCGACGACCCGGCCGGCGCGGTGCGCTGGGCACTGGGGCTCACCGACACCGGCGCCGGGCTCGCGGCCTGGACCGCGGCCGCGGGCGTCCTGCGCCGTTGCCTGCCGCAGGTCCGGCCACTGGCCCGTACCGCGCGGGTGGCGGTTCTCGGTAGCTACACGACGTCCCAGCTCACCGCGCTGCTTCCGTTGGCGGCGGCGCGGGCCGGGGTGGCCATCGAGACCTACGAGGGCGGCTACGGCCAGTACCACCAGGAGATCCTGGATCCGGACAGCGGGCTCTACCGGTTCGCCCCCGACGTTGTGGTCCTCGCGGTGCACGCCGGGGACGTGGCGCTGCCCGCGATCGCCGACGACCCGGATGCCGCCGTCGCCGCGGAGGTGTCCCGCTGGACCGCGCTGTGGGCCACGGTGCGCGCCCGCACCGGTGCCCGGATCGTCCAGCATGCCTTCGCGGTGCCGGCCGAGGTGGCCCTCGGTCACCTGACCCTGCGCACCGCGGGCGCTCGCGCTCTGCTGTTGGGCCGGGTCAACGTCGAGCTCGGCCGGGCTGCCGCGGTCGACGGGGTCGGCCTGGTCGACTGCGACCGGCTCGCCGCCGACGTCGGCCGGCGCACCTGGTTCGACCCGCGGTACTGGCGCCGGGCCAGGCAGGCGGTCGCGCTCGACTGCGTCCCGCTGCTCGCCCGGCACACCGCCGCGGTGATCGGCGCCCAGCTCGGCGCCAGCCGCAAGTGCCTCGTCCTCGATCTTGACAACACCCTGTGGGGCGGGGTGCTCGGCGAGGACGGGCTGGCCGGCCTCGCCCTCGGGGAGGGTCCGCTCGGGGAGGCGTACGCGGCCGTGCAGGACTACGCGCTCGAGCTGTCCCGGCGGGGCGTCCTGCTTGCCGTCTGCTCGAAGAACAACGACGCCGACGCCCGCGAGGTGTTCGAACGGCATCCGGGCATGCGGCTGCGCCTCACCGACATCGCGATGTTCAGCGCCTGCTGGGACGACAAGCCGACCCAGCTGCGCCGCATCGCGGCGACCCTCGGCCTCGGTCTCGACGCGCTGGTGTTCGTCGATGACAATCCCGCCGAACGTGAGGCGGTACGCCAGCTCGCCGGCGAGGTCGACGTCATCGCCCTGCCCGCCGACCCGCACGGCTACCTGCGGGCCCTGGCCGACTACCCGTTCTTCGAGGCCACCGCGCTCACCGCGGAGGACGCCACCCGGACCGCCACCTACCGCGCCCGGGCCGACGCCGCCGCGGCGCGGGAGTCCGCCACCTCGCTCGAGGACTTCCACCGCGGTCTCGCGATGACCGCGACCGTCGTCGCCCTGGACGAGCTCACCCTGCCCCGGGTCGCCCAGCTCGTCGGCAAGACCAACCAGTTCAACCTCACCGGCCGGCGCCGGGACGAGGACGGGATCGCCCGGCTCGCAGCCGAACCCACCACCGCCGTGTTCTGCGTCCGACTCGCCGATCGCTTCGCCGACCACGGCCTGGTCGCGGTGCTGATCGCCGTCGAGGACGGGGACGCCCTGACGGTGGACACCTGGCTGATGAGCTGCCGGGTGATCGGCCGGACCCTGGAGGACGAGCTGGCTGGCCTGCTGCTCGCCGAGGCCCGCCGCCGAGGCCTGGCCCGCGTCACCGGCCACTACCGCGCCTCGCCGAAGAACGCGCTGGTGGCCGGTCTTTACGACCGCCTCGGCTTCACCCGGATCGACCCGACCGGTGTCCCGCGGGACACCGGCGTCACCTGGTGGAGCCGCCGGACAGCCGAACCGTACGCGTCCCGGAGCCTGATCCGGGTCGTCACCGCCGATCGCAGCCTGGAAGCCGATCGCAACATGGAAGCCGATCGCAACATGGAAGAGGTGCCCGGCTAGATGGTGCAGGACCACCTTCAGCGGATCTTCCGCGAGATCTTCTCCGACGACGACCTCGTCCTCACCGACACGATGACGTCCGCGGACGTGCCGGGATGGGACTCGCTCGCGCACATCAACCTGATCTACGCGGTGGAGCGTCACTTCTCGATCCAGATCGCCGACGACCGGCTCGCCGGCTTCGCGTCGGTGGGCGATCTGCGAAGGCACATCGAGGAGCTGCACCGTGCCGGCTGACGCCCGGCCGGCTGACACCCGTGCGGCCGGCGAGCTGGGCCTGCGGGAGATCCTGCGGGAGGACTACCACCGGCACTACCGCGCGCTGACCCATCCGGGCCTGCACGTCATCGCCGTCTACCGGTTCGGGCAATGGCGGCGCTCCCGCGGCGGGCCGGTGCGCGCGGCGGCGACGGTGCTGTACAAGATGCTGAACAACCTCGTCATCCGCAACGTGTACGGCGTGGAACTGCCCGACACCGCGCGCCTCGGGCGGCGCGTCCTGATCGGCCACCACCAGGCGATCCTGATCCCGCCGCACTGCGAGATCGGTGACGACTGCACGGTCCGGCACAACCTGACCATCGGCTACGCGGGGGGTTCGGCCGCCCCCGAGGACGTGCCGCGGATCGGCGCCCGGGTCGAACTCGGTCCCGCGGTACACCTCATCGGCCGGATCACGATCGGTGATGACGCGAAGATCGGCCCCGGCTCGATCGTGATGACCGACGTTCCGCCCGGCGCGACCGTCTTCGCCGCGCCGGCCCGCGTGATGCGTCCCGCGTCCCCCTGACGGGTTCTCCGGTCCGGAAACGGTCACGGGCGGGCGGCAGGCCTGTCGCGGGCAGTGGCCACGGGACGTCGGCGCCTCGGCGGTGCGAGCCACTCGGTACGGTTTGAGCCCGGAAACGGGTGGCGCCCGCCGCCTCGGCCGAGATGGGGAGGACTCGCGGATGAAGGTGCTCGTGACCGGCACTGAGGGATACCTGGGGTGCCTGCTCGCGCCCGAACTGATGCGCGATGGCCATGAGGTCATCGGCGTCGACACCGGTTACTACAAGTACGGCTGGCTCTACCGGGGCACCGACCGAACCCCGTTGACCCTCGACAAGGACCTGCGTCACCTCACCGTCGAGGACCTCGAGGGCGTCGACGCCGTCGTGCACATGGCCGAACTGTCCAACGATCCGCTCGGCGCGCTCGCCCCGGACGTCACGTACAAGGTGAACCACGTCGGGTCGGTGCGGCTGGCGAACCTGGCGAAGCAGGCCGGGGTCTCGCGATTCGTCTACATGTCCTCGTGCAGCGTCTACGGCGTGGCCACCGGCTCGGACGTCACGGAGACCTCGCCGGTCAACCCGCAGACCCCGTACGCCGAGTGCAAGGTCTACGTCGAGCGGGACGTGGCCCCGCTGGCCGACGACACGTTCTCGCCGACCTTCCTGCGTAACGCCACCGCTTACGGAGCATCACCGCGGCAGCGGTTCGACATCGTGCTCAACAACCTGGCCGGGGTCGCCTGGACCACCGGCGAGATCGCGATGACCTCCGACGGCACCCCCTGGCGCCCGCTGGTGCACGGCCTCGACATCGCCAAGGCGATCCGCTCGGTGCTGGCCGCGCCGCGCGACGTCATCCACAACCAGATCTTCAACGTTGGCGACAGCGAGCAGAACTACCAGGTCAAGGAGATCGCCGACGCCGTCGCCTCGGTCTTCACCGGCTGCCGGCTGAGCTTCGGGAACAACGGCGGAGACAACCGCAGCTACCGGGTGTCCTTCGACAAGATCGCCACGACTCTGCCCGGATTCTCCTGCGACTGGAACGCGTTGCGTGGCGCCCAGCAGCTGCACGAGGTGTTCACCCGCATCCAGCTCGACGCGGAGACCTTCACCGGCCGCGGGCACACCCGGCTCAAGCAGCTGCAGTACCTGATCGGCTCGGGCCAGCTCGACGCCGACCTGTTCTGGGCAGCGCCGTCCGGCGTGACGCCATGATCGTCACGCCGACCGCGATCGACGGCGTGTGGATCGTCGACATCGAGGCGTTCACCGACGCCCGCGGCCTGTTCGCCCGGACGTTCTGCGCACAGGAGTTCGCCGCCGCGGGGCTCACCGTCGAGGTCGCCCAGTGCAGCGTGGCGTACAACGCCACGGCAGGAACCATCCGCGGCATGCACTGGGCGGACGAGCCGGTCCGCGAGACCAAGCTCGTGCGGGTCACCCGGGGGGCGCTGCTCGACGTCGTGGTCGACCCCCGGCCCGACTCCCCGACCTACCTGCGCCACGTCGCGGTGGAACTGTCCGCCGACAACCACCGGGCGCTGTTCATCGCCGCCGGCCTCGCCCACGGCTACCAGACCCTGGTCGACGCCACCGAGGCGACCTACCAGATGAACGTCCCCTTCACCCCGGGACACGACCGTGGCCTGCGCTTCGACGATCCGCGGCTGGCCATCGCCTGGCCGCTGCCCGTGTCGGTCATCTCCGACAAGGACCGTGCCTGGCGGCTGCTGCCGGACGGTGCCACCGGCGACCTGGTCGCGGCACCCGCCGAGCCGGTCGGTGTCCGCTCCGTCACCTGACCCCGTCCACGTTGTCGCCGCCGTCGCCCCCCGTTGTCTCGCCTTCCGGCGGACCTGCAAAAATCAACGCGGACGGGGACGATGGCGCCGACACCCTGCCGTGCGGTCCCGCGGGACCGTGTGGCGGTACCACGTCCGGCCCGCCCAGCCGTTCGTCCTCATCTGTGCAAGGGGAGCGCATGTCATCCGGAACTCCGGCCGCCACACCCGTCACCGCCTGCCGGTCCTGCGGTGGGCCCGCCCCGCGGTTGTTCCTCTCGCTGGGATCCACGCCGATCGCGAACCGTCTGGTGCGCGCCGACGGTCTTGACGCCACCGACCCGTCCTTCCCGCTGGAGGTCGGCTTCTGCGAGGCATGCACCCTGGTGCAGCTCACCCATGAGCTCCCGGCACTGGCGATCTTCGACGCGGACTACCCGTACTTCTCGTCGTTCTCCGACATGCTCGTGCGGCACTCGGAGAAGCACGTCATCGACCTGATCGCCAGCCGCAACCTCGGGCCGGACAGCCTGGTCGTCGAGGTCGCCAGCAACGACGGCTACCTGCTGAAGGCGTTCGTCGAGCGCGGCATCCCGGTGCTCGGCATCGAGCCGACCCCGGGCCCGGCCGCCGCGGCCCGTGCGGCCGGCGTGCCCACCCGGGAGGAGTTCTTCGGCGCGGAGCTGGCCAGCCAGCTCGTCGCCGAGGGCCTGAAGGCCGATGTGATCATCGCGAACAACGTGATGGCACATGTGCCCGACCTCAACAGCTTCGTCGAGGGCTTCCGGATCCTGCTCGCCGACGACGGCCTGGTCGACGTGGAGAACCCCGGGGTCGGCGCGCTGCTCGCGCACACCGAGTTCGACACCGTCTACCACGAGCACTTCTGCTACTTCTCCACCATCGCGGTGCAGTCCCTGATGCAGCGCCACGGCCTCGAGCTCGTCGGGGTCGAGGAGTTCGCCGACCTGCACGGCGGAACCCTGCGCTGGAGCATGCAGCACGCCGCGGCCGCGGCACCCGCCACCTCCGTCGAAGCAGTGCTCGGCGCCGAGCGGGAGGCGGGCCTGGGCACCTTCGACCGGTACGCCACGTTCGGCGATGACGTTCGCGCGGTCCAGCAGGATCTCGTCGAGCTGCTGCGCGGGCTGCGGGCCGAGGGAAAGACCATCGCCGCCTATGGCGCGGCCGCCAAGGGCGCGACCCTGCTGAACTCCAGCGGCATCACGACCGACCTGATCGACTTCGTGGTCGACCGCAACATCCACAAGCAGGGTCGCTACATTCCCGGCGCTCGGCTGCCGATTCTCGACCCGGCGGTTCTGCTCGAGCGCCAGCCCGACTACCTGCTGTTGCTCGCCTGGAACGTGAAGAAAGAGATCATGGCCCAGCAGGACGAGTACGCCGCCCGCGGCGGCCGGTTCATCGTTCCGGTGCCCCGTCCGGTAGTGCTGTAGGCGGTACCCACATCGTGGAGTCGGGTCTGCCCCCGTCAGTCGACCCCCGGCCAGCGGACCGTCGCTGGCCGGAAGGGTGAGCATGGCGGACATCGACGTGGGCGACTGGGATCAGGACGACTCGCCGCCGCCCAGACCTGATCCCGGCCGTCGTGACCCGGGGTACGTGGGCTTCGAGGTCTCCACGGTCCTGCCGCCCAGGCCCGCACCGCCGCCCGGCGACGGGCGCCGGATGGGCCGCATTCCCGCTGTCGGTCGAGATCCGACCACCCCGCGCCGTTCCCCATGGCCCGATCCCGGTACTCCGTCCGGGCCCGGTGCCCCGGCCGGGCCATCGCCCGTGGCTGGTGCCCGGCCGATGCCGACCCCCGTGGCATGGCAGACGGGACCCTCCAACCCGGCTGCTCGCCAACCACCCGCGGCGCCTTCGCCTACTCCCTCGCCGCAGGCCACCGGGCCGCCCGTCCCGGCGCCTGCCGCATCGCCGGGACCGCCACCCACACCCGGGCGGCAGGGCGCGCCGACGACGGCGTTGGGCCAACACCAGCCGGTGCACTCCCGCGCCCGGCCGGTCGCGCCGCGCTGGTCGGCGCCGCTACCGGCCACGATCACCTCGACGATGGATCTCAGTGCCCTGCAGGCTCGACTGCAGGCCGAGCACGCCACGCGCGAACAGGCCGCCCGAGCACAGGCCGAGCACACCACTGCCCTGGGCCGCGTCACCGAGCACACCCAGCGGCTGCGGGTCGCGCCGCCCGACGTCGAAGCCACCCAGGTGGTGTCCCGCGGTGCCGTCGCGCGCCCCCCCGAGCGCCGCGGACGGCGTCCCATCGGCAACCGGGGCCCGTCCGGGCTCGCCCACGCGGACGAGCGCGGTACCTCCATCCGCGCAGGCACTGCCGTCCGTCCTGGCCGCGGGGTCGAGGATGCGCCGCAGGAGGCGGACGCCGCGGTGGGCGGCGGCACCCGGTCGAAGGCGATGTGGACGCTGGCCGACCAGGGGGTCTCCAGCGCGACGAACGCCGCCATCTCGTTTCTCATCGCCCATCAGGTGGACCGGGTCGAGTACGGCGCCTTCGGGGTCGCGTACACGCTGTTCGCGTTGGTTATCGGTATTTCGCGGGGTGCGACCTGCATGCCACTGAGCATGTTCTACACCGCCGGGTCGCCCGCCTCGCTGCGCTCCGCCGCCTCCGCGATGACGGGTGCGTCGCTGGTGTTCGGCGTGGGCATCGGGGTGGTGCTGGCCGTGATCGGCCTTGGCGTGGGCGGGGCGGTGGGGTCGTCCCTGGCGGCGATGGGACTCGTGTTGCCCGGGCTGCTGCTGCAGGATGCCTGGCGGTATGTCTTCTTCGCGACAGGACGCGCGTCCGCGGCATTCGTGAACGACATTGTGTGGGCGCTCGTACAGCTGCTCGGGATCTGGCTGCTGATGCACCGCGGAGTCACCGAAGCCTCGCCGTTGCTGCTGGCCTGGGGGGCGTCCGCGCTGATCGCGGCGCTGCTCGGGGTCGTCCAGGCCGGATTCTGGCCCTCACCCGGCGCCACTGGCAGCTGGTTTGCCGAGAACCGGACCGACGCGGCCTACCTGGCCGGGGAGTTCCTGACCGTGCAGGGCGCGCTGCAGACGTCGATGCTGCTGATCGGCGCGGTCGGGTCGCTGGCCACCATCGGCGCACTGCAGGGCGCTCGCACCCTGCTCGGCCCGATCACCGTCGTCGGCGTCGGCGTGGTGAGTTTTGCGCTGCCGGAGTTCTCCCGGCGCACATCCATGGACGTGCGGGCCCGGGAACGGGCCGCCTATGCCCTGACCGGGCTGGTCCTCGGGGTGGGGGTGGCCTGGAGTCTGATCTTCCTGTTCCTGCCGGACCGTTATGGGCAGTCGTTGTTGGGAGACAGCTGGCCCGGGGTGAAAGGCATCCTGGGTCTGTCGATCCTGCACTACCTTGCGGCGGCGGTGCCGGTAGGACCGTCCTGCATGGTCTACGCGCTGGGCAAAACCAAGATCACATTTCGGCTCAACCTCGCCTTCGCGCCGATCCTGCTGGGATTTCCGGTTGTTGGGGCGCTCGTCGGCGAAGCGCGCGGTGCCGTTGTCGGTTTCAACCTGGCCTTCTGGGGCCTTGCCCCGGTGTGGTTCATTCTGTTGCGCCGGCTCGGACGCGAGCATGATGGGGAGCAGGCTGCGCTGCGGGCGGCGGAAGCTGGGCGGCACAATGAGGGAAGTACTCGGACGAAGGTGCGCAAATCTGACGTCCCGGAAGAGTTGCGCCGGGACTTTTCGCGGTCTCGGGATCCCAGATCGACCCGGGATCCGGTCCCGCGGGACCGCGTCCAGGGGCGCACCGTCGGGCGGGACAGGCTGGCCGAACCGCCGGGTGGCCGGCCGCGTGTGGATGATGGGGCAGGTCGGCGTTCCGGCCCCTGGCAGGGAAGGGATGGGTCCGGTTCATCGCGTGGCCGGCACTGATCCTGAACGACAGCATTGCGTCAGTTGTAGCTATGACCGTTTACTATCCGCTATCGGCTAGGCTCGCACATTGGTTCGTCAGATCTCGACCGTGGGTCCGGCAGTCAGCCGGATGCTCCTCTGGGGGGCTACATTGAGTCCGCTTCACGTCCTGCCGGAGCTGCCGGTGGGTTCCGCCGGCGCTTCGATCCGTGTGCGGGCGGGTGCCCCTCGTCCCCAGATCGGGGTGAGCGGGTCATGAGCCGCAACGCACAGACGAGTGGCGAGACCAGCCGGGCCCCGTCCGCGCCGTCACTGTTCAAAATCATCCAGCCGCGACTGATGATCATCGGCATCATCGTGGTGATCTTCGCTGCGCTCGCGGCGATCTACTCCAAGGCGCAGACCGCGTCCTACACGGCCAGCGCCCGGATCTTCCTGTCGACGGACCAGGACTCGCTCGGTGTGAGCTCCGTCGACGTGGTCCGTTACGTGCAGACCCAGGCGCAGTTCGCCCAGTCCTCCGCCGCCGTCGCACAGATCGCCAAGGAGCTTAAGGTCACCGAGGGTGACGTCTCGAGCCGGCTGACGACCACGCCCTCCGATTCGGGCTACTTCTTCACGATCAGCGGCACGGGTGCGTCCCAGGCCGATGCGGTCGCCCTGGTGAAATCGGCCGAGACGGCGTACAGCACCCTGCTGACCAGTAGCACCCAGACGAGCCTCACCGAAATGATCAATCTCCGAACGCAGCTGACGACAAAGCTGCAGGGGTTGCAGACGACAGGCACGCCGGGCACCGACGCGGCTGATATCAACACCCAGTTGTCGGGGCTGAACTCTGATATCGCCAAGGCCCAGCGGACCGTGGCGCTCGGAAGCAGCGCCATCAAGCTGGCGGAGCCGCCGGTGTCCAACGGGCAGGGTGCGTCGGGCCTGCTGCGCAACACGCTGGTTGCGGCGATCGTGGGTCTGCTGCTCTCCGTGCTGGCCGTGTGGATCATGTACCAGCGGCGGCCGACGATTCTTGACCCGCACAACCCGTCCGACGCGCTGGGCGTGCCGCTGATCGCCGCGATCGAGCCCGGGCGCACGACGGCCAGCGCGGCCGAGACGCTGGTGTCGGCGATGTCGGCGGTGATGTCGCCGACCAGCAAGGTGGTGGCGTTCACCCCGGCATCGCGCGGGGACCTCACCGCGGACCTGGTGTCCTCCGTGGCCGCCGCCTGGTCCGACGACCAGGGTGTCGTGCTGATCATCGACACGTCGCCGTCCTCGGAGGTGCGCGCGTCGCTCGAGGGCCTGCCGCGGGCCACCTCCGCGGAGCTGCCCCGCTGGGCGCACGATCCGACCTGCCTGGCCCGCTCCTCGGGCACCGGGCGTGGCCACATCCTGTACAACCGGGTCTCGACGGCCCGGGCAGCCCGCCCCGGCGGCCTCGCGCCGATCCTGGCCGACCGGGCCCCCGTCGTCGACCTCGTCATCCTGGTCACCTCGGCGCTGGCCGAGCTGCCGATGACGGCCGCCTCCGCGATCCAGGCCGACGCCGTTGTGGTGATCACCTCGCCGGAGACGCACCTCAAGGAGCTCGAGCAGGTCCCGCGGGACTGGCCGGCACTCGCCGAACGGGTCGTCGGGGTCGTCCATGACGGCCGTACCGGCATCCGCCGCGTCACCACGACCACCCCCGAACGGCGCTCCTCGGTCGAGTCGATCACCTCGAGCTCGCCGGTCAACGACGGCGCGTCGGGCGGTCGCGGCGGCAGCCCGATGGACACCGAGCCCACCGACCGCTACGCCCGCCCCGCCCGCTAGTCAGCTCGCCCAGCCCCGCCCCAACGTCCACCACGACGTCGGGGCGGGGCTGTTGCGCGTGGCCGTTAGCTGACCCGTTAGCTGACCTGGGCGAGCAGGAAGCCGTCCCAGCCCTTGCCACCGATGGTCTGCACCGCGGTGGCGGTCAGACGGGGCTCGTCGCGGACGAGAGCGAGCAGCTCCTCGGCACCGGCGGCAGCCGGGCCCTCGGTGCCCTCTGCGGCCGCCAGAGCGCCGCCGCCACGGACCAGGTTGTCGATGACGATGACACTGCCCGGGCGGGTCAGGCGCAGCGCGGCGGCCAGGTAGCGGGCGTTGTTCTGCTTGTCGGCATCCAGGAAGACCAGGTCGAACGGTTCGCCGCCGGTGGCGGCCAGCGTGTCCAGCGAGTCGGCGGCCGGGCCGAGCAGGATCTCGACGTTCTCCCCGACTCCGGCTGCGTCGACGTTCGCCCGCGCGACCTGGGCATGCTTCGGCTCGATCTCGAGGGTGACGACCTGCCCGCCCTTGCCAACGCCGCGGGCCAGCCAGATCGCCGAGTAGCCGCCGAGCGTGCCGACCTCCAGCGCGCGGCGTCCGCCGACCAGCCGGACGAACAGCGACAGCAGCGCACCCTGGTTGGCGGTCACCTCGATCGCGGGCAGGCCGGCGGCGTGGCTGGCGGCCCGGGCCGCCCGCAGGGCATCGTCCTCGATGGCGAGGGCGCGCACGAGATAGTCGTCGACTACGGAGGCGCGGTCCACAGCTTCGGTCACGGGAGTTCCGCCTTTCGCGGCTGTGCGCCCGGGCCCGGAGCCAGACGCCTCAGACGCCCGCGTGAGCCCTGCGCTGGGAGGGTGGAGGTGCGGGGCCAGCGCTGTCGGCGCGTGCCTGGGTCGCGTCCTGCGGAGTCACCGTGAACCAGGCGACGAGCAGCAGCCCGAGCCCGGTGACCACCGGCGCCAGCAGACCGCCGGACAGCACAGTATAGAAAATCAACACTGACCCGGAGAGCACGAACGACTGCGAGCCGCGCACGAACATGGCCACGATGAAGCTGAGGAACACCACAGTGCCGAGCACGCCGTATTCCAGCACCAGCTTGGGCACCAGGGCATAGTTCAGCGGCAGGCCGGTGCGGTTGAAAAAGGCGCTGGCGTCGCGGTCCGCAAAGCCGGGGCCGGTTCCGAACACGACGGTCAGCGGGTCCTTGCCGAGCGCGTCCCAGGTCCGCTGATAGGGCTGCACGAAGCGCAGGCTGCCACTGGAGGTGGACGAGGACGTCTCCGTCGCCCGGGCCGCGAAGATGCTCGACGCCGGGGTGAAACTGACGATCAGAACGATGAGGCTGACCCCGACCAGCGCGCTCAGCGCGAACTTCGCGCCCTTGTGCACCGCCAGCAGCACACCAGCGCAGGCCAGCAGCAGCAGACCGGTTCCGGACACGGTGCTCAGGATTGCCAGGACGAGCATCGGGAGCCGCCACCAGTGGCCGCCGCGCAGCACGCAGACGACGATTCCGAAGCCAAGGAACTGCGAGCAGAACGACGCTTCCAGGCAGATGAAGGCGTTCGACTTGTACAGCGAAGATCCGTACTGGACCGGGTAGGACGTGTTGAAGCCGTGCATCAGGAGGTTCGACGGCACGATGTCCTTCACCACATCGGTGTAGGGCACGCCGACGAGCTGAATGGCGAACTGGAACAGGGCCAGCCCCGCCAACACCGTGATCATGATGAGGAAGCGGTCGAGCATCCGGGGGAGCAGGGCGCGCGCGTCCGCTGGGCGCAGACCGTAGATGAACGGGACGTACGTCGCCAGCAGCAACAGCAGCGAGGTGAAGGACGTGTCGTTCTTCTGCCGCAGGAAGCACACCAGCGCCGACAGCGAACAGCCCGCCATTGCCACCAGGTAGCCGGTCATCCGCCCGGTGTTCCGCGAGAGCCCGCCGCGGTACAGCATGATGGCCAGGCAGACGTAGGTGATCGGCAGAATGATTTGCACCTGCGAGGCTCCGACCGGCAGCGCGAGCCGCTGCAGGAAGATCTCGCAGAACATCAGGACGGTCAGCACGCGCAGTGTCGCCTCGTTGACTGCTCGGCTGCTGCCCGCCGCCTGGGACGGGATCACCCACGACCGCGGAATTCTGGTCGTGAGGGTGGTGGTGACCACGAGTCTCCCGTCTCCCGTTTCCGACGCTTGCGACCGGTAGCCGTCCAGGGAGCAAGTCTAACGGGCCCCTGTTCGGCTCCTGCCGGACGGTCGAGACCAGGTATTCATGGCCAAATGGTCGCGGACCCATGACCGTCCGTCGTCATCCGGCGGGCATCATCCAACATAGTTCCCCCGGGGCCTGTGAACTCTGGCGCGTTCGCAGGCCCCGGGCGGCTCAGTAGCTCTTCTTGGCCGGCCGCAGGTGCAGCTCGGTGATCTCCGCGGTGGGCGGCAGACCGATCAGGTAGGCGACCAGATCGGCGACGTCGTCGGCCTGCAGGAGCAGCTCCGGTGTGTAGGCACGGCCCTCCCGAGCGAAGATCGTCTCCTGTCGCGGGGTGGCCGTGCGTCCCAGGTGGATCGTGGCGACCCGGATGCCGTCGGCGTTGATCTCCTGACGCAGGCTGTCGGCGAAGGCGCGCATGGCGTGCTGGGTCGCGGCGAACTGGCTGGTCCCGGCGCCGGCACGCAGACCCTGCGTCGAGTTGACGATGATCACATCGGCGCCGCCGTCCGCCCCGGCCACCCGCAGCGCCGGCAGCAGTCGCTGGGTGAGCGCATAGGGGGCGCGCACGTTCGCGGCGTACTGCGCGTCGAGCTCGGTCAGGGTGGCCGCGTCCACCCGGGCACTGCTGTACGCCCCGGCGCTGTGTACCAGATGATCCACCCGGCCGTGCTGCTCGAGGATCAGCTCGACCGCGCTGGTCACGGCGGCGTCGTCGGTGAGGTCCAGCCGGATCGGCACCAGCGTGCCCGGGCCGGTGGCCTTCTTGCCGAGGCTGTCGAGGCGCTCCTGGTCCCGGCCGAGGGCGTGCACGGTGGCGCCGTCGGCGGCCAGGCGCAGGGCGATGGACCGACCGATCCCGCTGGTCGCCCCGGTCACCACCGCCACGTGCCCGGCGAAGCTCGTCACGCCTGACCCGGGAAGACCAGCACGGCGTCCTCGCGCGGGGGCGCGGTGTCGTAGCTCAGACAGGTCTGCTCGTCGATCCGGGCGAGGTCGGTGCCACGCAGGTAGTCCCGCATCGTGGTACCGGTGCACTCGGAGTCGACGTTCGGCGCACCGACGTGGTTCAGAACGTCGTCGAGGTGCACTGTGCGGAAGTCCATGCTGAACCGGGTACGTCCGGTGTTGTTCGGCACGGACGAGTGCAGCTGGGCGCCGGAGAAGATCAGCATGCCACCGGACGGGGCGACCACCCGGGTCTGCGGGAAGATCTCGACCTCCTCCTCGGGCTTCGGCTGCTTCCGGGTGTCCGACTTGATGTGCTGGGCAGCGTTCGCGCGGTTCTTGGCGTTCCACTCGTAGTAGTCGTAGTCCCGCGAACCGTTCGCGACGGCCTGCGCGAAGTACCGCGGATGGAAGGCCAGCCCGTTCTCCGGGACGATGTCGAAGATCGGCATCCACCAGTTGAGCTGGCAGAACGGCGCCGAATACCAGGTGTCGCGGTGCGGGTGGAACGCGTACGCGATGCCGGAGGTCAGATAGTCGTCGGACGTCGAGGTGCGCAGCCGCGGCACGTCGAAGTAGGTCTTCGCGAGATCGCAGCCATGCTCGGCGAGGATCGCCGGCAGCAGCTCCTTGCAGGTCGGATGGTGGATGAACCGCGGCTTGAGCTCGGCGAGCAGCGCGGCGAAGTCCTCCACCGGCATGTGGTGCTGCGCGGTCTCCGGGTCGAGTTCGCCGAACGCGTCCCGGATCAGCGCCCGGCTGAACTCGACGAACTCGCGCGTCGCCGGCTTCGGGGCGTAGACGAACAGGTCGCCCTGGTAGAGCTTGGCCCGCCGCTCGTCATCGGACAGCGCGGACTCGACCAGTACCGAACTCATCGGGTTCCCCTTCGGAACGCAACGTACGTACGTGAGTGAGCAGCAGCCGGGCCATGGCGAGTTCGTCCGGCGTGGTGACATGGATGTTGGCGGGTTCCCCCGCCACGACGACGATGCGCCCACCCGCCGCGGCGACCATCGCCGAGTCCTCGACCGCCTCGGGGGCGCCGGCGTGCACGGCGCGCAGCAGTTCGGCGCGGAAGGCATGCGGGGTCTGCACCAGCCGGTGGGTCTCGCGCACCAGCGACGCCCCGGCTACCAGCGCACCCCCGGGCTCGGGCTGGACCGCCTTGACGACCTCGGTGAGCGGCAGCCCGGGCACGGCCGCGTCGGCCCCGGCCCGGACCTCGGCGACGACCCGCCGGTACAGCTCGGCGCTGGCCAGCGGATGGGCGGCATCCGTGATCACGATGATGGCGGTGTCCCGCGGGACCGCGGCGAGCCCCGCCCGCACGGATTCGGCCCGGGTGGCCCCGCCGGACACCACCCGAACCCCCGGCGGAGCCACCCAGCCCGGGCCGTCCGGCAGCACCACGACGATGCCGTCGCTGGCCGGCCAGGAAGCCAGGACCGGGTGGGCGACCAGCGGCTCGCCGCCGAGATGGAAGAACTGCTTGCGCCCGCCGAAACGGGTCCCGCCGCCAGCGGCCAGCACGATCGTCCAGACTGGACCGCCACGGTCAGACACCGCTCACCTCGACTGTGGGACGGCCTTCGGCGAGCAGATCGGCGCCGGCCAGGGCGGCGGCGGCCTCGGCGATCGTGTCGAAGGGCAGATCCGCTCGCTCGGCGATGTCGAGCAGGCTGCGGGTGCCGTCCGCGAGGTTGAGGACCCACAGCAGGGCCATCTCGACCGCCTGACGGTTCATCGTCGCGCCGATCGCCCGGTACAGCCCGCGCCGGCCGAGCTGCGGTTCCCCGTAGGGCGCGGTGTTGTACCAGGTCCGGTTCTGGTCGCAGATCGTGACAATGCGGCGGAGCAGGGCATACGAGTCGGCGAGTGACTCCGGCGTGACGAAGTCCAGGTCGTCCGCGCTGGTGTGGTACTGCGGGTACTCGCCGTGCTGGCCACGGCCGAACCGGCCGACGGGGAGGTCGAAGCCGGGCGAGCAGAACTGCCGCTCGTCGTACCCGTAGGGCGAGAAGTCGACGATCCGATGCGGCCGACCGCCTTCGGCCAGGGCCACGGCGGCGGCCCGGTCGACGACCGCGTTCCCCCGCCGGCTGCGCTTGTAGGTCGGGTCGGAACGGTCCCCGAGACCGGTCAGCACCAGACCGTGCCGGATGCGATCGACGGTGTCCCGGTTGCGGGCAAGCCAGGTGATCGAACCGATCGTGCCCGGGATGAACAGCAGCCGGAAGGTGTGCCGCCGCGGGGCCACGGCGAGCTCCCTGGCCAGCAGGACCGCCGTGGCGATGCCCGAACAGTTGTCGTTGGCCATCGCCGGGTGGCAGGTGTGCGTGGTGATCAGGAACTCGTCCGTGGTCTCTCCCGGCAGCACGATCTCACCGTAGGTGAGAGAACCATCGGTGAGCGTGGTGTCGATCTCGACCTCGTACTCGCCGTCCGGCAGCGCGCTCAGCTGTCGGTCGGTCAGGCAGAAGCCCCAGTTCTCGTTGTAGTACGACGTCCGGTAGGGCACCCAGTCCGGCCGGTCGGGCATCGAGAACAGGTGTGGGCGCAGCTCGTCGAGCCCCAGCCGGGCCCGTACCGGAGTGCTGTACCCGAGCAGGTGCAGCGGGTTGTCGGCCACGTCGACGACGGTCTTGCCGTCCGGCCCGATCAGCCGGGCGGAGGCGACGTTCCACTCACGGGGCACCACCCAGTCGAGCACCGGTGTCCCGCTGGACACCTCGTGCACGGTCAGCGGGACCTCCGGCCCGAGCGCCCGCGCGACGGTGCGCAGCGTGGTGCGCACCCCCTCACCGGTGATGCTGCGCATCGGTGGAAGCAGGTCGGCGACCAGGCCATGCAGCCAGGCGCCGGGATCGGGGCTCATCGTCAGTCGGCCCACACGCGCCACGGCGCGGTGCCGGAGTCCCAGAGCTGGTTGAGCTCGGTCCAGTCCCGGAAGGTGTCCATACCCATCCAGAACGCCTCGTGGGTGTGCAGCGTGAGTTCGCCGTCGCGGGCCAGCTGCTGCAGCGGGTGCCGCTCCAGCAGCAGGGACGGGTCGTCGTCGAGGTACTTGTCGATGAACTCGCGCTCGAAGACGAAGTACCCACCGCTGACCCAGCCAGTCTGCGGTGGCTTCTCGGCGAACAGGCTGACCTTGTTGCCGTCGGTCTCGAGCTCGCCGTAGCGGCTCGACGGGCGCACGCCGGTGACGGTGCCGATGCGACCACTGGCCTGATGGTCGGCCAGCACCGCGCCGACATCGATGGCGCCGACGCCGTCACCGTAGGTGAGCATGAAGCGCGGGCCGGTCAAGTACTGCGCGACCCGGCGTAGCCGGGCGCCGGTGCCGGTGAGCAGCCCGGTCTCGGCGAAGGTGACCTCCCACTTCTCGTCGCCCACGGTGTTGTGGAAGCGCGGGGTGTGGTCGTCCGAGAGAGTGAGCGTGAAGTCGGCGACCTGCTCGCGGTAGGCGAGGAAGTAGTTCTTGATCAGGTCGCTCTTGTAGCCGAGACACAGGACGAACTTGCGGAATCCGTAGTGCTCGTAGGTCTTCATGATGTGCCACAGCACCGGCTTGCCGCCGATGTCCACCAGTGGCTTGGGCAGCTTCTCGCTCGCCTCCCGCAGGCGCGTCCCCATGCCTCCGCAGAGGATGACGACGGGGATGTCGGCAGGGTCTACGGATTCGGTGCGCTGTGCGCTGTCGGTGCTCACGACTGTTGCGTCTCCCGTGCTCGTGCCCCGGTCGGGCCGCGGCGGGGCGGATGGGCGCAGGCACCGCCCGCGACAGGGCGCCCGGCCGCCCGCGGCAGCTGGAGGGGCAGGTCGGCGGGCGGACCACCTGCTTTCGGGCCCCCGGTACTTTCGCCGCAACGGTACCGTACGACCCCCCACCTACCGGCCAGCTCCTCCCGCCCGTGGTCAGCCTCCTGCCGGCCGCGGGCACACTGACCGGATTCGGACCGCGGTGGCAACGGACCCGCGGGTCCCGGCGTCATCTCTGGGAGGACACATGCGCAGGGGGGTGCCGATTGCCTGTTGCGGTAGGTGACGAGCCGAGGCTGCTGCCATCGCTGTTCGTAGGGTGTTGTTACGGTTCGTCCGTCACAACTGGATGGGCGAGGGCCCGTGGGCCGGCCGGGCAGAACGGTGTTGTCGGGTCGAGGAACACGATCTGGGGTGGTGCGTATGCACGAGCGCTCCTGGTCGGATGAGCCGCCCCCCGACGGTCCCGCGGGACACTCCGCCCACCGCCGACATGGCGTCCCGTTGACACCCCTACCGGCCTCCGACGAATCGCGGGTCCGCGACCGGTCGGTCGATCCGCGCCCGCGACCGGACTGGACGGACGAGGGCACGGCGCTGTTCGACGTCCGCCGGATCGCACCCCGGGGACGGGCCGGGCCACCCGAGGCCAGCGTCGAGGACACCGGGATTCTTTACTGGCCCGGCACCTCCCGCCGCAACCCCGACCGGTCCCGCCGTGCCCCGAACCTTGACCCGCACGACCCGGGTGCTCGTCCCTACCCGGCCGAACCGCTGTCACCGCGACCGAACCGTTTCCCACGCGATGCCAGTCCCGCGCGCCCTGTGGACCCGGGCGCGGGCCGGTATCCGGCCGGGCCGCGTTCGCGGTGGTCCAGGGCGACTGGATGGATCACCGCGCACTGGGGCGGGGCCAGCCGTATCCCGAACCTGCCGGTCATCGCGGTTGCGGTCGCCGCGGTGCTGGCGCTGGCCGCAGGCATCGCGCTGGTGCTTGTACCGTCCGAACGCGGGGTACCCACGGCCGCAGGCGCATCCGCGCCCGTGGGGGGCGTGGTACCGACCGCGCAACCCGCCCCCACACCGCAGCTCCCGGTCTCCACCGTGCCGCGGGTGGCCCGGGCGACGACCACCGGGCTGTTCCCGACCGGGGTGGCCGCGCACTCGCTCGAACAGGCGAACACCTGGGCGGACTTTCGGGGCCGGCCCAACGACGTGGTCATCATGTACACCGGGCGTGGCAGCTGGAACGCGATCACCAGCCCGTGGATCGGGCACAACACAGCGACCTTCGCGGGGTTCACCGGGACCTGGGTGATCACACAGCCGCTGTTTCCGGATTCCGGTCCGCAGAAGGGCAACCTGGTCAGCTGTGCGGCCGGCGCCTATGACAGCTATTGGCGGAAGTTCGGCCGCTGGCTGGTGGCCCAGGGACGGGGCGACTCGTTCGTCCGGCTCGGCTGGGAGTTCAACGGGCTGTGGTTCGCCTGGGCCGCGACGGATCCGCAGCACTGGATCCAGTGCTTCCGCCACGCCTCTGCGGCAATCAAGGCCACGAGCCCCACGGTCCGTATCGACTGGAACCTCAACGCGCACGGGTCGACCACCCCGGTCGGAGCATTCGACCTCTATCCGGGCGATCAGTATGTCGATGTCATCGGGGTCGACAGCTACGACCAGTATCCACCGAGCCCCACTGCGGCTGCCTTCGACGACCAGTGCAACGGCGATGCCGGGCTCTGCCAGGTGATCACGTTTGCCCGCACCCACAACAAGCTGTTCTCCGTGCCGGAGTGGGGAGTGGTCAGCCAGCAGGGCAGCAAGGCAGGTCGGTCGGGCGCCGCCGGCGGGGACAATCCCGTCTACGTCCAGAAAATGTACGAGACGTTCTTCCGCAACGCCGACATCCTCGCCTACGAGGCTTACTTCTCTGACGCGGAGCCTGACAACGTCCGCTCATCCCTGGTCGACCCGAACCTCAATCCGGCATCCGCTGCCACCTACCAGCGGCTCTGGCGCTGATCCCCGCAGCGGGACGTCCCGTGGAACCGTCAGATCAGTAGGCGCCGCTGCGCTCCGCATCGTCGTGCAGACCGCCGACGAACGCCTCGGCCACATCGACCTGCTCACGCAGCGAGGACAGCTTCTGCTCCGCGAGCGTGACCCAGGTGGCCAACCGCTCCCGCAGCCGGGCCCGGGCCTCGGCGGCAAGGCCGGGGGTGGCAAGCTCGTCCCGCAGGCGCAGCAGCGCCCGCATCTCCTCGAGTGTGAAACCCAGCGGCTTCATTTTTCGGATGAGCAGCAGCCGTTCGATCGCGTCGCGATCGTAGAGACGGAACCCGCCCACAGTCCGCCCCACCGGCGCGAGCAGGCCCGCCTCTTCGTAGTACCGCACGGTGCGCAGCGACAGGCCGACCTGTTCGGCGACCTCTCCGATCTGGTGGACGTCACCGCGGCCCGCGCCCGATCCCGAAACGTTGCGGCGCGTGGTGGACAACTCGCCCCCAGCCTCGGTGTCGGTGCCGGGCGGCCGGCTGGTCGCCAGGGGAGTCGACTGTACGTCGATCTGTCCCTGGACGCGCCCTCTGGTGGGTCGGTGCCGTGTGGGCGCCCCGACCGCCGTCGCCCATCTGTCGTACGCTGGATATGGCGTCCCGGCCGACTTCTCGCGTCGCGTGTGGGTGTACGTCACGCCGCCAGTTTTCGAGGCGCACCGCCCCTCAGATGCACCGCCCCTGAGATGCACCGTTCCGGAGAGGCACAGGGACAGGCTCATGACCCTCGCGCCGCTACTCGACGCGCTGATTGCCCGGCCGGCCGGCGACCCCGCCCTGGGCCGGGCGATCAGTACCGCCGGCCAATCGGCTCTCGACCTCGCCGGCCCCGCCGCGCTGCGGCCCTTCGCCGCGGCGGCGCAGCCC
>NZ_JAMQQG010000020.1 GCF_023716925.1 Frankia sp. R82
GAGCTCGAACTGGTCGACGTCCCCCACACCCTCGCCGGACGGTCCCGGTTCGAACACCGGGCCGTGCTCGTCACCACCCCGCCCATCCCCCCCGCCGGGGCGCCGGGCCGACCGGCCGTGGGGCCTGCGCCGCTGGTGGCGGCGCTCGGGCGGCTCGCCGACGGGCGGAGCGGGCCGGCCATCGTGCGCGACAGCTGCGTGCCCGGGGCCACGACGCGGCTCGCGATGGTGTTCACCGGCCAGGGCAGCCAGCGTCCCGGGCTGGGCCGACAGCTGCACCAGGCGTTTCCGGTGTTCGCCGCCGCCCTCGACGAGATCGCCGCCCGGTTCGACGCCCACGCCGGCCTGGACCGTCCGCTGCTCGAGGTGATGTTCGCCCCGGCCGGCTCGCCCGCGGCGGCCCTGCTGGACCGCACCGAGTACACCCAGCCGGCCCTGTTCGCCCACGAGACCGCGCTGTTCCGGCTGGTCACCTCCTGGGGGGTGCGTCCGGCGCTGCTGGCCGGGCACTCCATCGGCGAGCTCGTCGCCGCGTATGTCGCCGGCGTCTGGACGCTCGACGACGCCGTCCGCCTGGTCGCCGCCCGCGGCCGGCTCATGCAGGCCTGCCCGCCCGGCGGTGCGATGATCGCGATCCGCGCCGGCGCCGACGAGGTGCGCGCGGCCCTGGCCGCCGCACCGGCCGAGCACGCCGGACGGGTCACCCTCGCCGCCGTCAACGCGCCGTCCGCCGTCGTCATCGCCGGGGACGCCGGCGCCGCCGAGCACCTCGCCGCCACCTTCGCCGCCCGGGGCGTGGCCACCCGCCGGCTCACCACCAGCCACGCCTTCCACTCCCCGCACCTGGACGGCATGCTGGCGCCGTTGCGCGCGGTCGCCGCCGACCTCACCTGGCACGAGCCGACCATCCCGATCGTGTCGACGCTCACCGGCGAGCTCGCCCCGGCGTCGCTGCGCACCCCCGACTACTGGGCCCGCCAGGCCCGCGGCACGGTGCAGTTCGCCGCCGCCCTGCGTCGCCTCGCCGCCGAAGGCACCGACGCCTACCTCGAACTCGGCCCCGACGCGATCCTCACCCCCCTCGTCCCGGCGACCCTCGTGGACGACGCTGGCGACGACGCGGTCGCCGGTGCCGGTGCCGGTGCCGGGCGCCGGGCGCCGCTGGCGGTCGCGACGGCCCGCACGGGACGGTCGGAGACCGACACGCTGCTCGCCGCGGTCGCCGGTCTGGACTGCCACGGCCTCGACGTCGACTGGCGGGCGGTCCTCGGCCACCGCGGCCACCTGGTCGACCTGCCCACCTACCCCTTCCAGCGCCGCCGTCACTGGCTCGACGACCCCGCCGGTTCCGCTCGCCCCGTGGGCGCTGCCGTCCAGGTGGGCGCTGCCGTCCAGGTGAGCACTGCCGTCCAGGTGAGCGCTGTGGCCACAGCCGATGCTCGGGTTCCGGCGCCGAGGTCCGGGCTGGCGGGTCCGTTGCCGGCGGGTCCGTTGCCGGCGGGCTCGTGGCCTGCCGGCGCCGCGACGTCCGGATGGCACTACCGCACCGTCTGGCAGGCGCTCGCCGACGCCGACGTCACCGCCGTGCTCACCGCGCATGCCGGCATCGGCCCACGCCGGCGGCCCGTCCCGCCGAGCCCGGTCGGTGCCGCCACCGGCGAAACCCCCAGGGGACGCTGGTGGGTGCTCGTCCCGCCGAGCGGCGTGGAACCGGCGCTGGTCAGCCGGCTGGGTTGGGTGCTTGAACGGCTCGGGGGCAGCGAGGTGATCCAGCTTGAGCGGGCCGACCGCGACGAGATCGCCACCCGCCTGGCCGAGCGCCGCGGCGCCGACCGGACCACTGGCGAGACGCCGATCAGCGGGGTGCTCTCCCTGCTCGCCCTGGACGGCACCCCCCACCCGGACCATCCGGGACTGTCCCGCGGGTTCGCCCTGTCCGTCGCCTGCGCGCAGGCCCTGGCCGACACGCCGTCGGACATCCCACTGTGGATGATCACCACCGGCGCCGTCGCCACCGGTGACGACGATCCGGTGACCCGACCCGACCAGACGATGATCTGGGGCCTCGGGCGCACCCTCGCCCTGGAACAACCGCGTACCTGGGGCGGCCTGATCGACCTGCCCGCCAGCCGGCTCGACCCCGCCTTGCGCGGACGGGACGAGCACGACGTCGACGACCAGTCGCTGCTGTGGCTCGGCGTCGCCCTGACCGCTGGTGCCCTGACCGCTGGTGCCCTGACCGCTGGTGTTCCGGCTGCTGGTGTTCCGGCTGCGGGAGGCAGCCCCGGTGCCGGTACTGTCCCGGGCGCCTACGAGGACCAGTACGCCGCCCGGCCATCGGGGCTGCGCGTCCCGCGGCTGGGACCGGTACCCGACGACGAACGGGCACCGTTTGGGCCGATGCCGGCGGCGGGACCGCAGCCGGTGGTGGGAGCGCAGCCGGGTCGGGCGGGGCGTGCGACGGCAACCGTGCTGATCACCGGTGGAACCGGTGCCGTGGGCGCGCAGGTCGCCCGGGCTCTCGCCCAGCACACAGCCGGACGACTGGTGCTGGCCAGCCGTAGGGGCCCGGCGAGTCCCGGCGCGACGGAGCTTGTCGCCGAGCTCACCGCGCTCGGCGTTCAGGCCACGGCCGAGGCCTGCGACGTGGGCGACGAGTCGGCCCTCGCCGGGTTGCTGCGCCGCCACGCGGACGCGGGTTCGCCGGTGACCGCGGTCGTGCACGCCGCCGGCGTCGTCGGGCCGAACCGTGCGCTGACCGACCTCACCCTGGACGAGATCGCCGAGGTCGTCGCCGGGAAGGTCGCGGGCGCCGTCGCCCTCGATCGCCTGCTCGCCACCCCCGCCGGCGCCACCGTCACCGACCTGGCGCTGGTGTCGTCGATCGCCGCCGTGTGGGGCAGCGGCAACCAGGCCGCCTACAGCGCCGCCAACGCCTACCTGGACGGCCTGGCCGGGCGGGCCAACCCGGGCGGCTGTCGGATCACCAGCGTCGCCTACGGTCCCTGGGCCGGCGCCGGCATCGGCGCCGAACCGGCCCTGCGCGACCACCTGACCCGCCGGGGCCTGCGTCCCCTCCCGCCGGCCCCGGCGTCCACCACCCTCGTCGCCGCCCTCGGCCCTGCCCTTAGTCCCGGTCCCGGTCTCGGTCTCGGTCCGGGCCCGCTCGCCGGGCCGGGTCCGGGGACATCAACGATCACGGTCGTCGACGTCGACTGGGACCGGTTCCTGCCCTCGATCACCGCGGCCCGCGACTCCCGCTTCTTTGCCGCGCTACCCCTGCCCGCGACGGCCAGCCGCGGTTGCGCACGACCTCCCGGCGTCGGGGGGTGCGGGGCCGGCGGTCGCGCGGAGCACCGCGGCGCGGCGGTGCCTGCCGGGCGCGAGCTGGCGGAGCTGGTGCGGGCCGAGGCGGCGGACGTTCTCGGTCACGACTCGCCCGACGAACTCGATCCGTCCCGGCGCTTCCTCGAACTCGGCTTCGACTCGCTGGCCTCGGTGGAGCTGCGGCGCCGGCTGGTCGCGGCCACCGGTCTCGCGTTCACCACCCAGGCCGTGTTCGAACATCCCACCGTCATCGACCTCGCCGCCCACCTCGCCACCCTGGCCGCAGCCACCCCGTCCGCCACCTCTGCTCCGTCCGCCACCTCTGCTCCGTCCTCTGCTCCGTCCGCCGCGCCGGCCTGGGACGGCGAGGCGGTCGGGGTGCGGGGGCTGTACCGGCAGGCCTGCGCGGACGGCAAGTTCGCCGCGGGCGTCGGGGTACTGCGGGCGGCGGCGAAGCTGCGGCCGGTGTGCACCTCTGTCGGCGGGTTCGGGGCACCCGGACGGCCGGTGCGCCTGGCCTCGGGGTCGGCGCCGCTGGCACTGCTCTGCCTGCCGTCGATGGTGGCGCCGTCCGGGCCGCACACCTTCGCCCGGCTCGCCCTGCACCTGCACGGACGCCGGGACGTCCACGCCCTGGCACATCCCGGGTTCGGCGACGGCGAGCTGCTGCCCGCCACCGCCGACCTCGTCGTCGCCCGGCACGTCGAGACGATCACGGCGTCGTTTCCGGACCGTCCGATCGCGCTCGCCGGCTACTCCTCCGGCGGCTGGCTCGCGCACGCGATCGCGTCCGCGCTGGAGGAACGGGGCGTGCGCCCGGCGGCCGTCGTGCTGCTGGACACCTGGCTGCCCAGCGACCGCATCCCCGAAGGTGATATCCAGGACGAGCTGCGCGGCATCGCCGTCAACGAGCAGGCGTATGCGCTGATGACCGAGGCGCAGGTCACCGCCCAGGGAGCCTACCTGGACCTGTTCGAGAACTGGCGGCCCCGCGACGTGTGCGCGCCGGTCGTGCTGGTGCGGGCCGGCACCCGGCTGCCCCGGCGCACCGTCACCGAGGACATCACCGGCACCGGTCAGGCCTGGACCAGCGAGTGGACCCTTGACCACGACAGTTTCGACGTGGCCGGTGACCACCAGTCGATGCTCCACGAACACGCCGCCGCCACCGCCCACGACCTGCACCGCTGGTTGACGAACCTGGAACAGGCACCGCTGCCGGCCGCCGCCGCTCCCCGGGCCGGCTGACGGTCCGCCGGACCGACGGTTCGTCTCCTACCCGCGGCATCCGTCGCCGGCCCGTCCCCAACGCCGAGGAACCGGCGGTCGCGCCGGCATGTGGAGGGTTGTTCGGGGATTTCGGGCCTGACAGCCGAACAACCCTCCACATCTCGGCGAGCAACCTTCCGGGAACAGCCCGCAGCGCTGCGGTCATCCGGGGACGTGGCTCGGCTGTGTGGTCCGGCTGTGTGGTCCGGCTGTGTGGTCCGGCTGTCTGGTCCGGCTGTGTGGCTCGGCTGTGTGGTCCGGCTGTGTGGTCCGGCTGTCTGGTCCGGCTGTGTGGCTCGGGTGTGTGGCTCGGGTGTGTGATCTGACTGTGTGCTCGGGCGGGGGAGGCGGGGGACGAGGTGCCTGGCGGTGGCTGGTGCCGCGGAGCGGCGGGGTATCGTCATCCATCCCCGTCATGTCCTGGCCGGGGGTCATGTCCTGGCAAGGTCGGGCCGCGCAGCTGCCGGAACGTGGGTCAGGCGGTGGGTGCGGGGTCCGCGGCGTCCCTGCAGGCTCGCGGCGGAAGGTTTCACGATGGCCCTCGGTGGCCCCCTCTACGCGTTCTACACCCGGCGGCTGCGCCGGCAGGTGATGGACGGTCCGCTGCCCGCGCACGTCGGACTGGTCATGGATGGTAACCGGCGGTGGGCCCGGGAGATGGGGATGGCCAATCCCAGTCTCGGTCATCGCTACGGCGCCGAGCATGCCGAGGACGTGCTGTCCTGGTGCGAGGCCGTCGGGATCCGCCATGTCACGGTGTTCGTCTGCTCGACGGAGAACCTGCAGCGCCGGGGGGATGCCGAGGTCGCCTATCTGATGAGCGTGATCGAGCAGGTGGTCTCCGACCGGCTCGCCCGTCCGGACGCGCGGTGGCGGGTGCATCTCGCCGGGATGCTGGACGTCCTGCCCGACTCGACCGCGCGGGTGCTCAAGAACGCGGTGGAGACGACCCGCACCTGCACGACCGGGTTCCACGTGACGCTCGCCGTCGGGTACGGGGGGCGACAGGAGGTCATCGAGGCGATCCGGGAGCATCTGTACGAGCGGGCCGAGGCCGGGGACTCCCTGGCCGACGTCGCCGCCGCCCTCACCGGTGACGACATCGCCCGCAACCTGTACACGGCGGGGCAGCCCGATCCGGATCTGGTGATCCGCACGTCCGGTGAGCAGCGGATGTCGAACTTCCTGCTGTGGCAGAGTGCGTACTCCGAGCTGTACTTCTGTGAGGCGTACTGGCCGGCGTTCCGTGAGATCGACTTCCTGCGTGCGCTGCGCAGCTTCGCCGCCCGGGAACGCCGCCACGGTTCGTAGCGGGGTCGGGCGCCGCCGGCGGAGACGGTCGGGACGGCGGAGACGGCCGGGCATTTTGGCCGAGCTTGGCGGAACCGCTTTTCTTTGGCACCCGGTGTCACTACAGTTCTGCCCCAGCGGGACCGGAAACGGTCCCGGCCGGACCACATCCGTCCGGGCACCAGTCGTGCGGTCAGGGGAGTGCGTATGGAACCGAGCGGGATCCAGATCGACCAGGCCGTCGAGGCGTCCGACGCACAGGCGCCCGTGGTGGAGGATCTTCTCGTCGAGGAGGTCTCCATCGACGGCATGTGCGGCGTCTACTGAGCACGGATCCGGCCACGTCCGCTGGATCCGCCGGTCCGGTCGCGTCCGTCCGTCCGTTGTCTCTCGGCAGTGTCGCCGGCGGCGCTGGTGGGACGGACGCGGCCCCGGCGGCGGCGCCGGTTCGAGGTGGCGGTTTTGACCTGGACCGGCCGTGGCGGCTGCATCCGCAGGTGTCGGTGCGGCCGGAGTCGTTCGGTGCGCTGCTCTACCACTTTGGCACGCGGCGGCTGTCGTTCCTGAAGGAACCGGGGCTGCTGGCGCTGGTCGAGGCGCTGTCCGCGCACGAGTCCGCGCGGGCCGCGGCTGCCGCCGTGGGGCTGTCCGCCACGGATCTCGGCCGCTACCAGGGATCGTTGGCGGCCCTCGCCGCGTCCCAGATGCTCGTCGAGGGGAGTCAGCTGTGACCACGACGGCGACGGCCGGCACGCCGGCCGGCACGGTCGGCCCGACCCGGCTGATCGATCACTTCGCCCGCGGGCTTGCCGCACCGATCTGCCTGACCTGGGAACTCACCTACGCCTGCAACCTGGCGTGCCGGCACTGCCTGTCCAGCTCCGGGCGGCGTGACCCGCGGGAGCTGTCGACCGACGAGTGCAGGGCCGTCATCGACGAGCTCGAGCGGCTGCAGGTGTTCTACGTCAACATCGGCGGTGGTGAGCCGACGGTGCGTGCCGACTTCTGGGAGCTCGTCGACTACGCCACCGCACACCACGTCGGGGTGAAGTTCTCCACCAACGGCGTGCGGATCACCCCCGAGGTGGCCACCCGACTGGCCGGCAGCGACTACGTCGACGTGCAGATCTCCCTCGACGGCGCGACCGCCGAGATCAACGATGCCGTGCGCGGCGAGGGTTCGTACGACACGGCGATCCGCGCGATGGAGAACCTGGCCGCGGCCGGGTTCCGCGGGTTCAAGCTGTCCGTCGTCGTCACCCGGCACAACGTCTCCCAGCTCGACGGCTTCGCCGAGATCGCGAACCGCTACGGCGCGCAGCTGCGGCTGACCCGGCTGCGTCCCTCCGGGCGCGGCGCCGACACCTGGGACGAGCTGCACCCCAGCGCCGCCCAGCAGCGCGAGCTCTACGACTGGCTGGTCGCCGCGGGCGAGAACGTGCTGACCGGCGACTCGTTCTTCCACCTGTCCGCCTACGGCCAGGCCCTGCCCGGGCTCAACCTGTGCGGCGCCGGCCGGGTGGTCTGCCTCATCGACCCCGTCGGGGACGTGTACGCCTGCCCGTTCGCCATCCACGACGAGTTCCTCGCCGGCAACGTGCGTGACGCCGGGGGCTTCACCTCCGTGTGGCGCGAGTCCGAGCTGTTCGAGGTGATGCGCGAGCCGCAGACCGGCGGGGCGTGCGCGTCCTGCGGGCACTACGACTCCTGTCGCGGTGGCTGCATGGCGGCGAAGTTCTTCACCGGCCTGCCGCTGGACGGCCCCGACCCCGAATGCGTCCAGGGTCACGGGGTGGATGCGCTGCTCGCTCGCGGCGAGGTCGCCCCGCCCCGCTCGACGGTCGACCACTCCCGTCCGATCCTGGCCGGCACCGGGTCGACCCGCGCACGGTCGCAGGCGCGGGATGAGCGGGCCGGCCGCAGGAGCGGCGGCCCGGTTCCGGTGACGATCGGACGGGCCCCGAGTGCCCTGGCGCCGGCGCTGCCCCCGGTCAGCGCCTGCCAGGAGGACCCCCTCGCCGGCTTCGACCCGGGCGCCGCCCGCGTCTGAGTGGCGGATTCGGCCCGGCTGCCAGTTCTTCTGGCCGTCGGGCCGTCGTGCTGTCAGGCCCCCCACCTGGGCGTTTGTCGCCGTCTGGCGAGGCTCGACGGGGAACGGTTGCGGCGGTGGGCTTAGTGTGCGCATGGTGGTGGTACGCACCAGGTGGTTCTGGGTGCGGAGCATGGTTCAGGAGCAGCGGATCATAGCGTCCGGCAAAAGTTAACGTTGTTCAGTTTTCTGGGGTGTCGTCCCGACCGGGCGGCCAGGCGGAGGGAGCGGGTGATGGGCCGAAACCGAGGGCCGTGCCCGGTCTGCCGGCCGGCGCCTGTCGCCTCAGTGCATGTCCTCGAGGTGCTTTTCCTCGCTGGTGCGGGCCTGCGCGATCAGGCTCTGCCAGCCGCGGACCAGCGCGGCGAGCTCAAGGTCGAAGAGCTCGTCGGTGGACGTCGGCGTCGCGGCGATGACCCGCGGAAGGTTTTCGGGGCTGGTGGCCGAGGCGGGGCTCAGCCCCAGGCGGGCGGCGGGCGGCAGACGGTTGGGGTTCATCATCGCCGAGCCGTAGGCGAGCATCTCCGCGCTCTCGATGATCGGGTAGCACAGCTGCTCGGGCACGCCACTGGCCAGCATCAGCGATGCCATGTGCTCGCGGGCCGCGTTGCCGCCGTTGCGGGCCGGCAGGCTGCCGGGTACGAACAGCGGCGCCGCGTTGGGGTGCGAGACGAGCACCTGGCGGAAGTTGGTCGCCGAGGCGATGAGAATCTCGTCCCACTCGCCCTCGGCGTTGAGCGGCACGATGGTCTTCGACATGACGGCGCCGACGACGCCCCGCAGGATCTCGTCCTTGTCGGTGAAATGGTGGTAGAGCGCGGCGCCGCTCACCCCGAGCTCGGTGCCGAGCCGGCGCAGGTTCAGGGCGGGCAGGCCGTCGCGATCAATAATGTCGAGCGCCTTTGTGATCGCCTCCCGGCGGTCCACCAGCGGCGATCTGGGCCGTCCCACGTGTTGTTCTCCTCTGTGCCTCGACAGGCTGTGCCCCGACAGGCTGTGCCTCGACAGGCTGTGCCCCGACAGGCTGTGCTCCGGCGGTCCGGGTCCGGGCTGCTGCCCGGTGTTGCCCAGTCTGCCTGGTCGGTCACCATTCCCGCGACCGTCTCGCAGGAACACCCGGGTCCGACCACCGTTCGCGGCCACCGTCACCGTGGGCCACCGTCGCCGTGGGCGACCGCCACCTGGCCGGCAACCGGTGCCCTCCGTGCCGGAGCGCGCGCCGCCCCACCAGCCATCACCCACCGTAGAGCTGCGAGGACCGTGGCGTCGGCGCTGCCAGTCGCCGTCTGTCCTCGTGATCCCAGAAGTCACCACTCAGGTGAGACTGCACAGGAGTAGAGAATGTCGAGAGTTCTCGATTTCCCCGTCTTCGACGCGGACAATCACATGTACGAGACCACCGACGCCTTCACCAAGTACCTGCCGGCGAGCCACGCCGGTCTGGTGAAGTACGTCCAGATCAACGGCCGGACCAAGATCGCTCTGCGGAATGTCATCAGCGAGTACATTCCGAACCCGACGTTCAACGTCGTGGCGCCCCCCGGGGCGCAGGAGATCGAGTTCCGGCTGAAGAACCCGTCCTCCAAGACGAAGGCGGGCGACATCGAGGCCGCCCCGCCGCCCAAGTACATCCAGGCCCCGCCGGCGTACTTCAACCCGGCCGACCGGCTCGAGCTCATGAACGAGCTCAGCATCGACCGGGCGATGATGTGGCCGACGCTCGCCAGCCTGCTCGAGGAGCGCCTCGCGGACGACCCGGAGGCCACCACCATCGTCGTCCACGCGCTCAACGAGTGGATGTTCGAGCACTGGTCGTACAACTTCGAGGACCGGATCTTCCCGACGCCGATCATCACCCTGCCGATCCTGGACTCGGCGCTGCGCGAGCTCGACTACGTCCTCGAGCGGGGTGCCCGGGCGATCCTGATCCGTCCGGCGCCGGTGCCGGCGCTCAACGGGACGCGCCGCTCGTTCGCGCTGCCCGAGTTCGACCCGTTCTGGAAGCGGGTCGAGGAGTCCGGTGTCGTCGTCGGCATGCACGCCTCCGACGACGGTTTCCAGCGCTACCTCAACGAGTGGGAGGGCGTGCGCGGCGAGTTCCTGCCGTTCGACAGCAAGCCCTCGGCGTTCAACCTGCTCGTGAACAGCGAGCACCGCTACATCAAGGACGTCATCACCTCGATCATCGCCCATGGCCTGGCCACCCGCTTCCCCGGTATCCGCTTCCTGCCGGTCGAGAACGGCAGCTCGTGGGTCCGCCCGCTGGTCACCCAGTTCCAGAAGCACTACTCCCGCACCCCGGGCCTGTTCGACGAGGACCCGATGGTCACCTGGCGGCGCAGCATCTTCGTCCATCCCTTCCACGAGGAGGACGTCGTCAGCCTGGTCGAGACCATCGGCGCCGACAACGTGGTGTTCGGTTCGGACTACCCGCACCCCGAGGGCCTGTTCGACCCGGTGACCTTCGTCGACGAGATCGACAGCCTCCCCCTGGCGGACCAGCGCAAGGTCATGGGCGAGAACCTCGCCAAGATCATGCATATCGACCCGGCCAAGAAGGCTCTGGTCACCGCCTGATCTCCGGCTGAATCTCCGCCTGGCCTCGGCCTGAGCGCACCTGGACGGGGTGGGTCCCACGGGACTCACCCCGTCTGTGCGTGGTGGGCCGCCGCGGGCGCCGTGGTGCGTCCGGCAGGGCGCACGGCTACAGTGGCACTCGGTGCCAAATTGAGCGGCGCCACACGACGGAACGAGGCGGGAGTGCGATGGCCAGCACGAGGGATTGGTTCGAGACGGTCGCGGAGGCCCAGCGGCGGGCGAAGAAGCGGCTGCCCAAGGGCGTCTACCTGGCGCTGGTCGCCGGCTCCGAGGCCGGGGTGACGATGGATGACAACATCGCCGCGTTCGCCGAGCTGAAGGTCCGACCGCACGTCGCCGACCTCCCGCAGACGCGGGACCTGGCCACCACCGTGATGGGGCAGGAGATCAGCTTCCCGGTGATCATCTCGCCGACCGGGGTGCAGGCGGTGCATCCCGACGGGGAGCTCGCGGTCGCCCGGGCGGCGGCGGGCGCCGGTACGGCGATGGGCCTGTCGGCGTTCGCGTCCAAGCCGGTCGAGCAGGTCGGCGAGGCGATCGACAAGCTGCTGTTCCAGACCTACTGGCTCGGGTCCCGCGAGGAGATCCTCGCCCGCGCCGAGCGGGCCCGCGCCGCCGGCGCCAAGGGGCTCATCGTCACCCTGGACTGGGTGTTCGACTCCCGCCGGGACTGGGGCAGCCCGTTCATCCCGGACAAGCTCAACCTCAAGGCGATGGCCCGCTACGCCCCGCAGGTCGCCATCAAGCCGGGTTACCTGGCCACCTGGCTGCGCAGCGGCTCGCTGCCCGACCTCGGTGTGCCCAACCTCGGGCCGCGCGAGGCCACCCCGCCGACCTTCTTCGGCGCCTACGGCCAGTGGATGGGCACCCCGCCGCCGACCTGGGCGGATCTCGCCTGGCTGCGTGAGCAGTGGGACGGCCCTTTCATGATCAAGGGCATCACCCGGCCGGACGACGCGCGCCGGGCGGTCGACGTCGGCGCCAGCGCGATCTCGGTGTCCAACCACGGCGGCAACAACGTCGACTCGACGCCCGCGTCGATCCGCTGCCTGCCCGGTGTGGTGGACGCGGTCGGTGACCAGATCGAGGTCGTGCTCGACGGCGGCATCCGCCGTGGCAGCGACGTGGTCAAGGCCCTGGCGCTCGGTGCCCGCGCGGTCATGGTCGGCCGGGCGTACCTGTGGGGAATGGCGGCCGGTGGTGAGCGCGGCGTGACCAACGTGCTGGAGATCCTCCGCCAGGGCGTGAGTGAGACGCTGCTCGGCCTCGGTCACTCCTCGGTGCACGAACTGTCGCCCGAGGACCTGCTCGTACCGGCCGGCTTCGCGTTGGACCGCAAAGTCTGACCCTACCCGGTTGTCGGGTTCGCCGCGGTCGTTTTGACTGCTTGTCCTACTGCGTCGCAGGTCAGACGGCATTCGATCGGATGTACGCGGAAAGAAACTCGAAAGATACATACGAGATACCATGAGGAAACTCGGTCGCCCCGGGTGAAAGGAATGGCGGGTGCAACGCCCAGTTGCACCCGGGGCGAAACCGACTTGCATGGTTGTCCGTATCTGGCGGGGTGTGCACCATAGTGGCATGCCCTGTCGCCCTCGCATTGTGGTCCCAGCGGTCCCCGTTCCCGAGCGCCCGGATGGGGCCTGTGCGGGGGCGGACGTCCTGGCGGATTTGTCGCCGGTCGCCGATGAGAATGTATTCCTCGGCCGAATCGTGGTATCGGCCGGCCGGGCGTCCCGGCGGCCCACGCTGCACGCCGGCCGCTGCCGCCGGCGTCCCGGCGGCGGAATGTCCGGCGTGAATGCGCATGCCGAATGACCCCGCCGAGCCCGCAGTTGCCGGGCCCGGGCTGGCCGGCCCCGTCCATTCCAGCCCCCCGCCTACCGGGCCAGTACCAGCCGACCCGGCACCTGCCCGGCCAGCACCTGCCCGGCCAGCACCTGCCCGGCCAGCACGGGTCCGGCCAGTACCTGCCCGGCCAGTACCTGCCGAGCCAGTACCTGCCGGGGCACCGGCTGCCGAGCCGCCGCCCGCAGAGCCACCGCGTTCCGGCTCCGCGTCTGCCGCTGCACCGGCTGCCGACGCCGAGGCCGGCGGGTCCGGGTGTGCCGAGCCCGCGGGTGGTGACGTCGCACCGGGCCGGCACGCGCCGGTCGCAGCCACGGCTGACGAAACCGGAGCCGGCGAACACGCAGCCGGCGAATACGCAGCCGGCGAATACGCAGGTGGCGGGATTGGCTCGGACGAACTCCACGGAGACCGGTTCGGGCCCGGCGGCGACGCGCGCAGTACGGATGCGCGCAGCACGGACGCGGATGATCAAATCGGCCCGGGCGGCGCGGATCCGGGTACCGGGTTCGCGGGTACCGGAGTTGCCGGTGCCGGGGTTGCGAATGTCGGGGTTGCGGATGTCGGGGTTGCGAGCGGCGAGGCCCCGCGTCCTGGGAGCGCGGTTGGCGGGAACGGGGGCGGCCAGGCGGCTGCGGATGATTGCCCGGCGCACGCGACCACATCGGCGGGAAGCGGGGCGACTGGCAGCGTGGATGGGACTGCCGGCGATGCTCTCCCTGCTTCTTGTCGGGATATCGACGTGCACCCGGACACCCGGTATCGCATCGTCGTGCGCGGATTCGGACAGTATCCCGGGGCTGATGAAGAACGAGATCCGACTGGGGCTGCTGCTGCCCGACTCGGGGGTACTGGCGACCGGGTATCAGGCCGTGCGGGCCGGCGTCGACGCGCGTATCGGCGCCGTCAACGCGGCTGGGGGAATCAACGGCCGTAAGATTTCCTACACCTGGCGAGACGATGCCGGGACGGCGCAGGGAAATCTCCTCGGCGCGCGTGACCTGGTCGACGGCCAGGGGGTGTTCGGGCTGCTGGAGTTCACCGCGGCCGCCGCCGGTGGCGCCTCTTTTCTCGCGGAACGGGGAGTTCCGGTGGCCGGCTTCGCCACCGAGGACGTGTGGCTGCGCAATCCGAACATGTTCGGGGTGGTGAACTCCGTCGGCGGCGCGGTCGACACCTACGGCCGTGCCGTGACGGCCCGTGGCGGCACGCGGGCGTATGTCGTTCGGGCCGGGATGTCGGCCGGGATGTCGGGGACGGCCGACCGGATCGGCCAGGGCCTGCGGGCCGCCGGCGTCGAGGTGGTCGGCAACAGTTCGTACCTGGCCGGGGCGGACAGTGCCACCAGGCTCGCCGAGCAGATCGTCGCCTCGGGCGCGGACACCGTCGTCACCATGCTGGCGCCGGCGGCGCTGCCGGCGCTGCTCGAGGCGATCCATCAGGCCGGGGGCGAGCCCGACGTGGTGCTCGCCCTCGGCGGCTACGACCGCACCCTGCTGCGCACGGGCGCGGCGTCGGTCGCGGGCGTGGTCGTCCCCGTGTCGTACCGGCCGTTGGAGGCCGGCGGCGCCCCGGTGGAGCGCTACCTTGACGCGATGCGCCGCTACGCCCCGCAACTCACCGAACCGCGCCAGGACAGCGCCCTGGTCTCCTACATCGACACCGACCTGCTCCTGCGCGGCCTGCGTGCCGCCGGGCCCTGCCCGACCCGCGCGTCCGTGGTGACCGCGCTGCGCTCGCTGACCGCCTACACCGCGGACGGCCTGCTCGCACCGACCAACGTCGGCGTCGCCCGGGCGCACCCGACGACCTGCGTCGCCCTGCTGCGCGTCAACCCCACGTCCACCGGCTTCGACGCCGAGGACCGCAACCTCTGTGGACGCGAGCTCACCCCCACCCTCTGAGCTGCTCCGCCGCACCACCTGATCCACGGCGCCACGCCGCACCACGCCGTGCTGCCTGATCTGGTCCGATCCGCCGCCTGATCCGGTGCGCTGGGGCGCACCGTCCGGGCCGGTCGGCGTCCAGGACGGGCGGGACGTAACGTGACGCTTCGGGAGCCTCGGCGCTGCGTCGCCAGGCGGGAGGGTGCGGACGATGCCGCTGTGGCAGCAGGCGGGGATCGCGGCCGGCGTGCTGCTGTCGCTGGCGCTGGTGGTCAGGGTCGTCGCCCGAGTGGTGGCTACCAGGGGAGCGGCTGCCAGGGGAGCGGCCGAGGCCGAGGCTGATGAGATCGAGGCTGAGGCCGGTGGCGTGGCCATGGCCGGTCGCTCGGCCGGGCGTCGGCGGCTGTGGCGGGCGGTGGGCTTCGTCGGTGCGGCCAGCCAGGAGGCCGGGACGATCCTGGGCCTGTTCACCCTCTGGCAGATCGCCCGGATCCTCGGGGTGACCCGGGTCGGCGGCGCGATGGAGCGGGCCGACTGGATCTGGCGGACCGAACGGGCTGTGCACCTGCCCAGCGAGCTCGCGATGGAACGGTTCATGCTGCACCACGAGTCGTGGCTGCGCGCGGCGAACGTGTTCTACAGCTGGGTGCACTTCCCGGCGATGAACGTGTTCCTGGTCTGGTTGTTTCTGCGCCACCGGCGGGCCTATCCGTCGGTGCGCACGACGATCGTGCTGTTCACCGGATCGTCCCTGCTGTTCCACATGTTCCTGCCGACCGCGCCGCCGCGGATGCTCACCTCCGTCGGTTTCGTGGACGAGGCAGTGGTGCTCGGCCAGTCCGTCTACGGCGAGTTCGGTGCCGGGGTCGCGGCGCAGCTGTCCGCCCTGCCGTCGGTGCACGTCGGCTGGGCCTGCCTGATCGCCTACGAGGTGATCCGGATCAGCCCGAGCCGCTGGCGCTGGCTGATCCTCGCCCATCCGATCGTGACCAGCCTGGTCGTCGTCGTCACCGCCAACCACTGGTGGGCCGACGGCATCCTCGCCGTTGTTCTGCTCGCCCTCGCCGTGCTGGCCGGCCGCGCCCTGAGCACCGCCCGGCGCCGCCTGCTGGCCCGCCTCCGTTCCCGCCGCGCCCAGCCGCCATCCGGACCGCCATCCGGACCGCCATCCGGACCGCCATCCGGACCGCCATCCGGACCGCCATCCGAACCGGCCGCCGACGGCGCAGACGTGGCACGGGACCGCCGGCAGTCGCAGGGCAGAACCGGAGTCGGGGCCGCCTACCTGCGTACCCGCGCCCGGCCTTGGGTCCCCGGCGCCGGTGTGTGACGATGGGCCAGGGCCCTGCCGGGAGTGGAGCCGGGCGAGGCGCCGCAACGTCCGAGGCACAGGGGATGTCGGGGAGCGGGAGGACGGATGTCGTCGCAGGGCGGGCCGGCCGGCGATGGTTCCTTCGAGCGTCCGATGACGGCCTACCACCTGCAGCCGGACGGGACCCGCGTGCCGTTCACCGCGACGCTCGGCTTCGACCCGGCCGACCCGTACGCCGTGCGCCTGCGGCTGCGCACCACCGACGTGCGCACGGTGACCTGGACGTTCGCCCGCCAGCTGCTCATCGACGGGGCCCGCCGCCCCGCCGGGGTCGGCGCGGTCGAGGTGCGCCCGGCCTTTCACGGCGACACCCGGCTGCTCGCCCTGTCGTTCACGTCCGCGTCGGGCCGCGCCGAGGTGCAGCTTCCCTACCCGACGGTCGTCGCCTTCCTACGGGACGCCTACGAGGCCGTCCCGCCCGGCGCCGAGGGCGACCACGTCGACTGGAACGCCGAACTCGCCCACCTGCGCACCGACGGCGATCAGTAACCGGGCGAGGTGTTGACCCCGGCATCCGGCATGTCGTCGGAAAACGGGTCCGGAACTCCGCGGGTGTCATTGTGTCGAACACTGAAGCACGACCCGCGGTTCGGCTGGGCGCGGAGGCCTTCCACACCAGCGAGTGGGATGTACTGGCGGTCAGGGATTTCTTCGACGACGTGATGCTGAACGCCGACTGCGTCGAGGCGGCGCTGGCGACCAGCCTGACCGTGGAACACGGCTTCACCACCCTGCGGTCCGTCGCCCTGGCCGCCGACGCCCTGGCCGCCGACGCCCTGGCCGCCGGCGACATCAACTGGTCGGACCTGCTCGCCTCGATCCAGACCGACGAGGCCCGCCACGCGCAGACCGGCCCGGCGATGGACTGCTACACCCCGCTGGACCAGCGGGAGATGTCCTTCAGGGAGTTCATGCCCGAAGGGGTCGTGCACCACCACGAACGGATTCTCGAGGACTACGGGCTGGCGAAGCCCTGGTACTGGGACGACTTTCTGCACTCGCTGGACAACGGCCACCACGCGATGCACATCGGGACCTGGTTCTGGCGCCCGACGCTGTTCTGGAAACCGGGTGCCGGGGGCTCGAAGGACGAACGGGCGTGGCTGAACGAGAAGTGCCCGACCTGGAACGAGGGGCGGTTGGGCAGACCCTGCCGGAAACCCTTCCGGCCCGGTGTAATTTCACCCAGCTGCCGCTGGGCTCCGCCGCCTCCCGCCACGATCCCGCCCCACACCAGGTGGTCCACCGGGGCCGCCTCTACCAGTTCGACCATGCGGTCTCGACGCCGGATCCGCGGCCGGACCTGCCCGTCTGCGGGGTCAGCCCGGGTTCTGGCCCGCTGGCTACGAGGTGATGGCGACGGCGTGGCGGAGGTGGGTGTCGTGGGTGAGCTGGGTGAGCATGAAATCGGCGACGTCGGCGTACGAGACCTTGGAAGCGAAAGTCAGGCGCAGGTCGATGCCTGTGCGGTAGTGCCCGGTGTGGCTGCCGCCGGTGAGAACGGCCGGGCGCACGACGGTCCAGGCGGTGTCGCTGGCGCGGATGAGTTCCTCCATTCCTTCTTTGTCCTGCATCAACGATCTGATCGCGATCCGGGTGATGGCGACGTAGAGGGTGCGGTGGCGGCTGTCGGCCACGCCGTATCCGCTGACGGCGACCAGGCGGTGCACGCTGTGGACGTCCATCGCGGCCAGGATGGTGCGCATCCCCTCGGTGCAGACCGTGCTGCCCCAGCGGCGCTGGCCCAGCGCACTCAGCACGGCATCGCTGCCGGCGACGACGTGCTTCACGACGTCCGCGTCCCGGACGTCGCCGGCCACCGCCCGCAGGCTCTCGTGGGGGGTGAGACGGCCCGGGTCGCGGGCCAGCGCGGTGAGGGTGTGGCCCTGCCGCAGGGCCTGTTCGAGCAGATGCTGCCCGGTGTGGCCGGTGCCGCCGAAGACCGCCAGATGCATGTCGGGTGTCCTTCCGACCCAGAAAACAGTTTGAGGCTCCAAGCATTGAGCGGATGGTTGGAGTCGTCAAGTGTTGGAGGGTCCAGGTAACGTCGAGGGGTGGCTGACCCCGCCGGTCCTGTCGACGACGCGCTGACCCACGCGGTCGTCAAGCAGGTGATCATCCTCGCGGGCGCGATCGGCGCGCTCGCCGCGGACCTGCTCAAGGACCTCGATCTCACCGAGCCGCTCGCGAACGCCCTGTGGCGGCTGGACCCCGACGCGCCCGCGCCCTCGATGCGCACCCTCGCGGCCACCTTGAACTGTGACCCGTCCACCGTCACGTTTCTCACCGACCGGCTGGAACAGCGCGGCCTCATCCGACGCCAGCCGGTGCCGACCAATCGACGCCAGAAGGTCATCAGCCTGACCCCCAGCGGTATCGAGGCCCGTAGCCGGCTCGTTCACGCGCTGACCGCGGACTCTCCGTTCACCCGGCTTTCACCGGACGACCGACAGCACCTCCATACGCTGCTCGCCAAAGCCGGGGCCGATCCGAGCAGTTTCACCTGCCAGGCGCCCACCGCCACCCGGCCGTGTACCGGGCCCCGCCCGTGACGACTCACGGACCATCGGAACATGCCTGCTCCCACGAGCCCGATGGCCAAGTCATGATCAGAAAGCTGGGTCAGGTGCACGACACGGTAGACATCGGCCCTTGACAACTGGCGGGCTGCCCGGCGAATCCAGATGCGCCCTGTCGACGCCAGCGACCACCGCAGGACATGCCGGGTGGAACCCGTGCTACGGGTTCTGATCGTCAGCTCGAGGCGCCGCCGTCGATCACCAGGTCGTGTCCGACGGTGAATCCGGCGGCAGGCGACACAAGCCACAGGGCAGCATCCGCGATCTCCTGGACGGTGGCGCCACGACCGGCGGGGTTGGTGCTCTTCAGTCGATTCTTCCAGTCGGCTCGGCTCTCTCCAGGCCGATAGGACATCGGTGTGTCCACCGGTCCGGGGCTGACCGCGTTGATGCGGATGCCGGCGTCGATGTATTCCAGCGCGGCGTTGCGCGTCAGGGCGCTCACGCCTGCCTTCGAGGCGACGTACGCCCCCATCCCTGGCAGCCGCGCATGCGCACCGAGGTTGGAGGCGATGTTGACGATGGCTCCGCCACCCGAGCGCCGCATCTGTCCGATCTCGTGCTTCATCGACAGCCAGGTGCCGGTCAGGTTGACCGAGATCACCGACTGCCAGGTGGCCTCGTCCAGGTCGGCGAGCAGCCCGGGGCGATGGACGCCGGCATCGTTGACGGCGATGTCCAGCCCGCCGAGGGCGTCGACCGTGGTGGCAACGAGCTGTTCGACGTCGCGCTCGCGGGTCACATCAGTTGGTACGGCGATGCCCTGACCACCGGCGGCCTCGATCAGGTCGATGGTCTCCGCCAGGGCGTCGGCGCGGCGGCCCGCGACCGCGACCGCGGCTCCCTCTGCGGCGAGTCCCATCGCGATGGCGCGTCCGATCCCTGAACCTCCGCCGGTGACGACCGCGCGTCTGCCCGCAAAACGACCGGTCACAGGGCACTCTCTTCCTCTCGTCGACAGACCGCATAGCGGTGTCGTCCGCGGGTTTTCTGAATCGAACGTTCTCTTATTATTCTGGCTGCTTATGGCCCACGCGAGCGGAAGCCGCGACCGCGTCCAGCGCCTGTTCGGCGGCCAGGGACACACCGGTCCGCCGGTTCGGGCTCCGGCCGACGACCCTGATGCCCTGCAGCACGACGAGCAGGAACGAGGCGAGTGACCGAGGGTCGGCCTCCGGGTTCAGCTCGCCCTGCAGTCGGGCGCGCTCCAGGGCGGACATGAGCGCCACCTCGAGGGTCGTCCAGCTCGTCTCGACGCGCCGGCAGGCCTGCTCGTCCGCGGCCAGTCGTTCGACCGCCGCGTTCACGACCAGACAGCCGCGGGACGCCTCAGGATCCTGGCTCTCGCGAACGTAACCCTCCACGAGGGTGCGGATGAGTGGCAGGACCGGTCCCGGCGTGGACAGCCCCCGGACGATCTCCGGGTCGCGCTGGCGGACGTAGCGGTCCAACGCGGCCAGATACAGCTGGTGTTTGTCGCCGAATGTGGCGTAAATACTCGCCCGGGCGACGCCCAGTCGTTTGACCAGAGCGGACATGGACGTCGCCTCGTAGCCCCGCTCCCAGAACAGCTCCATGGCGGCCTGCAGTGCCTCGTCCTCGTCGAACTCCTTGGGCCTGGGCACGGCATGACGGTACCAGTTCAGGATCGAACGGTCTAGAACGTTGTTGCTCGGGTCACCGGGCTGGCGTCACCGTGTCCCGAGCGAGGGAACCGAGCGTGCGCAGGGTGCGGTCGCGTTCCTCGGCGGTGCCGACCAGACTGGCGAGGATGTCGGTGGCACCCAGGGCGGCGTAGGCGGTGAGCTGGGCGAGGACCGCGTCCTCGTCGCCGACGACGGCGATCGCGCCAGGCTCGGTGAATCCGTCGCGGTCGAGCGCCGCCCGGTAGGAGGGCAGTTGGGCGTAGCCGCCGTACTCGACGTTCAGGCCGGTGCGGATGCGGTCGGGCTCGGTGGTGACCGCCACCGGCAGGCCCACGACGACGCGAGGGGCCGGGCGGCCCGCATCCTGGGCGGCCGTGCCGATCAGCGGCACCACATGATCACCGATGGTGCGGGGGCCGGCGAGGAAGGTGATGGTGCCGTCCGCGCGCTCACCGGCCAGGCGCAGCATCGCCGGGCCGAGTGCCCCCAGCAGCACCGGGACGCCCGCTGGCGCCCCCGGCACTGCGCTGTCGGCCGGCTGGGAGCCTGCTCCGGTGGCCCCGGGAACCGGGCGACCGGCCAGGATCGGCAGCAGCGTGTCGAGATGGGTGCGCAGCGCGGCGACCGGCCGGTGGAACGGCTGGCCGTAGACCTCCAGCAGGCCGGCGTGGCTGACGCCGAGCCCGAGGGTGAACCGTCCGTGTGCCGCGGCCTGCGCGGTCAGGGCCTGCGCGGCGAGCACCCGCGGATGGCGTGGCTGGACGATCACGACCGACGTGCCGAGCTCCAGACCCGGCACCTCCCGGGCGATCGCGGTCAGCACGCCGATCGCGTCGTACCCATAGCCCTGGGGCAGCCAGGCGGTGCGGACACCGGCGGCGGCGACGGTGCCCGCGGCCACGGCGAGGTCGTCGAGGAGGTTGCCGAAGCTGGGAGTGCCCAGGCCGGCGGCGAGGTTGACACCGATACGGATCACCAGGCCAACTGTGGCCGGGACCAGGCCTGCGAACCAGGAGCCTGCTGATGGTGCAAGTAGGAGTGACAGCATGACGCTGGCTGCCCGGCGGCGCGAGCTCGGCGCCTGCCTGCGCGCCTACCGGAACCTGATCGAACCGGCCAGCGTCGGGCTGCCCGGGGGCGGCCGGCGCCGCACCCGGGGTCTGCGCCGGGAGGAGCTGGCCGCGTTGGCCGGCGTCAGCCTCACCTGGTACACCGGGCTCGAACAGGGTCGGGTGACACCGTCCGCGCAGGTTCTCGACGCGGTCGGTCGGGTCCTGCGCCTGGACGCGGTCGGCCGGCGGCACCTGCACCGTCTTGCCGCGCCCGAACCCGGTCCTGCCAGCGCCCTGCCACGCGAGCACACGACGTCGCAGGCACCGGGCCGGTCGGGTCCGTCGAGTGCGCTGGCGGCGCTGCGTACTTCGGAGGTGCTGCGTACCTCGGCGGCGTTGGGTGCGCTGTTGCAGACCTGGCCGGCAAGCCCCGCGGCGCTGCTCGACCATCGGCTTGACGTCGTCGCCACCAACACCTCGTGGGACCGCGCGTTCGGCCACCCCGCCGACCACGAACCGGCGCATCGTCACGTGCTCTGGCTGCTCGCCGGTGCGCCCACCCCGGTGCCCGACCTGCTTCCGGCGCTCGCTCGGCAGTTCCGCATGGCCGCGGACCTGTACGCCGACGAACCGCGGACCGCCGAGATCGGCCGACTGCTTCGCGCCGACCATCCGGTGCTGCGACCGTTGTGGGACTGCCGCGGCATCGGCGCCTTCGGCCACCCGCCGCTGCAGCTCGACGGCCAGCCCGCCACCGCCCACCTGCTGCATCCGACTGGCGAGCCCGGCACCAGCGTCCTCGTCGCGGCGTCCGCACCGTAGCCGGAGGTCCACAGCCAGCGGCAGCTCACGGCCGGCGGCAGCTCACAGCCAGCCGCGGCGGCGGAAGATCACGAACAGGGCCGTCATGGAGATGACGAGCAGGCCCAGGTCGATTTCGAACCCCCAGTGCTCGCCGTTGCCGGGAAACGGCACGTTCTGGCCGAAGAAGCCGGTCACCAGGGTCGGTACGGCGATCACCGCCGCCCAGCCGGTGAGCTTCTTCATGACGAGGTTCAGCCGGTTGCTCTGGATGGTCAGGTTCGTGTCCAGCACCGACGTGATCAGGTCGCGCAGGCTGTCGGCCCACTCCATGACGCGCAGGATGTGGTCGTACACGTCCTGGTAGGAGGCGACCAGTCCGTCGGTGACGAGCCCGACGTCCGGGCGCATCAGACGGGTGAGCGCGTCGCGCATCGGCACCACCCGGCGCCGCAGCAGCACCAGGCTCTTGCGCAGCTCGAAACTGCGCCGGTGCACGGCCTGCTCGGGGGTCTGCTCGTCGAACAGCATGTCCTCGAGGTCCTCGCTGGCGTCGTCGAGGGTCTGCGCCGCGGCGAGGTAGCCGTCGACGACCTCGTCCACCAGCCCGTGGACGAGGTGGCCGACGCCGTGCGCGGCCAGCGTCTCCCCATCCCAACGCCGGGTGACGGCGGCCAGGTCGAAGCCGTCGTCGGGGCGCACCGTGACCAGGGTCCGTCCGGCGATGAAGGCGGAGATCTCATGGCTGGTCAGCTCGCCGGAGGCCACATCGATGCGCACCGCATAGGTGTTGAGGAACAGGTGGGACGGATAGCGGTCGAACTTCGGCCGTTCGCCCGCGGCCAGCGCATCCTCGACGGCATGCGCGTCCAGCTGGAGCTCCTTGGCGACCAGGCGCACCTCGTCCGAGCGGGGGGCGCACAGGTCCACCCAGACGACGACGTCCTCCTGCTCGCGGTACCGGTGCAGCTCGGCAAGCGGAAAGTCCTCCTCCACCACGACCCCCGCTCGCCAGGCCCGTGTCCGCACCGCCGCCGCCGGCCCGCCGCCGTCCGGCCCGCCGCCGTCCGCCGGGCTGTCGCATCGCTGGACCGCGCCGTACCGCTCACCGCGTGTCGCCTGCCTGGTCATCGCCCCCGCCGCTCCCGTCCCTGCACCCGTGCCATTGGGCTGCTCTACCCCGGTGGCGACGTTCATCCCACCGGGAGCCGGGATCCCATGGGGAGGCGCCGTCTCATCGCGGGCCGCCGGGCCCACCAGACCGCCTTCGCCGCACTCAAGCACTCCTTCGAGAAGGTCGGCGACCACGGGGAGGCCAGGGCCGACGGGGCCAGAGGCCCGTTCGACCAGCATGTGGCCACCCCCGCGGCGCCGGGGGGACCAGCCACGGCGGTGTCGACGCGAACGCCGGCAAGCGCGCCACCTGCAGGACGTCGCCCGCACACGCGACATCCGCGGTCGCTCGTCGATGACCAAGGACGAGCTCGTCACCGCCATCGACCATGCCAACCAGCGCGCGACGGCCCCGGCTCGATGGGCGAGTCCGAGCGCGGTCGCGTCGGCTGGGCCCACGGGTGCGGATGGTCGCGGTGCATCTCCGGGCCGGATCAGGTGCGCAGGGCAGTGGTGATGTCCCGTTGAGCGTCGGCCAGAGCCTGCTCGGGAGAGACGGAGCCGAGCAGGGCCCGGTGGATGTTCGTGTAGATGGCGCGGCTCAGTTCCGGGTAGTGCGGGGTGTTGGCGGGGCGGGCCACCGAGCTGACCCGGCGGGCCACGTCGAGCACGGGACTGTCATTGTCGATCATCAGGTCCCTGAGGACGCCGTCGTTCGCCGGCATCTGGCCGTACCGGGAGAGGGTGCGCTGGGCCGGCGGGCGGGTCATCCAGTCGATGAACGTGCGGGCCGCGTCAAGACGACGGGTGTGCGGGTTCACGAACATGCTCCAGCCGCCGATCGTGGAAGGCCCGGGTGCCGGCCGTCCAGCGAAGGTCGGCAGCGGCGCCGCGGCGTACTTTTCCGGGCTGGTGGCGAGGGCCGTGTCCGCGGTGTTCCAGCCGCGCATGAAGGCGACCTCGTCGTTGACGAACAGTTCGGTGGTCTGCGGTTCGCGCAGGCTCGGCACGTCCGGGCGGGCCAGGCCCCGGTCGATCATCGAGCGCAGGTACCGCAGCGCACGTGTGCACGGCGGTGTGTCGATCGTCGCCCGGCTCTGGTCGTCCGAGGTGCTGCCGCCCCCGGCACTGGCAGCGAACTCCGTCCACACGCAGGTCAGGCCCTCATAGGCGTCGCCCTGCCAGACGATCTGATGGGGGATCCGGCCGACCGTGCGCAGGCGGGCCGCGGTGTCGGCAAGCTCCTCCCAGGTGGTGGGCACCGGGCGGTGGACCCGGCGCAGCAGGTCCGGCCGGTAGTACAGGACGCTGCGGTTGGCGAAGTACGGCACCGCGTAGATCCGTTCCTGCCATCGGGACGCGTTCAGCACCACCTTGTCGAACCGGGCCCAGAAGTCCTGGTGGAACTCCCCGTCGAGCGGCATCGCGAGGTGCTTCGCGGCGAACTCGGCCGGCCAGATCACGTCGCCGAGGTAGACGTCCGGCCCGTCCGCGCCGGCGCTGACCAGGTCGGTGAGTGCCGCCCGAGCCGCATCGGTGCCGAACGGCACCAGGCGCAGCTCGACGGTGATCTCCGGATAGGCCTTCTGAAAGGCGCTGATCAGCACCTGCCGGGAATCGACGAGGTTCTGGTCGTTGGAACTGGCCGCCCAGCGGACGTGGCGGACATCCGGGTCGGGGTGTGACGTTCCTCGCTCGGGCAGCAGCCGGGCGAGGGTCAGCCCGCCCACGCCAACGCCCAGGCCCGCCGCGGCGCCCTGCAGCACCCGGCGTCGCGTGGGTGGTGGGAGGTCGATCATCGGCAGGCCGGACGGTAGTCGTCGGTCGGCAGATAACGGGCCCATTCCGACCGGCCCATGGCCCGACCGGGAGCACACAGGGCGCTCACAACCCGTTCTGGGTCGATCCACCAGGTCATCAGCGTTCCGTCGTGGTCGGTGGTGAGGAGCTCGTGGCCGTCGGCGCTGAAGGCGACGGCGCTGGCGTCGCGGCCACCCAGCACGGCGTACAGGGCACCGGTGCGGGTGTTCCAGAGGCGGATGGAGCCGTCGACGCCGGCCCCGGCGACGAGGGAGGCGTCCGGGCTGAAGGCCATCGAGATGACTGCCTGGTCGCCACCCCGCAGCGTGCGCAGAAGCCGGCCGGCGTTCCCGCGGTCGATCATCCACAGCCCTACCGAGCCGTCATCCGAGCCGCTGGCCAGCAGCCGCCCGTCGGAGCTGATCGCCAGGGACTTCATCGGGCCGGGCCCGCGCAGGTCGACCCGCCTTGCCGCGCCGCGCCCCACGTCATGCAGGGTGACCAGGCCGTCGTCGCTGGCACTGGCGACGGTGCGTCCGTCCGGGGTGAACCGCACGGCGTTGACCGGGCTCTCATGTCGGTACAGCACCTGGTCGAGGCGGCCGGTGGCCGGATCGCCCAGCCGCACCGCGTTGTCCGTGCCGCCGATGACGAGACGCCCGTCGGACGACGAGACGTCGACGGCGTTCACCGCGACGTCGGTCGCCTCGATACCGGTGCGCGGCGCCGGATCGATCAGCACCGTCGGTGTGACGCGCGCCTGCAGGTCGACGACGGCGACCCGGCCCGCCTGCGACACGGCCAGCCGGGTCCCGTCGCGGTCGAAGGCCAGCGCATAGGCCGCCCACGATCCCTCCACGGACGCGACGTCGCGCTGCGGGTCGGACGAGGCCGGCGCCAGCGGTGAGGCTGCCGCTGGTGGCACTGGCACCGCTGGTGGTACTGGCGTGGCTGGTACTGGCGTGGCTGGGGCTGGCGCCGTTGGTGGGGAGAGGGCAGCGGCGACTGGTCGCAGCGAGGTCGGATCGAGCGCACCCAGGTAGGCGGGCGGATCGGTCTGCCAGAGGCGGATCGTGCGATCGGCTCCGGCCGTTGCGGCGAGCTGCCCGCCTGAGGTTCCTGACCCGCCTGAGCTGCCCAGAGCGGCCTGCGGCAGGTCCGCCGACGCGGTGCTGTGGGCCAGCGCCACCGATCCGGCGATCGGGGGCAGGTCGCGCCGGATCGGACCGGACACGTGCCACAGGCCGGTGACCCCGTCGGACCCGGATCCGGCCAGGGTGCGCCCGTCGGCACTGAAAGCCAGGGAGAGTACGGATTCGGACGGCCCGGCGAGAGCGATGAGTTCGGCGCGGGCGCCGACGTCCCAGACCCGCACCGATCCGTCGTCACCTCCACTGGCGAGTTCCCGGCCGTCCGGGGCGAACGCGATGGCGTTCACCGGCCCGGCGTGCCCGACGAACGTCGCGAGCACGGTGGGCCGCCGGAGATCGGCCACCGCCCACAGCCGCACCGTCCGGTCGTCGCTGCCGACCGCGAGCACGTCGGCGGCGGAAGAGAACGCCAGCGAGCGCGCCGTGCCGGTGTGGCCGCCGAGCACCGTCGGCTCCGGACGAATGCCGGCGGTACCTGGGCCGGCGGTACCTGGGCCGGCGGTACCTGGGCCGGCGGCGCCTGGGCCGGTTGCGAGCAGCAGGGCAGTGTGGAAGATCGAGATGGTGTCGTCGGCGCCGGCGGCCGCGAGCAGTGTCCCGTCCCGGTTGAACGCCGTCGTCTCCACCGGGCCCGGCCCGACCCGGGCCTGCGCGCGAACCTCGAACCGTGACGTCCCCAGCAGCGCCAACCGGCCGTCTCCGGTGGCGACGGCCAGCAGGTCGCCGCCCGGGCTGAACGCCACCTGGTAGACGGCCTCGCGGGCGATGGCGCTCTGGCGCAGCTGCCGCTGGCCCTCGACGTCCCACAGGGTGACGGTGCCGTTCTGCTCGCCGGTGGCGAGCCGCCGGCCGTCCGGGCTGAACGCGACCGTGTACACCGGCGTGTCATGGTGCAGAACGGCCAGCGCAGGGCGCTGGGTGTCGGTGGTGTCCCATACCCGCACCACCCCGTCATGCCCCGCAGTGGCCATCCGGTGCACCTGCGGACGCGCATAGGCGACGGCATGCACGGGCTGCGCCGGATCCGTACCGCCAGCCAGGGTGGCGGCGTAGTAGGTCGCCTGGGCACTGAGCAGGTTTCCTCGGGCCTGCACGGTGGGCGCGATCCGATAGGCCTCGATACTGAGCAGCAGGGACACTCGCGGGTCACTCTGGCGGGTGGTGATCGCCTCCTGGATCAGCCCCCGGCTGACCGCCAGGCGCCGTTCGTGCAACGCCGATCGGCTGTAGGCGATGGCGACGGTCGCGGCGGCCAACGCCGCCACCAGCAGTGCGGCCAGCGCCGTCATCACCCTGGCCCGGAGCCGTCGGTCCCGGCGCACGCCCGCGCGCAGGAACTCCGCCGCGTCGGCGCTCAGTTCCGGCCTGGCCGTTGCCGCCGGGCCCACCCGCAGGGCCCCGCGGTCGAGATAGGACCGTAGCTGCAGGCGCGTCCACAGCAGCGACGTCGGCCGGCCCGCCTCGCGCCAGTACCGCGCGTCGCGTTCGATCTGGCTGCGACTGCGCAACACGTCCAGCTGCGCCCCGATCTGCTGGGCAAGCGGCGGCCAGGCGGTCAGGAACGCGTCGTGGGCGATTCTGACCACCGTGCGGTCGTCGACGACGTCGGTAATCACCAGGCGCTGGCGGACGAACGGCGCGAGCCGGGCCTGATGGGCCGGGCCGAGTGCGGCCAGTTCCACCCTGCCGCGGGTCGCCGTGCCGGCCTCGTCCATGGAGACCAACCGCAGCAGACTGGCGATCACCTGCTCCTCGGTGACCGTGTCCGGCTGGGAGGCCGCGGTGAGCGCCTGGTCGGCCTGGCCCGCGATCGTGCCATGAACCCCGCCAAGGTCCTGGTAGGCCCCGCGCGTGATGTGGTCACCGCGGTGCAGGTCCGCCGCGAGTTTCCACAACGTGAAGGCCAGCAGCGGGAGGGCCGTGCCGACCTCGGTGTCAGCCACCATGCGCGACAGCAGCCCGTTGTCGATCTGCAGGCCCGCCTCCCGGGCCGGACCCTCGATCACGGTGCGCAGCGCCGTGCTGGACAGCGCTTCGAGTTTGTAGTGGGCGACGGGCAGGGCGCACAGCGCCGGATCGTCGCGCAACAGCTGCTCGTATTCGGATCGTAACGTCGCGACGATGTGCAGCCGGCGACTCGATGACAGCTCGGACGCGCAGGTCTCGACGAGCAGCCGGGCGAACCGCGTGCGCCGGGGGACGGAGGTGGTGACAAGCAGTTCCTCGAACTGGTCGATCGGGAGCAGAAGATGGTCCGTGGCGGGTGGGGCGGCGAGAATCTCTCCGACGAGCCCGTGCAGGTTCCGCCCGTCCCGCAGCCGGGCCCGTACGTCCTCGCGGCGCCAGCCGAGGTTCAGCCGGTGCGACGTGGTGAGAAACGCGGTTGTCAGCGCCTCGATGGGATCGTCTCCGGGCGCGAACACCGGCAGCGCTCGCCAGCGCGGCTGGTCCAGAATCGACGGCCGCACCCCGGCGCGCAGCAGGGATGACTTGCCCACCCCGGACTGCCCGGTGATGAGCAGTATCGGGCTCTGTTCGCTGACGCCTTTCCCGCCGGCACCGGCGGCGAGGGAACCGAGTACCCGCTGAGTGTCATCCTCCCGGCCGAAGAACACCGCCCGCCGGTCATCCGAGAACGGCTCGAGACCGGGATAGGGATTTCGCCCGTCGGCCCAGCCGCGGCCGCTGCCCAGACCGATCCGTACCAGTGCGTCGAGGACGGCTCCCACCGCCCGTTGTGGGTCGGCGGCATAGTCCAGATAGTGCAGCGAGCTCAACAGCGGCAGCGTCACCCCCGGCTCGACGAGCAGCGGGAGTAAAACCACCTCGCGCGAACGGGCGACAGCCACCTCCGCCAGACACCAGCTCGAAGCTGCATATCGGGACGTGATCACGGCGACCAGCGCGTCGGCAGCCCGTAGTTCCTGGTAAAGCCGCTTTTCCCACTCCTCGCCGATGATCACACCCCGGTCCTCGTCGACGTCGAGGAACACGTGATGCCCGGCATCGGACATCCTCCGGCGTATCGACTCGCCGACGGCGGCGTCCGGCCGGGCATAACTGATGAACACCCGCGCCATCGGCACCCCCTCCGCGCCGGAATCGCCAATGCCCGGCAGCGGAGGGTATCGTGGATCCCGTTGGCACAGAGAGCAAAATGCCGGATTTCCTCAACCTCCGTGCTACGACGCCTCCGGCCGAGGGTTGTTCGGAAAGGCGCCTGGGAAACCTCGACCGGGCCTCGGCGTGATGCCTATCAGGCCTCGGTGACTCCCGATATTCGCGATCCGCACCGGAAGGGTGTCCCGATCTGGCCTTTGGAGATCGTCCCGGTGCCCCCGTGGAGCCACGCAGCGACCGGGTCAGCGGTCGGGTCGGGTCGGCGGTCTGGTCTGGTCTGGTCGGGTCGGCGGTCTGGTCGGGTCGGGTCAGCGGTCTGGTCGGTGTTGCCGTCGTCGGCTGGCGAAAGCCAGGTAGGCCGGTTGGAGCAGCGTCCGTAGGTCCGGGCTCGTCGGGTCCGCGACGGCAGCGGCGTCGAGGTTGGTCGTGCCGCGCACGCGGGCGTCCAGCGGGCCGCACCGGTCGAGCAGAGTGGAGCGCACCGATGGGTCCGATGGGTCCGATGGGTCCGATGGCGCCGGCGAGGTAGACATCTCGGCTGCCTGCTCGATGTCGAGATGTGGCGGCAGGCCAGCCGGGGCGGTCCAGAAGGCCGCGAGATCGAGGGGTAGGCCGATGTCCGTCCCAGCTGCGTCGGCTGCCCTGCCGCCTGTCCTACCGGGCAGCTTGCCCCTGATGGCCACCCGGCCGACGTCGGGCATCAGATTCTCGTCGGCCACCGTGCCGTCGTCGGCCACCGTGCCGTCGTGGGCCACCGTGCCGTCGTCGGGCAGCGACACGGGGACGGAGCGGTAGGCGCGCAGACTGTCAAGCAGGACGTCGCGTTCGCGTCCACGCAGGGCAAGCAGCTCGAACGGGTCGTGGTCGAGGTGGCGGGCCAGGGCGTGGCAGGCCGCGGCCAGGTGGGCGCACGGGCGCTGCCAGTCGGTGCAGGTGCAGTCCATCGCCAGGTCGTCCGCGCCGGTCGGCAGCGGGGACAGGCCGAGCGCGGTGAACAGCCGGTCGATGTCCGGGGGAACGATCCCGACAAGCAGCGACGCTGCATAACTGGCCCGGCTGGCCAGGGCCCGTTCGATCCGGGCCCAGTCACCGCCGGTGAACGTACGGACCGCAAGCCGCGCCTTGTGGATCTCGGGCGCTGCCCGCTCCGCCCCAGGTCCAGCCCGCCCCCCGGAGCCAGCCCGCCCCCCGGAGCCTGCGCTGGCCACGGGATCTGCGCGGGTCACGGAGCTTGCGCGGGTCACGGGGCCCGGAGGGACATCCCCGTCGGGATGGCGGACCCGGGCAACCACCAGGTTGCCCGTCCGGCGCAGGTCGAGGACGGCACCGGTGCGGTCCAGGCGGCGTCCGTCGCGCAGCGCCGCGGTCATACCGAGATCCTCGACCAGGGCGAGCAGCCGCCGCGACCACAGCGATCGGGAGAGGGTGCCTGTGCCTGTGCCAGAACCGGTTGCGCTGGCAGGAGCGGTGGTTGCGGCGTTCGGCGCGGCGGCGGTGGACCCGGCCGTGTCGTGCGGCGGCTGGTCACACATCGAGGGCTTCGGGGGCGAGGGTGCACAGGTCGCGTAGCTCGGCGGCGGACAGGGTGGCCAGCCATGACTCGCCGTTGCCGATCATCGTCCTGGCCAGGGCGGTCTTGTCGGCGAGCATCCGGTCGACGCGCTCCTCGAGGGTTCCCATGCAGACGAACGTGCGGACCTGGATGCTGCGGCGTTGGCCGATCCGATGGGCCCGGTCGGTGGCCTGCGCCTCGGTGGCCGGGTTCCACCAGCGGTCCAGGTGCAGGACGTGGTTGGCGGCGGTCAAGGTCAGGCCCGTCCCGCCGGCGCGCAGCGACAGCAGGAAGATCCCCGGGCCGCGGCCGTGCTGGAACCGTTCGACCATCGCGTCGCGGTCGCGGCGCGGGGTGCCGCCGTGCAGGAACGTGACGTCGACGCCATGGCGTTCGGCCAGGTACGGCGCGAGCATGGTGCCGAACCGGGCGTACTGGGTGAAGCACAACGCCCGCTCTCCGGCGGCGACGATCTGGTCGAGCACCTCCTCGATCCGCGCGAGTTTGCCGGAGCGCCCGGGCAGCGCGGAGGCATCGTCCAACAGGTGCGCCGGATGGTTGCACACCTGCTTGAGTCGGGTCATCGCGGTGAGGACCACGCCCTTGCGCCGGGTCGGCGAGGTGTCGGCGAGCCGGTCGAGCATGTCGTCGAGGACGGCTCGGTACAACGAGACCTGCTCGGCGGTGAGGGTGCACAGTTCGCGCAGCTCGGTGCGTTCGGGTAGGTCGGCGAGCACTGCCGGGTTCGATTTCAACCGGCGCAACAACACCGGACGGACCCGGGCCCGCAGCCGCTGCGCCGCGTCCGCATCGTCGTACCGTTCGATCGGCACGCCATAGCGGGCGCGAAACCGCGAGGCACTGCCGAGCAGCCCGGGGTTGAGCACATCCATGATCGACCACAGGTCGGCGAGCCGGTTCTCCACCGGCGTGCCGGTGAGCGCCACCCGGTGGCGCGCCGGTAGCCGGCGCACCGCCTGGGCAAGCTGGGTGCCACTGTTCTTGATCTGCTGCGCCTCGTCGAGGACGATCCGGTCCCACCCGATCGCGGCCAGGCTGGCCGTGTCCCGCCGCACGACCGCGTAGCTGCTGATCACCAGGTCGTGCGCGCCGACGTGGCGGGCAAGCTCGGCCCCCCGCGCCCGTTCGGCGCCATGATGGACAAGCACCCGCAGCCCCGGCGCCGCCCGTGCCGCCTCATCCGCCCAGTGCCCCACCACGGACGTCGGACACACCACCAACGTCGGCGCCCGAGAGCCCGCCTGGCGGGTGTGCAGTTCGAGGGCCAGCACCTGGACGGTCTTGCCGAGCCCCATGTCGTCGGCAAGCAGCGCCCCGACTTCGAGCCGGTCCAGAAAGGCAAGCCACGCCAGCCCGCGGCGCTGGTAGGGCCGCAACGTCACCGCCAGCCCCGCCGGCACGTCGACGAACTCGACCACATCGTTCGCCGTGCCGCCGGCCGAACTGCCTGCGGCAAGCGATCCGTCCAACAGCGCGCCGAGCCAGCCATCGGCCTGCACCACGACGTCGAGGTCATCCCCACCGCCGCCTTCGCCCCAGCTCCCATCTTTGCCCCAGCTCCCATCGTTGCCCCAGCTCCCGCCTTTGCCCCAGCTCCCGCCTTCGCGCCAGCCCCTGCCTTTGCCCGGGCCTCTGTCTGCGCCCTGGTCCCTGACCCCACCCTGCCCCCTGGTACCGGCCGGGTCGTTCAGTCCGTCGCCGTCCGACCTGGTGACGCCGTCGAGTTCGGTGCGGGCGCCGGTGCCGAGGTGGAGGCCGACCTGGCGCAGGGCCTCGCGGGCCGTCATCATTCCGGCGGACGGGGTTCCCGCTGTCGATGTTCTGCTCGACGCGCGCCGGGTGCGGTCGAGTCCGGCGGCCAGCAGGGTCGGGTCCAGACGAGTCCATCGGCCGCGGACCTGCACCAACGGCACCTTCGCCGCAGCAAGCTCGGCGAGTTCGGCGCGGCTGAGGCGCTGGTCGCCGAGTGATACCTCCCAGCGGAAGTCGACCATCTCGTCCAGGCTCATCGCCGCGTCCCGCACACTCGCCACCACCGGGTTCACTGCTCGCAGGTTCAACGCGAGCCCCACCCGGGCCGGCCGGCGCCAACGGGTCGGCACGAGCACTTCGAAGCCGGCCTGCTCCAGGTCGTCCGCGGCCTGCAGGAACGCATAGGCCTCGGTGACGTCCAGCTGCAGCGCGGACGGCTTGGCCTCGAGCAGCGCGCGCCGTACCGGCGGCCAGACGGCGGCGGCCCGTCCCAGCGCGGCCAACAGTGTGTCCTGCGGATGCACCGGCCACACGGCAAGCCGGTCGGCACGACCGTCCCAGACCCGGTCGGCATCGACCAGCAGACTCGGCTCGGACGCCGGCCGCAGCAGAAACTCGACCCGCCACCCGGCTTCGGGATTGGCCGCGTCCTTCGGCTCGTGCAACCGGAAACAGGTGACGACGGCCGGCGCCACGGCGCCCCGAGCCCGCCAGTCCGCAACCACAGCGGCGAGCCTGCGCACCTCGTCTGCTGGCCCGCCGAACCGCGGATCGCCTCCCAGCGCGGACACCCACCGCCGGCTGACCTCGTCCGTCTCGATCCCGGCACCCTCGACCGGCATGCGGCCGGACGCGGTGCCCGGCGACTCGAGACCGCCGGATGCCGTGCTGTCAGGTGCAGTCCCGTCAGGTGCAGTGCCGTCGGCCGCGACGCTGCGCTGTGTGGTGCCGTCGGGTGCCGCGCCGTTCGGCATGGCGCCGCCGAGTGCGGCGCTGCCAGGTCTGGCGCTGTCGTGTGTTGTGCTGTCGGGAGTTGCAATGTCAGAGCTGGCGTCATCGGATGTGGTGCTGGTGCTGGTGCTGGTGCTGGTGCTGGTGCTGGTGCTGGTGCTGGTGCTGGTGCTGGTGCTCGGTTCGGCGGCGGCGATGCGCTGGCGGGCCCGTGCGTCTACGGCTGCGGCCAGGGCTGTGCGCAGTGCATCGTCCGGTGCCATGGCGACGTGCGCCGTCCTCCCTGTCCCCGATGCCCTCGCCCCTGCCTCCGGCGTTGTTCCTGCCTTCGGCGTGGCCTCCGCTCTCGGCGCCCCCCGCGGCCTCGATGCTGCCCGTGGCTCAGGCCGTGCCTCCATCGCACGAAACGCGGGAGGCATGGCTTTGCAAAGGCCGGCGTAGTGACGCAGGTCGGGGCCGGCGAGAACTGGTGTCCAGCGGGCCTCGGGCCCGTCCGGGGCCAGTACCACGTCGGGCAGGACGCGACCGCGGTCGACCAGGTCCTCCGCGAAGGCACAGACCTCGGCCAGGTACCGCAGTGATGCACCCGGAACCCAGCCGGCACCACCCTCCCGCAACACGTGCGGGGCGGCCGTCAGATCCGGACGGACGACTACCACCCGCCACGCGCGCAACGTCACCTGGGCGGACGCCTCGAGATGCGCGTCGCCACCGACGTCCGTGCTGGTGCTGGCGTCGGCACGGAGTCCGGCAAGGATGGGCGACGGCAGCGGACCACCGTCCTGACTCGGCAACAGTGCGTCGACGCTCACGGCGGCTGGGGCTGACGACCGGTGGCCCAGTACATCCAAACCGAGAATCGCGGTCAGACAGGCCGCGAAGGGATGGCCCTGCTCAGGGTCTCGCCCCTGGCCGCGGCGTCGTGCCCCACCTCGAGGTCGCACCTGAACCCGGGCGTCCGACAGCGATGGATCTGGGTCCTCGGCCCACAGCCACGGACCGTCTGGGCCGGACAGTGCATGGAGTACGAGCATGCGAGTCGCTACCTCCGCCGGCCACCCTACCTGCACAGCCCGCTGCCCTCAGGGCCCCAACCTGCCTCGGATACCCACCGAGGCCCGTTCGCCTCACGTTCATCTCTGTCACCGCCATCCGTCCTGCACCGCTCACGTGCACCCCGTTCGTTTCTGTACGGTCGTCACCACCTGGCGTCATGTTCATCTCTGTCACCAGCGCCACCGCTGTCCCTGTCACTGTCGTTCGCCCACGCCGCTGTCATCTCTGTTACCGCTGCTGTCGTGACCGCCGTCCCTGCCACCGCCTGTCCGCCGTCTCTGTCACCGGTCTTTTCTGTCACCGCTGCCGCTGTCAGTTCGACCGGCGCCAGCCTCTTGACCGATGCCCAGTTCCTGCGCTGTCCGCGCTGCCGCGGGTGGTCAGCCGGCCAGCCATGCCTGACTGTCCGCAGCGTCGTGCCATGCCAGGTCTGCTTACTGGCCAGGGCGGTCGCAGAGACGACCGGTCAAGGCCTGCCCGGCTGCGCTGCTCCTGCTCGACTGGCTGGTGTTCTCCTGCCGGTGCCTGGACGGGCATTACCCAGAATGCTTTGCAAGAAGAACGAGGATTCAGCTTGTTGTCGCGCTGAACAGATCCGGGATCGGCAGCGAGTAGGGATTGCGTCGAGGGCGACGCTGCGGATCTATGAAAGTGGGCGGGATGAACGAGGGGCGACGATCCTCATCCATGACGATCTGCCATTTCTCGCGATGCACCTGACTATGGTGCTGATCGCAAAGCAGGACAAGATTGTCAAGACTCGTAGCCCCGCCATCGACCCAATGACGCACATGATGTGCGGAGCACCACGACGACGGACGATCGCAGTATGGGAAAGCGCAGCAATTATCCCTGGAAACCAGTGTCCGGCGAATATGTGCCGGAACAATTCTTTCTGTCCGGCCGACGTCCAGTGGGACGCTGTCGGGACCGAGGACAATCCGGCTGACCTGGGCATCGCAGGCGATCCGACGGATGACTTCGAGGGGCAGCGGGAGGCCCCAGTCGGTCATCCCAGGCTCGTTTCCGTTACCGAGAAGCGTGTCCCAACCGATGACGACACTCAGATGTGGCCGGGTGCCGCCGGCGGCCGGGCCGACGTCGGCGGACAGAGCATGGCGGACGAACTCGACCAGCGCGTCCGCCCTGCGGCGGGCAGGGCTGCGCGGGTCACGCCGCCCGTCCTTGGCTGGTGCCGGGGCAGACAGCGCATCCAGGGCTGTACGTAGCAGAGCGGCACCTTCGGCATCGAGCTCCCCGCGGATCTGCGTGGTGCCTTCCGGGGTGTCGAAAAAATTCAGCTGCCGTGCTGCATGCGGATCTTGCTGCCGCCCCGATCCGACGGACGTGTTCCCGTCGTCGTCGGAGTCGCCAGCCCCGGCGTCTGCGCTGTCCTTGTTGTTCTTTGCGTTGCGGCGGGATCTGGAGTGCTCGCCGGTGCGACTGTCCTCGTGTGGATCGTCGCCGCCGGGGGAGCGATCTACCTGGGTGAGCTGCTCGCGGAGTCGGATCGCAGCCTTCTTCAGCTGGACGTGGTCGAGCTGCTGGGCGTTTTCCAGCAGACGCGCCTGCGCGCGTTCCCGGACCTGGGCGGGCACCTCTTCGGGTAGAGCCTCCATCCCCGCGCAGATCACCCGAGCATGGTCCTCGCTGATCTGCGCGGCGGCCAGCGCTTCGCCGGTGGCCAGGTAAGGGCCGGCGAACAACTGCTGTGCAAGGGTGACCCACTTGACGGCTTCGAACTGAGGCATGAGCATCCGGCCCGCCAGCCACTGCGCCAGATCAACCGCACCGGCGCTCTTCGCCAGACCCCGTGATTCTGCTTCGAGCAGGACCTGACTGCGTACCGCAGCCAGCCGCGCCTCCAGATCGCGCAGCGTGCAGATCGCCTCGGTGACATCATCCGTCGACCAGCGCCACGTGTCCGAGTCCAGCAGCCTCTCCACTACTGAGTCCAACGAGCCCAGCAGACTCTCCGCCTCCGAGAGGCCACCGCCGCAGGCATCCTCGAACGGGCTGCTTCTGCCGGCGGCGGAACTTTCGATCGGCTCCTCTGCTGCCTTGGGGAGATCTTCGTGGAAGGCGGCGCCCGCCGTTGCGGGAAACTCGTGCGGCAGGCCAGGAGAGTCGTCGTAGCCAGAGAAAGAGAAGCCGTCGCTCACGCCCCGTGAAGTATGCGTGAAGGAATGGGAGGAGGAGTCGGTCTCTTCGCGGAAGGAAGGGCCTTCGGTGGGGCCACCAGGCGGTTCAGGGCTGGCAGCTTCATTCGGATGAATGAGCATGATCGAACGATAGCGCATCACGCGCCTGATGTCGAACGTGCGTTCGCCTCCTGTGGAGAAGTGGCCCTGTGGAAAACGTGCCATCCGAACGGGCTAGACGTCGCATCATCCTTCCTGGAGATATGCGGCGACCGCATCGAGAGGTCAAGCTCAAGGGAGCTCCGAGATCCTTGGCTCTGGGGCGCTGGTTCCGCGCAGCCTGGTCCGTGACGGATCGCGTCTGTCGGCCGGCGTTGAGGTGGTGGCCCTGCTCGAAAGGCGAACGCTGGAGACCTGACGCCGCAACGTGCCTGACTACCGGCGCTTTGCCGACTGTCGCCAGGCCGCTGTGAGGTAGCGCCGGGGTGGCACCAGGCCGAACGGAGACCGCCGTGAAAGCAGCGCGAGAGGTTGCTTGAGATCGGTGCGAGATCGGTGCGAGATCGGTGCTAGATCGGCGTCGGGTCGGTACGGAAGGTGCAGCAACACCGGTCAGGGGCGGTGGGTGGAGTCGACGACGGGAGTGCGGATCGTGCCGAGGCGGTCGATGGTGACTTCGACGGTGTCGCCGGGATGGAGGTAACGGGGTGGGGTTCGGGTGTAGCCGACGCCGGCAGGGGTGCCGGTGATCAGGATGTCGCCGGGGTTGAGGGTGAGCGTCCGGCTGACAAAGGAGAGGATCTGGCCGATCGAGAAGATCATGTTGCTGGTGTTGCCGTCCTGGACGATCTCGCCGTTGACCGTGGTGACCAGCCGCAGTCCCGCCCCCGGATCGCCGACCTCGTCCGCCGTGACCACCGGACCGATCGGCCCGCTACGGTCGGCGTTCTTCCCGAGCGTCCACTGTGCCGAGGATCCCTGGGCCCGCCGCGCGCTCAGGTCGTTGAACACGGCGTACCCGAACACCGATGCCGCGGCAGTCGCCTCGTCCACATCGGTGAGCGGGGCACCGACCACCACCGCGAGCTCGCCCTCCCAGTCCAGCCCCCGCTCGCCCGGTGGGACAGGCACCGGTGTCCCGTCGACGCACAACGACGCCGTCCACCGAGCAAACAGCGGCGGATACTTCGGTACCGCCAGCCCCGTCTCAACAGCATGATCGTGGTAGTTGAGCCCCATCCCAAGCACCCGTGCCCCCGCCCGTGCGGCCGGCACAAGATCCACCTCGCTCATCGTCCGCATCTCGGCTGCCGCTGCCCGCACGTCGTCCGTCGCTGTTCGAACGCCATCCGTCGTTTTCTGCGGGGCGTCCGCTGCCAGCGGGTCGGATATCGGCCTTTGCGACTGGGAGGGATAGCCCTGTGCGGCGACGATTCGCCGTGCGGTGCGGGACCACGTCGCGAGGTCGGCGTAGAAGTCGTCCACCTCGGCCAGCAACGCCACCCGGCCACCGGCCGTCGCAGCGCCAGCCGCGGGCGCGCGGGACCCGGTGGAGGCACTTTCCGGATCCGGCGTAACGGCTTCCAGCATCAGGCCGACCAGGACCCGCCGCCCCTCGCGTACACCTGTGAACCGCATGCACCACAGCCTTTCGGAACCAGGTCTGGCATCTGCAGGTGGAACGTGTCGAGTGCCCGGCGCCTGCGCCGCCAACACGCGGCGTACCCTACCCAGAGATCGGGTCCTCGGCTCCCATCCGAGTAACCGCGCCGTATCGCGTTACTCCACTCGTTTCGCGGTGACCACTGGGCGACGCTCATGCCGGAGTGCGACAGTGCCATCATCAGGGCGTGACTCGGGGGAGTAGCAGTACCAACAGCAACAACGATGGCGAGCCGGTCGGGCGGGTGTTCGTCTCGTATACGCAGGTGGACGAGCGCTGGGCCAGCTGGATCGGCTGGGAGTTGCGCAGCGACGGCTGGCACGTTGATATCCAGCTCTGGGATGTGGTCGCCGGCGACGACTTCGTCGCCTGGATGCACACCCGCCTGGAAACCGTCGACCACCTGGTCCTGGTCGTTTCCGGCGAGTCGCTGGCCTCGGGCTGGGTGGGTGTCGAATGGCGCAGCGTGTATAGACCAGGGGAGCGTCGCGTTGTCCCGGTGCGGGTGGAGCAGGTCGACCTCGGCGGCCTGCTGCAGCAGATCGTCCATATCGATCTGTTCGACCTGGATGAAGACGAGGCTCGTGACCAGCTTCGGCGACGGATGCGAGCCGCCCACCTCGGTGGCGGTCACTGGCCATCGGCGTCCCCGGCTTTCCCGGGCGCCGGTCCTGGTATGGGTAGCTCACCGCTGTTCCCCGGGGTTGGCGAACCGTCTGCGCTGCTTGATCGGGTGGCGGCGGCCGTGGCCACTCGACATCCCACGGCTGTGGTTCGGCCGGTGCCGGACGCGGAACCGGTGCCCTATCTGGACGTCGATGACGGCGCGGGCGACCAGCGTCGTCAGTGGGCGGTAGGTGTCCTCGCGGGCCGGCCACTCGACGCGGCAACCTTGACTGCCTTCCGCGAGCTGGTGCATCGTCGGTACGAGGCGTTCGAACAGCTCGCCGAGTCCGATTTTGTCTGCGCGGATGTGTCACCCTCGGCGGATCTCGCCCGGCTGGGCAGGCGTAGCGGCATCCTCGTCCACAGCCTGGCGTCCTACGAGGGCCGGTGGGATCCGGCGGACTATCTGACCCGCCAGCGGGAGTGCCTCGAGCAGGACCCGGTCTACCCGGCAGATCTCTACGTCGCGCAGCGCTACGTCCAGCTTGACGGGCCAGACGCTCCAGGGTGGGACGACCCGCCCCGCGGCGAGGATCTGTGCGCCGCCTTGGTCGACTGGTTGGATGCCATCCCCGCCCGTTTTCTATTGGTTTTAGGCGATTTCGGGCACGGGAAGAGCTTTCTGTTGCGCGAGCTGGCCCGCAGACTGCCGGGAGAGCTGCCCCGGACGGTGCCGATGCTGGTCGAGCTGCGGGACCTCGAGAAGAGCCAGAGCATCGATGACCTGCTCGCCCTGCACCTGGCCAAGTCCGGCCAGGACGGGGTGAGCGTTCGCGCGGTCCGACGGATGCTCGACCGAGGGCAGATCGTGCTGCTGTTCGACGGGTTCGACGAGTTGGCAATGCGGGTGACCTTCGACCGGGCCGCCGATCATCTGGCGATGATTGCCTCGGCTGTCTCCGGCCGGGCCAAGATCGTGCTGACCAGTCGCACCCAGCACTTCGCCAGCGATGACCAGTGGCGCACCGCGCTTGGTGACCGCGTCCACCGTATTGCCGGCAGCCGTACTGTGCGCCTCGAGGGTTTCGACGAGGCGCGCATCCGCGCGTTCCTCACCCGTCTGCTGGCTCGTCGGCTCGCCGCGGATCAGCTGTCCGGCACAGACCTGGCGGGACAGCCGCACGTCGGATCACGTGCACCAGTGATGGATTCTGCGGCTGTTCTGGCCGCAGCACGTCGACAGGCGGAACTCAGGTTTGACCTGATCAGCAATATCCGTGACCTTCTCGGGCTGTCGGAGAACCCGCGGATGTTGTCCTTCATCGCCGAGCTGGACGAGCGTGAACTGCGCGCTGCCCGGGACGGCGACGGTCGGATCAACTCCGCCGACCTCTATGACCTGCTGCTGTGGCAATGGCTCGATTACGAGGCCAGGCGGCGCTGGCCATCGCCGCGCAGCGACCAGGAACGCGGCCGACGCCAGCTCTTCGACGCTGTCCGGGGTCTGGCCCTGCACCTGTGGCTGTCAGGAGAGGACTCGACCGATCTCGACGGACTCGCCGCCAGCGTGCGCCAGGACGTGGCTGATCTCAGCGCGACAAAACTCGGCCCGCGGCAGGCTGTCTTCGCGGTCGGATCAGGCAGCCTCCTCGTCCGTAACGAGGACGACCGATTCCAGTTCGTCCACCGATCGGTCCTCGAATACCTGGTGGCCGTCGAAACGGCCCGGCGGATCGACAGCACGGCCGTCGACGGTGTGCTGCTCGGCGCCCGGTCGATGTCAGCCCTTGTCATCGACTTTCTGGTGACTGTTGCGGACGGCAACCGGCTCGCCGTCAGGGTACGGACAGCTCTCAGCGGGAATGCCAAGCCATTTCACCCACAGGTACAGGAGAACCTGTTCCGGATCGCCCGGCGGCTCGGCCTGCCGGGAATCGGATCCGACCTGTCCGGCCAGGACCTGCGCGGCGAGGACCTGTCCGTCCGGGATCTGCGGTCGGCGAATCTTCGTGGCGCGAACCTGGCCGGCCTGCGCTGCCACGATCTCGACCTTTCCGGGGCCGACCTTTCCGGGGCCGACCTGCGTGACGTCCGACTGACCCGGGTACGGCTGTCCGGGACGCTCCTGGCCGGCAGCCGCTGGACTGGCGCACTGCTCATCGAGGCTGATCTGGACGAGGCAGCCGCAGGATCCCCCGAACTTGCCGCCGCGGCGGTGGTGGGCCGAGATCCGGCACTTCCGCAGTGGATGCCACCGAGAAGCCACGTCTCGTCGCTCGTCCACGGTCCTGACGGCCGAGTGCTGGCCGCCCTGTGGACCTCGGTCCAGGGGGAGTGCTCGGTGGTGCTGCACGACACAACGACGTTGCAGCCGCTCAGAGTGCTCGCCCACGGTCCGCTTTGGTTACGTTCGCTCGCCTTCGCCGCGGATGGCGGCAGTGTCATCGGCGTGCATTCGTACGGCTCGTCCGATGGCTGGTCGGTCCCGGGCGGCACGCGACTTGACCGCAGCCAGGCGAGTTCAGCTGCCGGCACAATGCGGATAGCGGCGCCAGGGTCGGCCCTGAGGGGAATTCCTGCTGCCGCCGGGACGCGGATGGTTGACCCGCCTTTCGTTGGCGCGGCCTATGAACTACACACGTTCGATTTGACCCCGGACAGGGCTGGTCGGCCTCGCCTGCTGCTGGCAGCCGCGAGGGTGGGCGAAGGCGCCCATGGTGATCTGCGGTACGCCGAGGTAGCTGGAAAGTCATTGATCGAGCCGCAGCGAAAAAATGGCATGAGATCACCGGTCACGTCGGTGAGGTGGCGGTGCTGGCTCTGGGGTCGGATGGTGCGCTATTAGCAAGTGCAGATAGCGGCGGAATCGTCCGGCGGCTCCTCGGTGCCGATCAGTTTCGTCAGGGATCAATCATTGTGACTGATATGGGTAGCGGACGCCGGCTGTGGAGCAGTGACAACAAGGAATTTGGCTGGCGGCCGCCGAACGTCCTCGAATTCGCCCCGACGGGTCGGCGGCTGGTTGCCGGATCCTTCGATGGGATACGTTCTCTAGATGTGTCTTCGGGCCGGGAGGCGGGGGTCTTCCGGCGCAGCCTGTTTCCGCGTGTCTCCGTCGTGCGATTCAGCGGAGACGGTCGGCAGTTCGCGGTAAGCTACAGCATTGGAAATCGGGATTCCGCCGGTGTGCAGTGGCGGGCATCTCGGTGGAAAAGTGAAACTCTGCGACGCAGGGAGAAACCAACCTCAGGTGATCTTCTCGTGTCGGAGGAGCCCTTTCACCCTGGTCAGGTGCTGGATTTTGATCCACGAGACCTGTCCGTCTGTGTCGCCATCGCAAGGCGACGGCAGATGTCCGTCGGACAGGTCGAGGTCCGCGTTTCAGTCGCCCTTCCGGACTGGAGGTTCGCGACCGGTTATCGTGAGTCAAAGGCGGTCGCCGAGATCACCGCGGTGACCTTCGATCGGAGCGGTGTACTGGTTGCGACCGCCGTACGGCCACTTTCTGGCCCACGCGCTCGGGTAGAGGTCCACCGTCGGCTGCCGGACGGAACGAAGTCCGCGGGGTTCGTGGATATCGCTGGGGGCGATGTCAGCGCGCTCGCCTTCAGTCCGGACGGCCGCACCCTCGCCTACGCCGTGGCCGACAGGGCCCCGTCGCAGTCGGCGCGGATCCACTTCTGGCCCCATGGGAATGTTTGGGTCGAACCGGTGAAGATGGAGGTGCCCGCGGCAGAGGTGGCGGAGATGGCGTTCAGTCCCGACGGGGGCATGCTCTGCACCGTGGCGAAGGCAGCCGGAAAGTCGGTGTCGGACAGCCGGGTATTACTGTGGGATATCGGTCTCATGCGGATGGTACGGCAGATTCATGGCCATGACGGCACTGTTTTCAGCGTCACGTTTCACCCGCGTGCACGCATGCTGGCGACCGGGGACCAGGGCGTTGAGTCCGGCGCGGGGCGCGTGCGGCTGTGGAATTCGTCGACCGGCGAGCTGCTGTGGGAGTGCGCGGATCATCCCGGCGGTGTGACCACACTCGCGTTCAGTCCGGACGGACGGCGGCTGGCCAGTGGCGGGGAGGACGGCTGCATCCAGATCTGGAGTATCCCCGGGGAACACGAGTACGGTGCTGTTCCCCGACGCCTGGCCACCCTCACCCTGTTCGACGAGAACACCTCGGCCATCCTGCTGCCCGATGGTTCGTACAAACTGGACGGAGACCCCGGTGGCCGCCTGTGGTGGTCGATCGGCCTGAACCGGATCGAGTCAGGGGAAATCGAGCGGATTGACCCGTCCGTCCGTCGTCTCTCCGTCGACGAACCTGTTCCTGGGATGGTAGACGGTGATTTTTCCGCGGCGGGGAGACTGTGACAGCTACACAGATCACGTCACTGTTGCCCGGGATAGGGCTTGGTGCAGGTGAGGGCACCATAGGAGAGGGCGTTGAGCTGGGCTTCGGAGGGCTGGCCGGAATGCTGGGCGGTGGACTGCCGGAGTTCGGTCAGGCGGGAGCCGTGCCAGTCGTAGAGGATCTTCGTGACGTTCCAGGTGCCCGCGGCGCCGTCAACCTCGACCCGGTTGACCAGCAGGGACGGCTTCGTCGAGTTCTGGTGGGAGACGCAGCGGTAGCCGTCGCCGCCTGCGGCGGAGGCGCCGATCAGCAGGGGGAAACGGGCACCGGTGTCGTCCTGGACGGAGCTCAGACGGCTGTTGACGACGGTGAGGACTTCGGCATCGGCAGTCGAGGCGCCGTAGCCGACGGCGACCAGGGCCTCGTTGCCGGGTTCGCCGTTGAGGTCCACGGTCTGCAGGATCGTGGGGTGCAGGGCGTCGCCCGCCTCCAGCTGGCTGTCCAGCGGTACCTCTGACTCCTGGCCGGTGGCGAGGATCGCACGGGCGAGCAGGGTGCGCTGGCCGCCGGGTGGAGTGCGCTCGTAGACGAGCAGACGGTCGGGCCGGCTGTCGCCGTCGAGGTCGCTCACGGCGACGTTGACGCAGGTGACGTCGGCGGGGATGCGTGGGTTGCGCTGCAGCGGCGGGCAGTCGAACCGGGTACCGCTGGCCTCGTGGATCAGCTCGGCCTCACCGGCGCCCGCCGAACCGGTTGAGCCGACCGAGGTGGTCCGGCCGCCACCGGAGGGCGATGCCTGCGCGGTGCTGTTTGTGGCTGCCGCATCCGACCCGGATGATCCGTCGCAGGCGGCGGCGAGCAGACCGACCGACAGGACGGACAGTGCCGCCCATGCGGTGATGCCGAACCGACGCACTGCCATGGAGCCCCCCGAAGCCGATGTCGCCGGATTGTCGCACAGCAATGACATTGTGGTGGCGACGGTCATCGGCGGCTTCGGAATGGGACCGAGCACGGCCGCGAGCCCGGGTCGGGTGATGGCCTGGCCCGACCCGGGCAGCTGTGGCGTGGCCTGGCGTGGTGCGTTGCGTGCGGTCGCCCTGCGGTCAGGCGGTGACGATCTCCGCGCGCAGGGGGGCCAGGGCGGCGCCGATGTCGCCGGCGGTGGGGGCGGGGACGCCGAGGCCGGACAGGGCGGCGAGCAGGTGGTTCACCACCGCGTCGAACTGGGCGTTGTTGATTTTCAGGGGGGCGTGGACGGCGGGGATGACCCGGCCGGAGTAGGTCTCCGGACCGCCGATTGCGGCGGAGATGAACGCCCGCTGGTGGGCCTTGAGGCTGGGAATGTCCTTGCCGGCGAAGAAGGGGGCGAGCTGCGGGTCGGCCGTGATCCGGACGTAGAAGTCGTCGACGGCGGCCTCGACGGCCTTCGCACCGCCGATCTTTTCGTAGGAGCTCATCGAAGGACTCGCTTTCGCAGTAGAGGCCCGGCCTGACCGGGGATGGGCCACGGCTCTACTCAACCCGCGGGCGGTCGGACGGGAAAGGTGCCGGAAGTCCGCACCTCCGGGAAGGAAGGCCGGCGGCCCGAGGGCCGCCTGGCTTGTTTTCCACGGTGTCGGCGTCGGCATGGCACCGATGGTCCACCACCCTTGTCAGCGCTCAGGCGGGGATTCAGGCGAGTCGGGCGTCGGTGATGGTAAGGGCGGGGTTGGCCGGTTGGTAGGTGACCTCGCGAATGCCGAGGGCGCCGGCGAGTTTTCCCGGTGGCAGGGTCACCGGTGTGGGCGCGGGACCCTCCCCGGGACGAGGCAGAGGATAGGCGGTTGTGGTCGCACTGTGAAAGGTGACGTTGCCCTCCCGTTTGGTGAACAGCTGGTGGACGTGGCCGTTCAGGCAGGTCACCGAGGAAAACCGGCTGAGCTGACTCAGGACGGCTGCGGCGTCGTCGGTGCCCCAGCCCCATTTCGGGTACATGGCGAACAGGGGAATGTGGCTGAACACGACGATCGGTGTGTCGGCGGACAGGCCGGCGACGTCCTTGCGGACGAACTCGATCTGCTCGGCGCCGAGGTGGCCGAGTGCCTCCAGGGTGAACGTGTTCACCAGCGACAGGAAATGCACGCCGCGCAGGTCGAAGCTGTACCAGCCCTGGCCACGGGTACCGGCGCCGAAGGTGGCCAGATAGGCACGTCCACCGTCGTCGACGGAGTCGTGCTCGCCGGGCACCGTGTAGACGGCACCGGTGCGCAGCGCGGACATCATCTGCTTGGCCTGGTCGAACTGCGCCGGGGTGGACAGATGGCTGATGTCGCCGGTGTGCACGACGAAGTCCGGCCGGTACGGCAGCGTGTTGACCTGGTTGACCGCCCGCTGGAAGGAGGTGGTGACGTCCGGGTTCGCGGTTCCGCGGAACCCCAGATGACTGTCGCTGACCTGCACGAACCGGATGTCCGCGCTCGGCGTGGCGGCCGCTGCGGCGCCGCCCCCGTGATCGTCGTCCACAACGTGGCGGGTCACCTCGCCGCCGACGACCGTCAGCGCCACCGCCGCACCGAACCAGGCGGCATGCCGGGCGAGCCGTCGCCGCGACATGCCAGGGCCGGCCTGCCCGGAATCCGGCTGGTCGGACGTTGGCTGCTCGGACGTTGGCTGCTCGGGCGTTGGCTGCTCGCTCACGCGGTCACCTGCACGGTGGCGAGCATGAACGGGTGGATCGAGCACAGGTACGAGTAGGTCCCGGCCTTCGTGAAGGTGTAGCGGTAGGTGTCGCCGGTGTCCAGAGTCGGTGAATGCAGCGGACCGTTGGAGCTGACGACGGTGTGCGCGTCCGAGTCCCGGTTCGTCCAGGTGACCGTGGTGCCGACCCGTACGGTCAGGTTCGCCGGGGAGAACGCGAAGTTCTTGATGTCGATGGCGGTTCCCGTCACGGGCGCCTGTGCCCCGGGACCGGCGGCGCCGGCACCGGCGGGCATCTGCATTCCCGGCATTGATGTACCCGACGTCGGCATCCCCGGCGAGGGAGCGGCCGCCGCGGCTCCGCCACCGTCGGCGGGTGCGCTGGCGGCCGGCGGCGGGGCCGCGGCGGCGGTGTTGTTTCCGGACGATCCGCAGGCGGCGAGGACAGTGAGCGCCACCGTCACCAGAATGGCCCCGGAAAAAGGTGCACGTCGCCACCGGACAAGAGACTGATTGTTCACCACAGAACCGTTCCGGCCCCGGTTGGGCCTTGGCTGTCATGGTCCGCTCCGGTGCGGACTCCTCACTTCTCAATAAGGCGGCGGGTTACACCGGGGCGTCGGCGCGAATGTATTCACTGTCACACCGAACGGGGTGGTGCATACACCTGTACGACACCCGACAGTTCACGCACCTGAATTTCCGGTAGCGTCCGTGGTGGGGTGCGCAACTGAGAATGCACCACCTCGCCGGTAATCGCGAAACTGGTCCGGTGGCAGGGGCAGTTCAGTCGGCTGGCCGCCGCGTCCAGGGAGAGCTGGCAGCCCTGATGGGTGCATACACCGGACACGGCGCGCACCTGGCCGCCGCTGCGGCGGACAAAGCCGCTCACCGTGCCCAGGTCGAAGGCGCGCACGCCCCCCTCGGGCAGGTCCTGGGTGGTCGTGACCGTCCACCAGCTGGCGGTGGCGGGCATCAGCGTCGATGCCTCGGTGTCCGGTGGTGGCGTGGTGTCCGCGGAACCGACTGTGCGCTGGACGAACGCCCCGACCGCGCCTCCCACCGTGGCCGCCGCCGCCGCGACGGACGCGCCGCCGACGAACCGACGCCGGGTCCCCGCCCGACCACGCCGGGAGGCCAGCTCGTCCACGGTCGCCTTGTCCACGGTCGGACTGTTGGTGGTCGTGCTGTCGGTCGTGGGAGGGTCGGCGTCCAGGGTGGCGGCGAGCCGGCGGTGCAGATCGGCGAGGAAGCCGGGGTCCGGGGCGTCCGCGCCGGGGGCGGCCGCCCGCAGGATGATGGCCGCCCGCAGCTCGGCGGCGTCCTCGGGGGCGGCGGCGAACGGTCGGGGACGGCGACCGTGCAGCAGATCCTCGACGAAACGGTGCGTTGCGCGCCGCATCACGCCCCCCCAACCTGCGTCACCTGTGCCGCCTTGCGCAGGGCCCGGTGCTGCAGGACCTTCGCGTTCGCGACGCTTACCCCGAGCTCGGCCGCCGCCTCCCGGATCGTCCGGGATTCCAGGAACCGTAGCCGCAGGATGCTCTGGTAGCGCGGTGACAACGCCGCGAGGATCTGCTCGGCCTGAGCGGTCGAACCGCCGGCGAAACCAGGTCCTGCGCTGCCAGCAGGTTCGTCGGTGCCAGGTCCGCCGGTGCCCCGGCCAGGGGGAGGGACGGCACTCGGGCTGTCCGCGGCCCGCACCGGGTCGCGCATGGACTCGGCGGCCACCGCGTCCAGCTGCTCGGTGTCCAGGATGGTGACCGCAACACCGAGGGTCCGCCGCCAGTGCGCGGCCAGGGCGGTGCGGGCGACCGCGTTGAGGTAGGCGCGGACCTCCCCGATGCTCGCCGAGATCCGCAGCGGGCGCAGCGCGGTCGTGAAGACCTCGGCGGTCAGGTCCTCGGCATCGGCCCGGTTGCCGACCTTCGCAAACATCATCCGGTAGATGCGATCGGCATTGTCGCGGTAGATGTCCTCCCAGCCCGGGTAGGCGGCGCTTGCCGGTGCGCTGTCCGCCGCCGATCCGCCGTCCTCGGCCGCCGTGGCGCCCTCTGTCGGTGCGGTACCAGCTGTCGGTGCGGTATCAGCTGTCGGCGCGGCACCGACCATGGCGACCGGCTCGTCCGCCGGGCCGACGATGCGCAGCCGCGGGGCCGTCCCGATGCTGGTGACGCGCTGGTCACGCGCCGGACGCGTCATGTCGGACGCCCTGCGCCCGAACCGACGTCCTGCACCGTCCCGCACCGGGTGCCACCGTCCCGTGTCGTCCGCCGAGCCGGCCATCCGGGCTGCCCCGGACGCGCCATGCCGACTGGTCCACTCGATGTCTCGCGCACACCAGCAAATAGCACCCGGGGTTACACGGAGCGTTCTGTCGTGGACACGACACCTTCCGCGAGTCCGTGGCCGCCGTGCGGGCGTGGCCCGCCGTGCGCCCCGTTCACCGAGCGGTGTTCAGCGGCGGGTGCGGTCGTCGGCGAACTGGTCGGGCACCCAGCTGGGCGCCCGCTTTTCCATGAAGGCCTGCATGCCCTCGCGCGGCTCGGCGGAGTGCGACAGCGTCCAGTACATGGTCTGGTAGTCGATGAGCCCGTAGCGTTCGTTGAGCATGCGCTTGACCTGCAGACGAGCCTCCGGAGCTGTCTGCAGGACCTCCCCGGCCGCCTGCAGGGCCGCCTCGCGCAGCTGGTCGTGCGGCACGACCCGGCTGATCACGCCGAGCCGCTGCGCCTCGGCCGCGTCGAACCGGCGGGCCGACAACAGCAGGTCGCGGGCGACGGCGAGCCCGACGTGGGCGGGCAGGACCGCCGCATAGGTGGCGTCGGTGATGCCCCGCAGCAGTTCCGGGACCCGGAAGGTCGCTCGGTCGCTGACCACGGCGATGTCCGACAACATCGCGATCAGCAGTCCGCCACCCTGACAGATGCCGTTGACCGCGGAGATGACCGGCGCCGGGCTGTCCCGGATGGTCAGGAACGGCAGCAGGTCTGACCCGAGGAAGTCGGGAACGGGTGTGTCACCGGGCTCGGAGCGAGCGCCCAGATCGCCTCCGGGAGCGAAGACGTCCCCGGTACCGGTGATGATGAGGGCGGCGAGGTCGGGATCGGAGTTGACCAGCCCGACCGCCCGGCGGATGCCGAAGTACATGGCCGGGGTCAGCGCGTTGCGGGCGGCCGGACGGTCGATCACACACCAGCCGATCACGCCGTCGCGCTCGAAGCGCAGCCCCGCGGCCCCGAGGTCGTCCTTCATGACAGAGCTCCTCTCGACACCCCGGTCAAGCTCATGCGGCGCAGGCAGGGCCGGACGTGCCACTGATGGAGTCCTACCGCGTTCACCGGCCGAACGCAGTAGGATCACTGCGTCCTCCCGTCCGGCGACGTTCGGCGACGTTCGGCGAGGGACGGGTTCCCCTCGCCCACCGGGTGGCCTTCGGCCTGAACGCGGTGCCGACCGGTGGCGGGCCTGCACGCACGCGGCCGCGGCGATCGGTCATCGTGATGCAATGAGAGTCGCGAATTCCGTCCCGGCCGACGTGCTGGCGGCCGACCCGTTGCCGGCTGCGCGGGCCGCGTCGGCTGCGCGGGCCGCGTCGGCGGCCGGGCCTGCGCCCGTGCTCGAACTGCGTGCGGTCTCGTTGTGGCGCGCGGGCCGGCAGATCCTGCGTGACGTCTCGATGACCGTGCGTCCCGGGGAGTTCTGGGCGCTGATCGGCCCCAACGGGGCGGGCAAGAGCACCCTGCTGAGCCTGTGCGGTGCGGTGGCGCATCCCAGCAGTGGCACGGTGGAGGTCCTGGGTGAGCAACTTGGCCGGGTCGAGCTGCAGCGGCTGCGCCGGGTCATCGGGCATGTGAACCCCCGCCATCCGCTGCGCTCGCCGCTGCGGGTGCGCGACGTTGTCCTGACCGGGCTGACCGGCTCGGTCGAAACCCCGCCCCGCTGGCGGCCCGGCCCCGACGAGACGGCCGAGGCAGACCAGCTGATCGGTGCACTCGGCCTTGCGGCCCGCAGTGACGACCGCTGGCCGACTCTGTCCCAGGGCGAACGCGGCCGGGTCCTGGTCGCCCGCGCCCTGCTCTGCCGTCCGCGGCTGTTGTTGCTGGACGAGCCGGCCACCGGCCTGGACATCGCGGCCCGGGAGCAACTGCTGGAAACCCTCGACGCACTGCCCCGAACAGACCCCGACCTGGCCTGCATCCTCGTCACCCACCACCTGGAGGAACTACCCACCGCGATCACACACGCCGCCCTGCTGGGGGCCGGGCAGCTGACCGGTGCCGGCGCGGTGCACACGACGATCACCTCGGCGGCCATCACCGCCTGCTTCGGGCATCCCATCGACGTCCGCCACGACGACGGCCGCTGGAGCGCCCGCGCCCGCAGGCGACCGCGCTGACACCGATCGGGTGCGCCGCACCGATCCGGGACGCCGTGACGGTGTGCCGAATCAGGGCGTGCCCGCGCCGAGCGACTGCACGCGCGGCTCGTCGCCGGGACCGATGAGCAACTCCCGCCAGCGGGCGAGCTGTCCGGCGTCCGCGCCGTTCGCGGCGAGGAACCCCGCAGCGCCCCCGAATGCGCTCTCGAGTAGATCCAGCACGCTGCCGATGGCCTGCGGGTCCATCGCGGGCGCCTGCCTGCCGGTGGTGTCCGGTGATGGTGCGGCGCGCATGTGGTGGGCGTACTCCGCACGGCGGTCCAGCGCCGCCCGGACCAGGTGGATCCGCAGCCTGGTTGCCAGGTAGTCGGCGAGGATCGCCTCCCGTTCGACGCCCGCGGCCGCGAGCAGGACCGCTGTGACGACTCCTGTGCGGTCCTTACCGGCCGCGCAGTGCACCAGTGCGGGGGTACGCCCGTCCGAGATCAGGAACCGCAGGACGCGGACCAGCCTGGCACCGGCCGACTCGAGCATCAGGGCGTACAGCTCGGCGAGCTCCTCGCCGGCCCGGTACCGCAACGCCGCCGGATCGGCCAGGCCGGAGAGGTCGACCAGAGGTTCGTGCAGCCAGGTGATGCCGAGCTGCGGAAACCAGGCGGCCGGGCGGGGATGCTCGAACGGCGCACGCAGATCCACCACACCACGCAGGCCGACGTCGTCCCGCAACAGTGCGATGTCCCCGATGGTCGCGGCGTCGAGGCTGTCGCCGCGCAGCAGCACCCGCGGTCGCACGACACCTCCGGCGGCGGGAAGTCCGCCCAGGTCGCGGACGTTGTGCGCGCCGACGAGATCGATCCAGTGCGGCTCGTTCCCGAGGGCGGTCATGCGACGGCATCCGGACGGCTCGCGCTTTCTCCTTGCTCGGGCGTGCCCGGGTTCTGCTGGCCGGGGGCGCCGGTGGTCCACCGCTCGCGCTCGGCGGCGCGGCGGCGGGCCAGCGTCATCGTGAAGCCCGCCGGCTTGAGGGTCAGCGTCTGCCGCACGTCGAGGGAGTAGCCGCCGTGATCGAGCAGGCGGTACCGGTGGACGAGCAGGGCCAGCATCAGCATGGCCTCGTGCAGCGCGAACTGCTGTCCGATGCACGATCGCTGCCCGGTGCCGAACGGCTTGTACGAGTGTGGCGGCCGTTGCGCCATCTGGTCCCGACCGAATCGGCTGGCATCGAACAGCTCGACGTCGTCCCCCCACACCGCGTCCCGGTGCAGCATGGAGGTCACCACGCTGATCGTCTCCCCGGCTCGGACCGGATACCGTCCGGCCAGCAGGGTGTCGTGCAGGGGGCGGCGGTCGAACGACGGCGCCGTCGGCCACAGCCGCAACGCCTCCTGCAGGACCTGCCGGATGTAGGTCAGCTTCCGGACCTCGGCGAACGCCGGTTCGGGATTCGGATCGGCGCCAAAGGCGACGTCGACCTCCCGCTGGGCCAGGTGCAGCGTCTCCGGGTCCTTCATCAGATAGTAGAGCGCGAACGACAGCAGCCCGGACGTCGTCTCGTGGCCGGCGATGAGGAAGCTGATCACCTGGAAGCGGACGTTCAGCTCGTCGAGCAGTTCCCCGGTCTGCGGGTACGGGGCGGCCAGCATGAGGTCGAGCAGGTCCTTCGGGCCGGTGGACGGCGCCGCCCGGCGGGCCCTGATCACCTCGTCGACGGTCTGCGCCATGGTCGCGCAGTCCGCTCGGTACTGCCCGGTCAGGTCCGGGTCTTCGGCTCCCGGTGCCCGACCCACCTGGAGGCGACTGTAGGTCAGGGCGCCGTTCATCGCGCGGACGAACGGATGGGGCTCCTCGCGTGTGAACGATTCGAGGTCGTAGCCGAATCCGGCCAGGCCGATGGTGTCCAGCGTCATTCTGGTCAGGTCGCCCGGGACGTCGACCGGGGTGGGGCCGGTCCCGCCCTGCCCCGCTGCCTGGTCCCACCGGTCGAGCAGTCGGCGTGCCGCGCGGAGCATGAACGCGTGGTAGCCGCGCAGGCCGTCGACCGCGAACGCGGGCCGCAGAATGGTGTGGGCCCTGCGCCAGTTCTCCTCCTCCGTGTAGGCGGTGAACAGTCCGTCTCCGATGTACTCCCGCGCGAAGCGCAGCCCCGCTCCCAGGTCCTTGCCGAAGCGCGAGTCATCGCAGACGTCGGCCACCAGCTCCTGCGAGGAGACCAGCAGGGGGGCGTAGTCGTCGCTGATCCGCCAGCGGTAGATCGGCCCCAGCCGACGGGCGACCCGTACACAGGCCAGGCTGTACCCGTCGTCGCCGAACTCCTCCGCTGTGACGGTCGCCTCCGGTATCCCGTCCGGACCCGGCGGCGCGCCGCCGGTGGTCACGCTGGAGATTCTGGCTGCCATGGTGACGTCCTCCCTTGGTGGGGATGTGGCGGACGCGGTGTCGCCGCGCCGCGGCGAGCTGGGCGGTCGAGACGGCGCTCAGCGGTAGAGGGCGTCGATCTCGTCCGCGAGGTCGTGCAGGACCTTGGCCCGGACGAGCTTTCCCGAGCTGGTGAGATGGCCGGCGGACATGCTGAGGTCGCCGGGGACGAGCCGCCATCGGCGGATCGACTCGGCCCGGGACACCAGGGTGTTCGCGGCGTTGACGGCACGCTGGATCCAGGTTTCGACCTCCCCGGGTGACAGCCGCCGCCGGGCCGCCTCGGCGGCGTCCACGGCGATCAGCGCGGTCACGTATGGCCGCTGGTCGCCGACAACGACGCACTGGGTGATCAACGGGTCGGCGCGCAGCCGGTCCTCGAGCGGAGCGGGCGCGACGTTCTTGCCCGAGGATGTGATCAGAATGTCCTTGCGCCGGCCGGTGATCCGGATGAAACCGTCGCCGTCGACGACCCCGAGATCGCCGGTACGGATCGAGAAGGGCCCGGGCCCGCATCGGCCGGGATCGACCTCTCCCCAGTAGCCCGGCGACACGTTGCCGCCGGTGATGATCAGCTCGCCCGACTCGTCGACGGCAATCGAGGTTCCCGGGTTCGGGCGGCCGACCGTGCCGAGCCGGTTGTCGGTGGCCCGGTTGATCGCGGCGGCGGCCGCCGACTCCGTCATCCCGTAGGCGCCCAGGACGGTGATCCCGCGGCGATGGAACGACTTCTGGTGTTCGGGTGCGAGCGAGGCCCCGCCACAGATGACGTAGGTGAGTCCGCCCATCGCCCGGGCCGCACGGCCACGGCCCTCCCGCTCGTCCGCCAGCACCGTCCGGTCGAGCTTGTCCAGCAGGTAGGGGGTGAGCGCGAGGAAGGTCGGCGGTTGTTGGTACATCGCGTCGAACATCTCGGCCGGCTGTCCGACCACCGTGGCCTCACCGCCGACGAGCAGCGTGGCCAGCAGCGCGGAGCGCCCGTACATGTGGGACAACGGCAGGGCGATCACCGTGCGGGGCCGCGTTCCGTCCGCCGGGGTGAAGATCTCCGGCAGCGCCGCGGCGACGTTGGCCGCCCCGCAGTAGACGTTGCGATGGGTGAGGATGCAGCCCTTCGGTTCGCCGGTCGTGCCGCTGGTGAACACGACGGTGGCGACGTCCCCGGCGCTCACCGGCCCGTCGCGGCCGGCCGCGACCGTGACGGGGTCGACCGCCGTCGTGGGGTCGGCGATGACCGCGGCCACGCCCGACTCGCGCAGCAGGGTGCACCGCGGCGCGATGTCGGCCACGCCGACCGCGGGCGCGGTGGTCCGGACGATGTGCCTGACCTGGTCAGCCGAGCTGGTCGGGTAGATCGGCACCACGACGGCACCGATCCGCAGGGCGGCGAAGTCGGCGACGACCCAGTCCAGGCCGCTGTCGCCGATCAGCGCCAGCCGGTCGCCATGGCGCAGGCCGTGGCCGCGCAGTCGGTCGGCGAACCGTGCCACCAGCTCAGCGAGCTCCCGGTGGCTCACGGCCTCCCAGCCGTGGTGGGTCCGGTGGCGAATGGCGGCGCTGTCGCCATGCCGGCGGCAGCCTCGGTCCAGCAGGGGCCAGATGCTCTCCTGCTCGGCGAGACCGGCGGAACCGTCCCCGGCCGCGTCCCGGCCCACCGTGGCGGGGACGGAGCCACCCGGCTCAGCGCGGGACATGGCTCACCGGGCCCACCTCGTGGGTACCGACGGGTTCGAAGGCGCAGGCGAACTCGAGGTACGCCTTTCCGATCAGGTTTCCCGCGCTGTCGTGCAGGTACGCCTTGGCATCGCAGTTCACCCGCGCCGCGCCGGGATCGGCCAGCGCGGCGGACAGCATCTGCTCGTCCATGACGGCCGACACGGACACATCACGGGTGCCGGGCTTCAGGAAGTCGATCCGGCAGTTTCTGAGGAAGAACATGGACAGCTCCCGCAGCCGACGGGTGGTCGCCCCGAGGAAGGCCGCCGAACCCGCCAGATCGGCCGCCAGGAAAAGCACGCCCGCGTGCAGGGTGCCGACGGTGTTGGTCAGCGTCGCCCGGTGGGCGATCTCGACGCGGCCGCCGGTCGGGCCGACCTCGGCGATGGTCAGGTCGACGAGGGTGTTGAACGGGACGGAGGCCTGGAGAACCGCACGCAGGCCGTCGTAGTCGGGATTTTCGCCCGCGTACGGGTGGAGCACGGAGAATGGTGTGGACACAGTTCCGGCCGGCGCCGGGATACCCGTCACAGCCTCGTTCCTGTCTGCGCGTCGAAATGGTGCAGGGACCCGGCGGGGACCAGCACGCGGATCCGCTGGCCGACCGCGACCGGGGTGGCCGCCGGGAACTCGACACTCCATGGGCCGTGGTCGCCCACGCAGTGGGCCATCCGCCGATCCCCGACGAACTCGGTGACGTCGACCTCACCCTCGAACACCTCGCCCGCGTCGGTCGGCGCGGCTGGCGGGCTGGTCACGCCCAGGGCGATCGCGTCGGCCGGGCGCCAGCCCAGCAGCCGGCCTCGGGAATCCGCCACGATGTTCATCGCGGGACTGCCGAGGAAGCGGGCGACGAACAGGTTCGCCGGGCAGCGCCAGATCTCCTCGGGCGTGCCGGCCTGTTCGAGCCGGCCCGCGCGGAGAACCACCACCCGCGTACCCAGCGACAGCGCCTCGGCCTGGTCGTGGGTGACCAGGACGAAGGTTCCCGCCACCTCGCGGTGCAGCCGGATGAGCTCGGCCCGTGCCTGCGCACGCAGGCCGGCGTCCAGGTTGGACAGCGGCTCGTCGAGCAGCAGGACGGGCTTGCGGCGGACCAGGGCCCGGGCCAGGGCCACCCGTTGCCGTTCTCCGCCGGACAGCTCGCGGGGTCGGCGGCCGAGCTTGTCTCCCAGCCCGAGCAGGTCGCACACGTCGCGCACCCGTCGGGAGATCTCCGCTCGTGGCAGGGCACCCCGGCCGGCGTGCTTCGCCTCCAGCACCAGTCCGAAGCCGACGTTGGCAGCCACCGTCATGTGCGGGTACAGGGCGAAGTCCTGGAAGACCATTGCCACGCCCCGCTCGCCCGGCCTGGCCGCGGTGATGTCCTGCCCGTCGATGTGGATGTGCCCGGCCTCCGGGGTCTCCAGCCCTGCGATCATCCGCAGCAGCGTCGACTTGCCGCAGCCGGACGGTCCGACGAGCACCGTCAGGGAACCCGCCGGGACGGACAACGCGGGCAGGTCCACCGCCGGCGTCGAGCCGAACGACTTGCGTACCGAGCGCAGCTCGATGCCCCCGGAGGGGGCGGCCGCCACCACGGCCGGCGGCGTGGGCACCCGCCCCCGTTCCCGGGCCGCGGACTCGGGTTGTCTCATCACGTCTGTCATTTGATTCCCGACTGCAGGAATGCATGGGTGATGCGCCGCGACGCGATGGCGTAGACCGCGAGGACGGGAAGCGTCGTGATCATCGCGGCCGCGAGCAGTGCTCCGGACGTCGGGCCCTCCTGGTTCCCGAGCAACTGGAGTCCGGCCTGAATGGTCGTGTGGTTCACCTGGGGCGCGATCAGCGTCGGCCACAGGTATTCGTTCCAGGTGTTGACGAAGACCAGGATCGACACGGCGGCGAGCGCCGGGCGTAACAGTGGGAGCACCACCAGGCGCAGCGTCTCCGCCGGCCGGGCGCCGTCCATGATCGACGCCTCGAGCAGGCTGGTGGGGATGTCGACCAGGTACTCCCGCAGCAGCAGGATCGGCAGGCCGCACGCCGCGAGCTGCGGGATGATCAGCCCGAGGTAGGTGTCGCGCCAGCCGAGGTGGCTGGCGATCAGGAACTGCGGGATGATCAGCATCTGCGGCGGTATGACCACCGCCGCGCCGGCCAGCAGTACCACGGCACCGCCCCAGCGCGGGCGGAAGCGCACCAGTGCGTACGCCGCGCCGATCGCCACCGTGACCTGCAGCAGGGTGGCGGCGATCGCCATGATGGCGGTGTTCAGCAGCATCGTCCCGATCGGGAAGCGGAATATTGCGTCCCGGTAGTTCTCCACCGACATCGGCCAGGGGATCGGGCTGGTCGAGAACAGGTCGTTCGCCGGCCGCAGCGACGTGACCGCCACCCAGAACAGCGGGAACAGCAACCCGATGATGACGATCAGTATCGCCGCGTGCCGACCGGTCGCGGCGACCGCGACCCGCGGGCGGAGTCCGACGTGGCGCACCGCGATCACCCGGCCGTCGGTGCGTCGGCATGGCGGACCCGCCCGATCGCCAGCCGCACCAGCACGTATCCGGCGGCGACGCCCACGGTGATCACCACTGCCGCGGCCGCGGCGGTGCCGGTGTCGAAGAACGTGAACGCATACGTGTAGAGCCGGTAGTAGACGTTGTCGGTGGCGCCGTTCGGGCCCCCCTGGGTCACGAGCGCGACGTTGGTGAAGACCCATTGCCCGGCCAACAGCACACACAACAACCCGAGCAGGGCGACTGGTCGGATCAGCTGCGCTGCGATGACGTGGCGGACGATCTCCCAGCTCGTGGCGCCGTCAACCCGGGCCGCCTCGATGGTTGACTGGTCGATCGCCGACAGGGAGGCGGAGAACAGCAGGGTGTTGAGGCCGATGATCTTTCCGGTGGTCATGGCCACGATGACCACGGGTGCCCACGACGGGTCGTTCAGCCATCCCGGGCCGGGCAGCCCGAGGTCGGCGAGGACGGTGTTCGTGATGCCCTGCAACGGGTTGAGGACGAACTGCCAGGAGACCGCGTTGGCGGCAGGCGCGAGCACCACCGGCAGGAACAGCAGTGCGCGGTAAAGGCTGGACACCCGTCCGGGCCGCAGCCACAGGGTGATGGCCAGGGCGAGTGGCACCACCGTGGCCAGTGGCAGCATCATGAGCACGTACCACCCGGTCTGCCAGATCGCACGGTGGAAGTCGTGGTCGGCGAGCAGACGGCGATAGTTCGCCACCCCCACGTAGCGGGCCGGCGTGATGAGGTCCCAGTCCAGCAGGCTCGCGACGCCGGTGGCGACCATGGGCACGTAGACCCAGGTCGCCAGCGAGAGGATGGCCGGCGCCGAGTACACCCAGGGCCCCGAGCGGGCTCTGACGCCGCACCCGCCCTGAGCGGGCGGCGCAGGCGGGGTGGGACTGACCGGCGTGGGCTCGAGCGTGACGCCGGCCATCATCGCCTCGGTCATCGGGCCAGAGACCGGATCTTGGTCGCGGTCGCCCTGAGCGCCGACGCCGCGTCTGCCCCCTGCAGGACGATCGGTGTGACCGCCTCGTCCTGGAGTGCGACCACCGCCTGATTGGCGTGGTTGCCCGGAAAGTAGGTGTACGGCGTCACGTCGTTGAGCTGGCTCAGCGACGGCAGGAGATGCCGGTTCTGCTGGAAGTAGGTGCCGAGATAGGCCGGATCCGACACGATGGCCGGCCGCAGCGGCAGGTACCCGATGGTCTTCGTGAGGATCGTGAAGCCCTGTGGGCTGGTGAGGAACCGGATGAACTTCCAGGCCGCCTGCTGTCTGCGTCTGTCCTTGCCGAAGACCGCCAGGCCGGCGCCCGAGTAGGTGGGCCTGGCCTTCGAGCCGTCGAACGAGGGGAACGCGGTGGTGCGGAGATCGAACGTGCCCTTCGCGGACTTCTCGAACGCGGACATGGCCGCCGTCGTGTAGACCATCATGCCGATCTTCCCGCCCGCGAAGGCGGCCTGGGCATCGGTCGCTGACACCTTGGGCTGCAGGCCGCTCACGACGAGGTCCCGGATCGCGTTCAGGCCGGCGATCGAACGGGGCGAGTCGACGGTGACGGCGCCGCTGGCATTGACGGCGCCGCCGCCCGTGCTGTTCATGACCGACTGGGTCAGGTAGTCGGACTTACCGGAATCCGCGACGGCGACATAGACGCCCTGTTTTCCGGTCCTGGTGATGGCGCTCGCCGCGGTCTTCACCTCGGCGAGCGTCGTCGGCGGCCTGTCCGGGTCCAGACCGGCCGCGCGGAAGATGTCTGCGTTGTAGTACAGGATCGGCACCGAGACGGAGAACGGCATGATGTCGACCTTGCCGGTGGTGCCGTTGCGGACCGCCTTCAGGATGTTCGGGTAGATCCCGTCGATGCCGGTCTGCCACTCGGTCGTCGTCGGGATGTCCTGGACCGGGACGAGGGGAAGGGTCGCGCGGGCCTCGCCGGCCTTGCTCCAGCCGAGTTGGACCACGTCCGGCGAACTCCCCGCCGCGATCTCGGTGCGAAGCTTGGTCAGGACGTCCGCGGCGGCGACCGCCTCCGGCCTGATCCTGATGTCCGGATTGGCCTTTTCGAACTCGTCGATCAGCTGCTGCGTACCGGCGCCGCAGCAGGGAGTCCCGTAGTTGTACGACATGAACCGGATCGTCACCGGGCCGCTGCCGCCGGCCGCCGTGCCGCTGCTCGACCCGCCGCAGGCGGACACCGTCAGTCCCAGCGCCACGGCGACCACGGTCGCGGCGAGCCCGAAACGGAACCTGCCTCTTTCGGCTCCCATCATCACCGCTCGTCTTTTGTGACGGTCGAGAAGGTCATGCCGGGCTCGCCGACATGGATGGGGCCGGAGTATTCGGCAGCGGCATCGTCCCGCCGCGCCTGCTTCCATTCCCTCTGTGGCGCGGTGAAATGTGTCAGCACCAGTTTCCGGGTGCCGGCCAGAGCTGCCGCCCGGCCGACCTCGGCTCCCGAGAGATGACCGTGGTGGGTGCTGTCGGGCGCTTGCAGCGATGCTTCGGCGAGGAATATGTCGGTGTCCTTGGCCAGCGTCACCAGGTTATCGTTGTAGCTGGTGTCACCCGTGAATCCGAGACTACCGGACGGGCCGTCGACCCGAATTCCGCAGTCGGGTGAGGAGTGCACCATCGGGATCATGCTGACGGTGCAGTCGGCGATCTCGTACGACGCGCCGCGCCTGTACTCGATGACCTCGAAAGCCAGTTCGAAGGCTCTGTTGAGGTGGGGGATGGTACGGACCGGGAAGAGCTCGGCAAGCCGGTCGAGCGTCACCCGTCCGCCCTGGGGGACGAGCAGTTTGATCCGGCGGCCGCTGTCGTCGCCGTGGAACTCGCCCCTGCCGTCGGTGTCGACCAGCCAGGTCTTTCCGTACGGCAGCATCGCCTGCTTTCCGATCGGCAGCACGTCGTAGCAGTGGTCGAGATGCATGTGGCTGATGACGACCGCGTCCAGCTGGCTGGCATGAATAAACTTCGTCAGCATCACCGCAATCCCCGGACCGCAGTCCATGAGGATACTCGACCGCTCCGTCCGCACCAGGTATCCCGAGCTGGCCGCGCCGTCCGCGGGCATTCCAGCTCGGTTACCCACTATTGTCAACTCCATGTGCTCCTCATTCTGGACTAATGTGCTGGCGGACCTCAGATTAGCCCGCCGCGAAGGGGTTCACCAGGAAGCATTTGGACTGCCAATAGTTCTATGTGCGCGGTGACTGGAATGGCATTTACCCGGCTTGTTCGCCCGCTGGGGTGGGTGATTCCGACCAGCTGTTTCCGAGAATTTACCGTTGCGTTCCCGGTGCGGCTACCCGGGTGTGTGTGGGCACCTGCGTGTGGCCAGGTGCTGGGGAGGTGCCGCCCTGGCGGGCCCTGACTACGGTGAGGGCAGCGGCCGGTAGCGGCTGGCCCGCAACGGCGGCGTCACTCCGTGGATACGCAGCGCGGTCACCCGGTGATGGAAAGCGGCGCCCCGCATGATGTGGTGGGCGAGCTCCGCTGCCCGGCGGGCCTCGACTGGTTCCAGGTGGGTTCCCCGCAGCCAGGTGTTGCAGGCTCCCATCGCCGGGCCGCACCAGATCTGGTAGTCCGCGACCCGGTCGGCGGCGCCGGACGTGGCCCAGCGCGAGGACAGCCCGAGATACCAGCGGAAGATCAGCGCCATCTGCCGCTTGTCGTTGCCTTCGGCTCGCTGGAGCTGAGCGGGGTCGCGTTCGGCGAAGTACCGGCGGGTGTCCGCCCAGACCTCCTCCAGTGGAACGCGAAAGACGTTGCGTTCCAGCGCGGCGCGTTCCGGCCCCGCGATGTCCGCAATGCGGTCGTAGCGTCGGTAGAGCTCGAACAGCTGGCGCGCGCGAGCGGCGAACATCGATCCACGCCGCAGGACCTGTACCTGGGCGCCGATCTCGAACATGTCAGCCGAGGGCGCCAGCTCACAGTCGGCCATCTCCGCCGCGCCGAGCATGGCCTTCGCCGTCGCGGACTGGGCGGACTCCACACATGCCTGGTTGATCGACCCGGTGACCACATAGTCGGCGCCCATGGTGAAGGCCGCCGCCGCGGCCGCCGGCGTCCCGATGCCGCCGGCCGCGCCGACGCGTGCCGGGCGACCGGAGTGGCTCGACCCGATCTCGTCGCGCAGGGCGATGATCTCGCCGAGCAGGACGGACAGCGGGCGCCCGTCGGTGTGGCCGCCGGAGTCGGACTCCGCGGTGATGTCATCGGCCATCGGCACGGTGGCTGCCAGGCGCGCCTGCTGCGCGGTGATCTGACCGCCGCGCAGCAGGACATCGAGGAGTCCCGGCGGCGCCGGCCGCAGGAACAGCCCGGCGATCTCCCGGCGCGAGACCTTCGCGATGACCCGGTTGGCGATCGTGGGCCGCCCGTCGCGGGCGACGCTCAGGCCGCGGGCGCGGTAACGGACGATGTCCGGGGTCAGGTCGAGGAACGCCGATGCCTCGACGCAGTGCACACCGTGACGTAGGCAGGCATCGACCGTGTCGCGCTCCATCGCCGGCTCGCTGGGGCTGTGGATGACGTTGCACGCGTACGGGCGCCCGGTCAGCCGGTGCCGCAGCAGGCCGAGTGCACCGTCCAGGCGGTCGGTCGGCAGGCCGGCGGCACCGAACGAGGCGAGCAGCCCGTGCTCGGCCAGGCTGATCACCAGATCTGTCGACGCGATCCCGCCCGCCATCGCACCAGCGTGGTAGCACTGGCGGACGCCGTGTGCGCGCAGGAACGCGCGGGAGCCGAGGTGCTCGGGCGGCAGCGGCCCGAGGGTGAGCAGCCGCCGCCCGCGCGTCCCGTTCGGGCCGCTGCCGTCGTTGGACAGCCAGTATCCGTCCGTGTGCCGGACGACGTGGACGGGTTCGTCCAGTCGGCTCAGCACCAGGTAGACGTCGGCCGTCGACTGGGTCCGGGTCGTGGCGTCGAGAACATGCGCCATGGGAGTCCCTCATGGAGGAGAAGGAGAAGAAGGAGGCCGGCGGCTCGCACCGGCCATCCGGAGGGCCGACCGGGCCGGAGACCAACGCTCGCGGTGGCATCTGAACTGGTCGTGAACGAGGCGCCACGGCAGTCCCAAAGGGGCCTTAACTGCAGCGGAAGAAGAATTGATCCAGACGATTCCACATGGTGAATCATCAGGATTGTCGATGCTTCTGGATCGATGGTCGAGCTGGTGTTGAAATGAGATCAACAGCCTGGTGACGCGGGTGCTCCGGACCGGCCACCAGGATGAGTGTGCGTAGCGCTGGTGTCGACGAAGGCGCGTACCGACGCCGATCGAAGGATCATGACTGCACGTTTCTTCCTGCCTCCGGCGGGCCTGCCGCAGGCGCCCCAGATGCACGTATAGGGAAAAACGATGATGGCACGGACAATGCAGGGTCGGACGGCAATGGTGATCGGAGCCTCCGGTGGAGTAGGTCGAGCGGTGGCGCTGGCCTTCGCCCGTGAGGGGGCTGACGTCGCGCTGGCGGGCCGTGACCCCGGAGCGCTCGAACGCGTGGCCTCGAACTGCCGGGAGCAGAACGTGGCAGTTGTCACATCGGCGTTCGACATGACCGACGAGAAGGCCGTCCTTGCCGCGGTAGCAGCGGTCGGCATGCAGTTGGCTGTGCCGAACGTGCTGGTCAACGCGGCCGGAACTCCGGACAGCCGGCGGTTCGCCGACGTCACTGTCGATCTCTGGCGAAGCGTCATGCGAGTGCACGTGGAAGGTCCGCTCGTGCTCATGCGGGCGGTCCTCCCCGCTATGGTTTCCGTCGGCGGCGGCGCGATCATAAACATCGGCTCGAGCGCCGCCGTCGTCGGTTTTCCCTACGCCGCCCCGTACACCGCCGCGAAACATGCTCTGCTCGGGCTGACCCGATCCGTCGCCGCCGAGTACGCCGATCGGCGAGTAACCGTGAACTGCGTCTGCCCGTATTACGTGGACACCCCTGGCACGCGACGCGTCATTGGCGATCGTATGCAGGCAAAGGGGTGCGACCATGAAGAGGCGATCAGGCCTTTCCTCAACCCGCAGCGCTGCCTGGTATCGGCCGAGGATGTCGCGGCCGTCTGCGTGCTACTTGCCTCTGACGGAGGCAGGTCGATCACCGGTCAGGCGCTGAACGTCGACGGTGGAAAAGTCCAGAGCTGAATCCGGTGCCCGCCGCAAGCGAGCTAGGAGGAATCGCGATGACCGATGCCGGTCGCGGTCGCGACAGCACACCCCGCGGACATGTGCACGTCCTCGGTGCAAGCATCGCGGGGCTGCTGGCCGCGCGTGTCCTCGCGGATCACTTCGACCGGGTGACCGTGTTCGAGCGTGACCCGTTCACGGCGCAGGGCTACCGGGACGGTGTCCCGCAGGCCCGCCACATCCACGCCCTGATGCACCGTGGCAGTCAGATCATGGAAGAGCTCTTTCCCGGACTGCTGGCCGAGATGGCCGCTCTGGGCGTGCCCCACACCCGATGGCTGGAACGGTCCCGCTGGTATCTGGGCGGTACGCCCATGATCGCACCGCGCCACAACGAGACCACCCTCGCCACGCCGAGCCGCCCGCTGCTGGAAAAGCTGTTGCGGACCCGGGTGGCGGCCTACCCGAACGTGACGTTGTGCGACCAGGTCACGGTGGTCGGCCTGGCCCACGTACCGGGCCGTATCACCGGGATCCGAACCGTGACCGACGGATCCGACGTCAGTGAGATCATTCCAGGCGATCTGATCGTCGACGCGACCGGTCGTAACTCCGCTGCTGGGCGGTGGCTGGCCGAGCTGGGGTACCGGAGCCCGGCGGAGTCGCGGGTCGAGGTCGACCTCGGCTACTGCTCACGGCGCTACCGCCGCCGCCCGGATGACCTCGGCGGGGACGTCGCCCTGACCGCGTCGACCGTGCCGGGGATGCCGGGTGCCGCCGTGCTGGCCATCGAGGGCGACGCCTGGCACGTCACCCTGTCGGGCACGCTCGGCCGGCGGGCGCCGACGGATCCGGCGGGCTACCTCGAATACGCCGCCCGGCTGCCGGTTCCGGACGTCCTTGAGCTGATCCGCAACGCCGAGGCCCTGGATGACCCGGTCCAGCATCGGGTGCGCGATTCCATCCGCCGACGTTACGAGGACCTGCCGGATCAGCCGGCCGGCCTCATCGCCATGGGCGACGCGGTGACGAGTTTCAACCCCATCTACGCCCAGGGCATGACCGTCGCCGCACAGCAGGCACTGGTCCTGCGCGCCCTGCTGGGGGAGCCGGGCCCGGTCCAACCGGGGCGCTGGTATCGGCGCATCGCCCCGGTCATCGACAACGCGTGGGGGATGTCCACGGCGATCGACCTGCGCTCACCGCTGGTCAAAGGGGAGCGAACCCGGTTCGGAACGCTGTTCGGGCAGTACCTGAAGCATGTCCAGATGGCGACCGCGGTTTCCCCGTACATCACCGCCCGGTTGCTCGAGGTCATCAACCTGACCCGCGACCCCCGGGTGCTCCTGTACCCCGGGGTCGCCGTACGCCTGGGAGGACTCGCCGCGTCCCGTCGCCTGTCGACCTGGCCGGCGCGTCGCCGTGACAGGTCGCCGGCGGCGAGCGGCCCGGCGACGAACGTGCCGGCACCGCGACCGCCGGCGGCCGTCCTGCCGACGGACAGCGCAACCGGGGTGGGCACGTTGGCCGTGCGCGAGCGGACCGACGAGTCCGACGGGGTGATCTCGCTGACCCTCGCCCGTCCGGACGGGACCCCTCTGCCGCCCTGGACGCCCGGGGCGCACATCGACGTCAGGGTCGGCGACGGTGCGGTCCGGCAGTACTCGCTGTGCGGCGATCCGGCGCAGATCACCCAGTGGCGGATCGCGGTGCTGAGCGAGCCGGCGGGCCGCGGCGGCTCGGCCTACCTGCACGAGCAGGCGGTCCGGGGCGCGCGGCTGACGGTCGTGGGCCTGCGCAACAACTTCCCGCTCGTCCCCGGCGACCACACGGTGCTGATCGCCGGCGGTATCGGCATCACCCCGCTCCTTCCGATGATCGACGAGCTGCGGGCGACGGGCCGGTCATGGTCGCTGCACTACGGCGGCCGCTGTCGTGCGGCCATGGCCTTCGCCGGGCGGCTGGCTGACGACCCGCGCTGCACCCTGTATCCGCAGGACGAAGCCGGCCCACTGCCGCTGGAGGCCATCCTCGACGCCGAGCCGCCGGACGGCACGACGGTCTACTGCTGCGGACCCGAGGGCCTGCTTGCCGCCGTCGAACGGCTCTGCCGTGAGCGCCCTGCTCTGACCCTGCGGGTGGAACGGTTCCGTCCACGCCCGGCCGGGGCCGATGCGACCACCGTCCAGTTCTACCAGCTGGAACTACGCCGTTCCGGGATCACGTTGACGATCGAGCCCGGCAGGTCGCTCATCGACGAGCTGGGTGCGGCCGGCATCGAGGTGCCCTTCTCCTGCCGCGAGGGAACGTGCGCCAGCTGCGAGACGCGGGTGCTGGCCGGCGACATCGTGCACCGGGACTCGGTGCTGACCGACGAGGAACGGCTGGCCGGGAACACGATGATGGTCTGCGTCTCCGGGGCCGGCTCCGAACGCCTCGTGCTCGATCTGTGATCAGCGTCTACTGATCTTTCCGGCCGTACCCTCTCCTGCTCTGCTCGCATGTGCCGCGGTGCTGGCGCGTGCGGGTCGGCCCCGTCCGCCCGCGCACCGGGCGGACACTCCCGCGGAAGGAAACCCGCCATGTACGACGTGATCGTCGTCGGCGCACGCTGCGCCGGATCCCCTCTCGCGATGCTGTTGGCCCGCGCGGGCCGAAAGGTTCTGCTGGTGGATCGAGCGACGTTTCCGAGCGACACCATCTCGACCCACTTTATCCAGCAGACAGGCCTTGCGCTGCTGCGTGACTGGGGTTTGCTGGAGGCCGCGGTGGGCAACGCCAGGCCCATCCGGTACATGACCCTCTCCTTCAAGGGCATCAGCATCAGCGGGTTCGCCGACCCGATCGACGGCATCGACGCGGTGTACGCGCCGCGCCGGACTGTCATGGATGTCGCGCTGGTCGAGGCAGCACAGGCCGCCGGAGTGGAGTTCCGTGCGGGCTACATGGTCGAGGCGCTCGTCTTCGATGACGAGGGCCGGGTCGTGGGCATCCGGGGGCGTACGGCCGCCGGGGCGGTCAGTGAGGACCGGGCCCGGGTCGTCGTGGGCGCGGACGGCTCGAACTCCACTGTCGCCCGGCTGGCCGGCGCCGCCACCTACAGGCACCTGCCGGCGTCCTGCTTCATCTACTACAGCTATTTCGCCGGCCTGCCCTGGGAATCCTTCCACCACCGCACCGGCCACGACGAGCAGCAGATGGGAACCTGGCCGACCAACGACGAGCTGAACCTGGTCGCCGTGATGCGCAAGCGGAGCCGGTTCCAGGAGTTCCGCTCCGCCGCCGAGGCGAACTTCCAGCAGGTCGTCGATCAGATCACCCCCGAACTCGGCGACGACCTCCGCCAGGCCGAGCGGGTGGCACCGCTGCAGGCCATGCTCTATCCGGACAACTACTACCGGCAGGCCAGCGGGCCGGGATGGGCTCTGGTCGGTGATGCCGGATATCACAAGGACCCGTACACGGGAAACGGTATCGCCGACGCGTTCCGGCATGCCGCCATGCTCTCCCGCGCACTGTTGTCCGGCCTGGACGAGAACGACGACGTTCTCGGCGCGGCGCTGCGCGGATACGGCCACCGGCGCGACGAGGAATCTGCGGAGACCTACGACTTCACCTGCACGATCTCCGAGCTCGACCTGCCGCAGGACATCTACGACGCCTTCGACGCGTCAAGCCGCGCTCCGCGCTACCGCACGGAGTTCTTCCGGCTGCTGGCCGGCGCGATGCCCGGTCACGAGTTCTTCGCCCCCGAGCGGCTGACGCGCATGTACCGCGAGGTCGGATTCCAGCCGACCGTCGAGGTCTGACGCGCCTCGTTCTCCTGGACGGAGGGACGGCCATGTCAGTCCGACTGGTGGTGATCGGCGACAGTTTCGTCGAAGGCCGCGGCGACCCCGACCCGCACGGGTCGGGCTACCGCGGCTGGCTACCGACCTTTGCGGGTCTTCTCGGCCTGCGCGCCGACGAGTGCCGCAACCACGGCGAGCACCTGGCGACGACAGCCTCGGTCGTGGACCGGCAGCTCGACGCGGTCCGCTCCACACGACCCCGGCTGGCCGGAATGATCGCCGGCTTCAACGACATCGTCGGCGAATACCAGCCGGCCGAGTTCCGGAGTAATCTGGCGACAATATTCGGCACAATGACCCGACACGCGTCGCTCGCCTTCACCGGAACCTATCCGGACGTGACCCGGCGTATGTCCCTGACCGCTCCGGTGCGGGCCGAATTGAGATCCCGGATCCAGGATGCGAACGCCGCACTACGCGAGATCGCGGCACAGCTCGACCTGGTCTGTCTGGACGTCGACCATTCGGAAACAGACTGGGACGACGACGTGCTCTGGTCTGATGACGGGATTCATCCCAGCCGCGCCGGCCATCTCCGGTTCGCCGGGGAACTCGCCGGCGCCGTCGCCGAGAGTCTGGGAGTCGTGCTCACGGGGACGGCACCGGATTCGGTCCGACAACCCCGGGCGCTCGAGTGTCACTGATCGGCCGCCGCGCGCCGGGCCGCGGGCGGGAACCACGAGAATGCGGGAACCACGAGAAAGGGAAATCATGGATTCGACTTCCTCGTTCGACCACCGCCGACTGGAGAACACTCCGATCGCCATCGTCGGAATGGCCGGGCTGTTCCCTCGGGCCCGCAACAGCGGCGAGTACTGGCAGAACATCGTCGACGGCGTCGACTGCTCGTCCGAGGTCCCGCCCGACCGCTGGCGGGTCGACGACTACTACGACCCGGACCCCACCGTCCCGGACAAATCCTATGCCCGGCGCGGTGGATTCCTGCCCGAGATCGAGTTCAGCCCCATCGAGTTCGGGCTGCCGCCGAACCTGCTCGGCGTCACCAGCAGCCTTCAGACGCTGAGCCTGCTGGTGGCCCGGGATGTCCTGCTGGATGCGGGTGCGATCGGCGCGCCGTGGTACGACCCCGCCCGCACCGGCGTTGTCCTCGGGGTCGTCGGCTGCGTCGGGCTGATGCACCCGCTGGCGATGCGGCTGTCAACCCCGGTGCTGCGCGAGGTCGTGCGCAGCTGCGGGCTGACCGAGGCCGACGCCGAGGAGATTGCCGACCGTTTCACCAGCGCGTTCGCGCCATGGGAGGAGAACAGCTTCCCCGGTCTGCTGGCCAACGTCACCGCCGGGCGGATCGCCAACCGGTTCAACCTCGGCGGGATGAACTGCACGGTCGACGCCGCCTGCGCCGCGTCGCTGTCCGCGGTGCGGATGGCGGTCAACGAACTGGTCGACGGGCGCGCCGACATGATGATCACCGGTGGCTGTGACACCGAGAACTCGATCTTCACATACATGTGCTTCAGCAAGACCGGCGCGCTCGCCCACTCCGACCGGGTCCGGCCGTTCGACCAGTCCGCCGATGGCACCCTGCTCGGTGAGGGCATCGGACTGCTGGCGCTCAAGCGCCTTGCCGACGCCGAGCGCGACCACGACCGGATCTACGCTGTGATCAGCGGGATCGGCGCGTCCAGCGACGGGCGGGCCAAGAGCATCTACGCGCCCCGGGCCGAGGGGCAGCAGCTCGCGCTGCGGCGGGCCTACCTGGACGCCGGTTTCCCCATCTCCTCGGTGGAACTGTTCGAGGCGCACGCGACGGGCACCGCGGTGGGTGACCGCACCGAGATCGGTGCGCTCGTCTCCGTTCTCGACACGTTCACCGCCGACCGCCGGTATGCCGCCATCGGCAGCGTGAAGTCCCAGATCGGGCACACCAAGGGTGCCGCCGGCGCGGCCAGCCTCATGAAGACCGCGCTGGCGCTCCATCACAAGGTGCTGCCACCGACGATCGGCGTCGACAGCCCGAACGCGGCGCTCGCCGACGGCCCGCTCTACCTCAACACCACCGCCCGGCCCTGGATCCGCGATCCCGGCCGGCCGCGGCGCCGGGGCGGTGTGTCCGCGATGGGCTTCGGCGGCACCAACTTCCACATCGTGCTGCAGGAACACGGTGAGGCGCCGGCTGTCGCCCTCCACCGGCGCACGCGGATTCATCTCTGGGACGCCGAGGACGTCGATGCGCTGGCCCGGGCGGTCCGGTCGGGAGTGGCGGCGGCGTCCGTCGGGCCGGTGCGGGCAGACGCCCCGCGGCTGGCCCTGGTCATCAGCGGCGACGATCAGCTGGCCGAGCTGTGCGGACAGGCTGCTGACCTGATCGAGGCCCGGCCCGGCGCGGACGCCTGGTCCACCCCGGCCGGGATCTACTTCCGATCGCGGGCCCTGCCACAGCCCCGGGTGGGCGCGCTTTTCGCCGGCCAAGGCAGCCAGTACGTCAACATGGGGCTGGAACTGGCCCTGACCGAACCCGAGGTCAGGCGGGCGTTTGACGACGCCGAGCAGGCCTTCGCGGGCAGCGGGACGCGCCTGGGACCGGTCGTCTTCCCGCCGCGCGGCTTCGGCGAGGACGACGCCGGCGAGGCGCAGGAGACACTACGCCGTACCGAGTTCACCCAGCCCGCGATCGGAGCCCTGTCCGTCGGCCAGTTCCGGGCTCTGCGCGATCTTGGTCTGACCTGTGCGGCCTACCTGGGGCACAGCTTTGGTGAGCTCACCGCGCTCTGGGCGGCCGGTGTGCTTGGTGACGGCGACTTCTTCCAGCTGGCCCGCGCGCGAGGGCAGGCGATGGCCCCGCGCCGCGGAAGCGACGACGCCGGAGCGATGGCTGCGTTGCAGTGCTCGGCCACTGATGCCCGCCCCCTGGTGGCCGCCGCGGCGGAGGTGACGATCTGTAACTACAACGCGCCTGACCAGGTTGTCGTCGGCGGTCCGACAGCGCAGGTCGACGCGGTCGTGGCTGCCTGCCAGGACGCCGGGATCCGGGCCCGGCGACTGCCGGTGTCCGCCGCATTCCACACAGCGCTGGTTGCCCATGCGGTGGACGAGTTCCGGACGAGGATCGCGGACGTCGACCTGCGGACGCCCGATGCTCCCGTCCATGCCAACATCAGCGGCCGTAGCTACGGGCCGGACCCGGCCACGAACCGGGACCTGCTCGTGAACCAGCTGCGCAGTCCGGTCGACTTCGTCGATGGGCTGCGCGCCATCACCGAGGAGTCCGGCTGCAACATCCTCGTGGAGTTCGGACCGAAGCAGGTGCTCACCCAGCTTGCCCGGCGGACGGTCGCCGAGGATGTGGTCACCGTCGCCGTGGACGCGGGGCCACTCGGCGACAGCGACGTCGCCTTCCACCGCGCCATCGCCCAGCTGGTCGTCCTCGGCCTTCCCCTGCGCCTGCCGTTCGCCTCCGCCAGCACGTCCGCCGCGGGTGGATCCGCCGGCCCGGGCACGTCATCGGCCGCCGGGACGGTGACCCTGACCGGCGCCGAGTACATACCACCCACCCGTCGCCAGGCCTATGCCGACGCGATCGTGGCCGACTACCGCCTGGCGACCATACCGCCGGCGCCGGCGCTCGCGGACCCAACTCTGCGCGCGCCCGTCGAGCCCGTCGAGCCCGCCGAGCCCGCCGAGCCCATCACCGTGTCGACACAGAGCAACGAAGCCTGTGCCCATCGAAACGACTGGGATGCGGCGGCCGAGCTGGATGCCGGCGACCCCGTCACGCGGTTCACCGACATCCTGAACCGGCACACCGACCTGCACACGCGCTACCTCGACGGTCAGCTCAGGATCGCCGACGAGCTGCTGACCGCCCTGCGCGAACCGGATGTCGAGCGACGCCCGGGCCTTGTTGGGAGCATCGCGGCGGTCAGCGAGGCGATCAGCGACGCACACTCCCTGGCCAACAGTGTCCTGGCTCGGCTTGCCCACGCCGGTCTGTCCGATCTGGACAGCGCCCCGGCCGGCGGCGTCGCCGCAGCCGTGGCTCGGGTGGACGAGCCGCGGGCGGTGCCGTCGCCGGCCGTCGTGCCGGATCCGCCGATCTTGCCGTCGCCGGTCAGCGACCCGGCCGCTGTCAGGGCCGCCGAGCCCGCGCCGGTCACCAGTGGGAGCGCATCGCCGCTGCCGGACCAGGACCCCGCTGTGGGAGCCGGGGCGGGCGGGGATTCGGTACGGGCGGCGGTGGTCGAGATGGTGGCCGACCGCACGGGCTACACGGTGGAGATGATTGATCCGGGGATGGATCTGGAGGCGGATCTGGGGGTTGATTCGATCAAGCGGGTGCAGATCGTCGGTCTCCTGCGTGAGCGGTATCCGCTGTTGCCGTCGCCGGGGCCGGAGACGTTGGCGGAGCTGCGGACCATCGAGCAGCTCGTCGGTCATCTGACCGCCCGCGCGCCGGCCACGGCCGAGGGAGCACCGTCCGCCGACGGGGAGAACGCCGAGAGCACTGCCGACGTCGCCAGTACCGTCAGCGGCGGCGCGCTCACCACCATCCCGCGCCATCGCCTCACCGTGGTGGATCTGCCCCCGGTCGACCAGGCGCCGGCACCGTTCCCGAGCGAACCGGTGGCGGCGATCGTCCGGCTGGGGCCGGGCACCGCCGACGCCCGAGCCCTGGCAGATCACCTCACCGCCGCGGGCTGGACCGTCGCGGAACTGGCATTCGACGATGAGCCCGCTGCAGGCTGGATCGGCGTGGACTGGATCGGCGTGGACTGGGACGACGCTGGCCTGGAACGACGACTGGCCGACTTCTTCGCCGCGTGGCCCGGGCTCGACGCCTGTGTGGTGTGCGCGGGAGCTTCGGACGACGTCGGTCACAACATCCGGCGCCTCGCCGAAACGGTGCTCGTGGCAAAGCACGCCACCATGCACCTGGCGAACGCCGTCGCCGGCCACCGGGCCGCCTTCGTCACGCTGACCCGCATTGATGGACGCCTGGGCGCGCATGACGTCGGCGCGCATGACGTCGGCGCGCATGACGTCGGCGAACAGAACATCGCGGTGAAAACCGAGGCGGCGAGCCGGCTGCTTGGCGGCCTGGCTGGCCTGACCAGGACGATCACCGCCGAGACGCCCGACCTGTTCGCCCGGGCCCTGGACATCCATCCCGATCTGCCGGCCGAACATCTTGGCCGCAAGGTCCTGGCGGAGCTGTGCGACGCGGCCGTCGCACCGCCTGCGGTCGGGCTCGACTCCGCGGGAAACCGGTGCACGATCATTCCGGTTCCTGCCGCGGAGACCCGCGACCTCCGAGCTGCCGGGGGCGAAGAACCTGACCTGACCATTCGCCCCGACGACGTCGTTCTCGTCACCGGTGGCGGTCGAGGTATCACCGCCCGCTGTGTCATCGCGTTGGCTGAGGCGGTCTCGGCCGAGTTCATCCTGGTCGGACGGACCGACATCACGGACCCGGAGCCCGCATGGTGCGCGGGAGTCGACGACGTGGACCTGGCCCGCGCGATAGTCGCCGACCAGGCGCGCGAGGGGGTCACGCCGCATCCACGGGCCGTGGCGACCGCAACGGCGCAGGTACGAGCGCGGCGGGACATCGTCAGGACGCTGCAGGCGGTGACGTCCGTCGGGGCCCGAGCCCGCTACCTCAGCGTCGACATCAGCGACCCGGACGCGGTCGCCCAGACGCTCAAGGCTGACCGGGACCGGATCACGGTGCTGGTGCACGGCGCCGGAGCCCTGGCTGACAGCCTGCTCACCCGCAAGCGGGGTGACGATCTGCGCACCGTGTTCGGCCCCAAGCTGGTCGGCCTGGCCGGTGTGCTCGGGGCGATCACCAACGCGCCGCTGCGACAGGTCGCGCTGTTCTGCTCGGTGGCCGGGGTCTTCGGCAACAGCGGCCAGTCGGACTACGCCGTCGCGAACGAGGCACTGAGCCGCTGGCCCGTCCCGGTCTGCGCGACCTCGGACGGTCCGCACCCGCGCGTCGTGGCGATCGCCTGGGGTGCGTGGGACGGCGGAATGGTGACCGCCGACCTGCGGACCCTGTTCGAGTCGCGGGGCGTGCAGCTCCTGGACGCCGACGCCGCCGCCGCCGCCTTCGTCGCCGAGATGACCGCGCACCGAGACAGCGCCAGCATCCTGCTCGCGCCGGCGCTGCCCCTGACCGGCAACCCGCCGGCCACGGCCGGGGCGGACCATGTCGCCTGCCGCGACATCGCAGACCTTTCGGCTGACGACGTCCTGCGGGCACACCGGATCGGCGCCACGATCGTGCTACCGGCGGTCCACGCCCTCGGCTGGATGATCGCGGTGGCCGAGGCGGCCCACCCGGGCCGGCAGGTGACCTCGACCGAGGCGTTCGAGGTGCTGCGCGGGATCACCTTCGACACGGACGGCGAGCAGCCCCACCATGTCCGGCTGACCACCCGGTCCGAACGGGGGGACGAGCTGGTCGTCACCGCCAGGATCGCCGATGGTCGCCCGGCCCGGGACGCGCCGCCCGGCGCCGCACGCTACCGCGCGACCCTCACGCTCACCCCTCTCGCGGGACATCGCTCCGCGCCGCCGGGTGAGCACCGGAGGCCAGCAGGAGACAGCCCGGTGGCGCCGGAGGACGGGACGCAGGTCTACGAAGGGGGCATCCTGTTTCACGGCCCGGTGCTACAGGGAATCCGCTCGGTCCTGCGCCGCGGTTCGGACGAGCTGCTGGTCCGCTGCGAGCTGCCCCACCCGGCCGTCGAGCGGCCCGGCTACGGTGGTCACCGGTACCGGGCCGTGCCCACCGACCTGCTGTTGCAGGTGGCGCTCGTGCTCGCCGCCGAATCCGGGACGGTCGGGTGGCTGCCGCTCGGTATCGACCACGTGGAGCTGTGGGAGCCGCTCCCGCTCGGCGAGGCCTTCACCGTCCGGGCGTGGAAGGTCGGGTCGGACCCGAACCGGATGCGCGTGGACGCCGAAGCGCACTCGGTCTCCGGCCGCGTCCTGCAGCGACTGACGGGCGTCGCGCTGGTCACCTCGCCCGGTCTGGACGAGAAGTTCCGGGCCGGGGCGCGCAGCTGGACGCTGTCCGGCACACCGGGAGGAAGCCATGCCGACGTCTGACCCGAGCCAGGACAGGCCCGTCGGCACCGACATCGAGAACCTGGTTGTCGAGATCGACGAACTGGGCTGGTCCGATTCCGCCGAGGCCGCCGCGACCGGCGGTGCTGTGGACGGGCCGGGCGACCGGGCGTCCGGCCCGGCAGGGGCCGCCGATCGTCTCCATCGCGGCGTGGCGTACGCGCACGGCAACGCCCTCGCCGCACAGCAGGCGCTGCAGAGGGTTCTGGTACGGCAGTGGGCGAAGGAGCGCACCGCGACGGCCGGTGCCGGCCTGCTGCCCACGCCGCTACCCGTACCCCGCGGTGTGGCGGCCAGCGTCGGGCGCTCGTACGAGATCTGGGACGACCGGCTCGTCGAACGGCCGGGTCCGCCACCAGCACCCCGCCCGTGGCCGTCGCGGCGTTCCACTCCCAAACCTCTGGCATCGTCGGCCCGCAGGGCCCTTGCCGAACAGGATCTGGCGGCACTCGCCCGCGGCGAGATCGCCGCCGTCTTCGGATCCGCGTACGCCCAACCAGGGCTCAATCGGCGGGTGGCGCTCGGGGCGGGCCGGCCGCTGGAACTGGCCGCGGTCGACCGGCTCGACCATCGTGGCGGGCCGGCCGGTCGCGGTGTCCTCGAAGCACGCCGCCGGGGCGGGGGAGGCGCCGGCGCCACCGGTGGAGCCGAGGCGGGTCTCCCGGAGCACCACCTTGCCGCAGCTCGGCAGGCAGTCGAGGTCATGGGCCTCTATCTCGGCATCCATCTGTGCTTCGCCGACTGTGAGCTCGTCGGCGGGCTTCCCGTCGGCGCAGTTCCTGCCGGCTGGCCGGCGTCCGTCCTGTCACTGTCGGCCGAGCCGAACGCCGCCACGGTGCGCGTCGAGGTGGCCGCTGTCGAGCTGGTCCCGCTGCCCTGGCTGATGGCCGATGTCACGTTCCACGACCGCCACGGCGCGATCATCGGCCGGATCGGTGGGCTCGCCATCCAGGCCAGACCCAGACCCGGCATGCCCCTGGGGCCTGGCGTCGGCGGGACCGTGCCCGAGTTCCTCGGCCGGTTCAACGGCCGCGGCGAGCGCGCGCTGCTCAGCGAATTCAACATCGCCCACATCGCGGACGGAGACCAGGCGATCGCGATGGGCCCGGAGTTCGCCCGGTTCTCCGACGTTCCGTCAGTCCGGCTGCCCAGCGGTGACCTGCTGCTGGTCGACCGCGTCATGTCCCTGACCGGTCGCCGGGGTGACACCCGTGGCGAATCGCGCTGGCGGACCGAGTACGACTCACCGGCCGACGCCTGGTACTACCGGGACAGCGCGAACGCCGGGATGCCCAACTGCGTTCACATGGAATCCTCGCTGCAGGCCGCGGCGTTCATCGGTCCGTACCTGGGCGGCACGCTGCTCGGCGGGGGCGAGGAGCCACTGCGGCTGCGGAATCTGGAGGGGCAGGCGACACTGCTGCGGGAGGTCGAGCTCCGGGACCAGACCATCAGCCAGGAAAGCTCGGTGCTCGCGACGTCGATCACGCCGAGCGCACTGCTGCAGGAGTTCGCCTACGAGTGCTCGCTGGCCGGCGAGCCCTTCTACCGGGGCACATCGCTGTTCGGGTACTTCAGCAACGAGGCTCTGAACAACCAGGTCGGCCTTGATGGCGGACGGTGTGCGCCGACGTGGCTCGAGCTCAACGACACCGCCGCGCTCCGGACTGTCGATGTGGCCACACGCCGGTCCGCCGCGGGAGGGACTGCCTGCTCGGTGGGACAGCTCGCGCTGGTCGACGAGTTCGACGTCGTTGACCACGGCGGGAACGCCGGCCTGGGCTATCTGCGCTGGGAGCAGCCTGTCGATCCGAACGCCTGGTATTTCGATCAGCATTTCCGCCTCGACCCGGTGATCCCCGGGTCGTTCGGAGTCGAGACGTTGCTCCAGGCAGTCCAGGAATGGGCACTGGACGCCGGACTCGACCGGGAGCTCGAACGTCCCGAGTTCGTCGTTCCGGTCGGCGCCACCCTGCGGTGGAAATACCGTGGTCAGTTTCTTCGGTCCGACAGTCCGATGATCTTCGAGGTCCACATCGTCGGCGTCGAACGCCGGCCGGGCCGGGTGCGGGTCATGGCGGAGGGGAACGTCTGGAAGCCGAAGATGCGTATCTACCGGATCGATCGGATGTGCATCGAACTGCGCGATGCAGGCGCTCCCGACTGGTGAGAGAATGCGCCGTTCAACCTCCCGGCGGGGTCGCGGCAGCGGTCCCGCCGGGTTTCTTCATGGCAGTCGCGGCCGCGCCGAGGGCGTTGATGAAACGGCCGAGCAACGGGGTCTCGTGGGATTTCCGCCACAGTACGTGCAGGGCCAGTAGAGGAGTTGGCTCGACCAACGGGATGTATGTCATGGGGCCGCTCGCCGGTGGGCGTGCCTGACGGCGTTCTCGTTCCACGCCGGTGGTGAAAGCCACCATCGAGCGCGAGGCCACCAGTGCATTGGCATGCCAGGGGTCGGATACGAGGTCGAAGACGTTCAGATCGACTCCGGCCTGCATTGCAGCACTCGCGATGGCGTCGTACATCATCGGGCTCTGCGCACGTTCGAAAAGGATGCAGGGACGGCCCGCGAGGTCGCTGAAACGCACCACGCTGCGGCCCGCGAGCCGGTCGGACGGCACGACGACCACCTGTACCTGGATCGGGTGCAGCCACCGGGCCGAGAGGTCCGACGCAGACGGTTTTCCGGAGGTGATCGCCATATCGAGTTCGCCGGCCTCAAGGGCAGCCAACTGCGGACCTGTGCGTAGCTGCTGCAGATGGACATGAACGCGCGGCGATTCCCGCTGGAAGGCACTGACCGCACCCGGAAGTACCGTCCGGCTGGCCACGACGCTGTACCCGACCTTGATGGATCCGATGTGCCCGGAAGCTGCCAGCCGAGCGTTCGCGCAGGCCTGCTCGAATTCGGCCAGGGCGTTGCGGGCATTCATCAGGAAGGCTTCACCGCTCGGGGTCAGCTCGACTTTTCTCGACGTGCGGTTGACAAGCTGGACCGCGAGATCTCGCTCTAAGATCTGTATGTGCTGACTGAGTGTCGGCTGGGTGATGTGAACACGTTTGGCGGCGCGACTGAAGTGCAGTTCCTCGGCCACGGCGAGGAATGATCTGATGTGCTTGATCTCCATCATGATCTCACTTGTCAGCAGGCTGTCGGGAATCGGCCCTGTGGTGGATGGAGCAGGTGGGCGGGTGCCGCCGAGTCGGCGCCCTGCCCGGACATCGGGCCGCTGGCCGACCCGGCCCACGGGCACCCGCCGTAGATCACGGTTCGCTGGCGCCGGATCGATCTGCGCCTCTCGGTGCCGGCCAATTACTGGAAATACGTCCAGAATACTCTGGTCGAGTTTCGGCGAGCTGAAATCACGATGGGTCGTTGTGACGCCAGGTGGTGCACGAAAAATACTATTGGTTGGTGCTGAACTATGGGTGACCACGGGTCGAAGTTCTGGTGGGCCCGAAAAAGATCACATCCGCTGATTCTCGGTAGTGGTCGCGGGGTGCTGTTGTGACCTGGGAAGGCGACGCGCGCCGGCGGTCCAGGTGATCGGCGGAACGCGGTCTTTTCGACCCTCACGTCGGTCGTTGCCGAGCTTTCAACCGGCTGGGCCCCGCTTCTGTCCGCAGGTCGATTGGCTGGCTTCGATGCACCCTGCCTGGATTACCCGGGGCGGCGGTCGAGCAACGCCGCCAGCGCCGGGAGGTCGGCCAGGTGGCGCAGGGTGTCGTTGAGGTGGGTGCAGGTCGGCGGGCCGACGAAGGCGCGGCGCACGGTCGTGCGGGCGTCGGCGGCGGGCTGGCCGACCAGCCAGGCGGCGCTGGGGACCGCCTCGGGGCATTCGAGCCACGGCAGTACCCGTGGCGTCGCGGCGAGGCGGGTGAACCGGGTGTCCTGGCGGTCCGTCGCGCCGTGCACCTCGTACTCGTGCACGACCGTCTCCGGTTCGCCGTCGGGCTGGAAGCTGTCCCGGAACAGGACGTCGACAGTGAGCTCAGCGGCCGGGCCGGTGGCTTCGGCAGGGATCAGGTCGATGCGACGTAGGCGCCGGGAGCTGTGGGGCGGCAGCGGGTCGAGGGCGCCGACCTGCCAGGCCAGCGGATCGTCGGGGGAGGCCAGGGAGGGCGCGGGCGGTCCGGTCGGAGCGGGGGGACGACCCGTCGTTTCGAGTTCGATCATGATCGTCGCGCCGCGGCGCCATCCGGCGCACTGGTCGGCCCCCCTGGCCAGCGCTGACGCCGAGGTCGCCTCGGCGGGAAGTGCCAGCGTCGCCCCGGTGGCGGCAGACGTCCCAGCGGTGCCCGGAGCGGCCGTGCGCGCGGCGTGCAGCAGGATCGTCCCGCTGACCAGCACGGCGATCGGGACGTCGTCGAGCAGCGCGGCGAGGATGGGGTCCAGGCCCGCCGGATCCGGTGCGACCTCGCGGAGCCGGGAGCGGAACCCGCGGCCCAGTGGGGTGCCGACCAACCTGGCGAGCTCCGGGCGCGGCGGGGTGCTGCGGATCGCTGTCACGACTCGGCTGCCGAACGCGTCGATGTCGATGTCGAGCGCCCCCTCGGCGCGGGTGGTGACCGTGCCGTCCGGATGGGTCACCAGGTCTCGCCCGGAGCCGTGGACCTGCAGCGCGCCGACGAGTCCGGTGGAATATCGGGTCTCGACGGCGAGGGTGCGCCGCACCGAGCCGGGGCGCCGTGGCGGTGTGCCGACGCTCGGATCATGGACGCCATGCCGAGGATGCACCATTTCGACGGTACTCCGACCTGCCCGGGCGGCGCCATGATCGCCCTGGTCGGACGGGACGGGCAGGTCCACCGGGTACGTCCGGCGTGGAGATCGGTGGTTCTCGTCCGCGGACTGTTACTGTCCGCACTGGCCTTCCTCTGCGCTGTGTCGCTGACCTATGACGCAGCTGTGTGTCCTGTGTGGACACTGTGGCCGGAAAATGCCGCGATCCGGGCTGAACCGGTCTGCGCGCGCCCCCGTGTCACCCGGTGAGCGAATCGACCCTGGCCGGCCACCCGTAAGGAGCGACCATGACCACTCTCGACGACCTCGCCCAGCACGCGCGCGACGACCGGCGCGGCGGCACAGCCACGCGCGGTCCCGCGACGCGGCGCGGGGTGCTCTCGTCCGCGGCGATCGTCGCGACCGCCTCCGGCGCGGTACTCGTCGCGGGCTGTGGCAGTTCGGGCAGCTCCGACGACGCGGCGTCGTCGGGCTCCACCGCGTCCGCGTCGGCGGCGGCGAGCACGCAGCCGAGTGCGTCCGCGAGCGCCGGCGCCTCGGGCGGTGCCGGCAGCGGCGGCACGGTGCTCGGCGCCGCCAGCTCGGTCCCGGTCGGCGGCGGCACCATCTTCGCGGCGCAGAAGGTGGTGGTCACCCAGCCGACCGCCGGCACGTACAAGGCGTTCAGCAGCACCTGCACGCACCGCGGCTGCCAGGTGAACACGGTCGCGAACGGGCTCATCAAGTGCCCGTGTCACGGCAGCGACTTCAGCATCACCGACGGATCGCCGCAGGCCGGTCCGGCCCAGACCGCACTGCCCGCGGCGAACGTGTCCGTGGACGGTGCGAACATCGTCCTCAACAGCTGACTTTCGCCAGCACCTGATCCGACAGTCGACCGCTCGCGGCGGAGTCCCAAAGATAATCAACGCTGTTGACGACTCCCCGCGGCGGCCGGCAAGGTAGGATCACACACCCGGATCGACCATGGCGCCTGAACCTCGAACTCGCGGACGTCCTCGGCAGGCGTGACCGGACTGTCCCGCACCTGGATGACCGGCGCCGTGCAGGGCCACCACCGCCCAGATCCCACCGCCAGGCGTCAGGGCGAGCGCCAGGGCCAGGAGACCGGCCTGCGACCGGGCAAGACGGCCCAGCCGTGTGCGCGGCCCGGTGTCACCCGAGTATCCGGTGTCACCCGAGTGCCCAGTGCCAGGCAATCCCAGTCGGTGGTTACGGATCGTAACAGTGACATACTGCTGGCATGACGGACGGGGGAGGGTTCGCTACCCAGCCGGCCTTTTTTGTCGCGTACACCGACGTCGACCGCCGCTGGGCGGAGTGGGTCTCGTGGGTGTTGGAGGCGGCGGAGCACCAGGTGGTGCTGCGGGCCTGGGACTTCGGGCCGGGATCCCGGGTCGTCGAGGAGCTGCACCAGGCGACGCAACGGGCCGCGCGCACCATCATCGTGGCGTCCGAGGCGGCGCTGGTCTCCTCGTCGACCACCGCGGCCTGGCAGGCGGCCTGGGCGGGCGACGACAACGGTCGGGCCTGCGGCCTACTGGTGTTTCGGGTCGAACAATGCCGGCTGCCCGGGTTGCTCGGCCAGACTGTCGCCGTCGACCTGTTCGGCCTCGACGAGGAAACGGCCCGGCGCCGGGTGCTCGCCGCCGCGGTGGGTGGGCGGGCCAAACCCACGCAGGCACCGGGCTTTCCCGCCACCGATCCAGCTGCGCCGGGCGCGTCGGCGGCGCTGACGGACAGCCCGACGTTTCCACCGGATCTGCCTGCGGTGTGGGGGGTGCCGCCGCGGCTGGCGTGTTTCGTCGGTCGGGAGGACCTGCTCGCGCAGCTGCACACCCAGCTCACCGCGGACGGCCCGGGTGGGGGCACGTGCACCGTCACCGTGACCGCGCTGGCGGGAATGGGCGGAGTCGGGAAATCCGCGGTTGCGATCGAATACGCCTACCGGCACGCCGCCGAGTTCGACGCGGTGTGGTGGCTGCCGACGGAGAACATCGATCCGGTCGGTGAACCTCTCGCCGACCTTGCCGCCCAGCTGGAGATGCCCGTCGACGCGCCGACCAGCCACGTACTGGCCATGCTGCGACGTCGCCACCCACGTCACCTGCTGATCGCGGACAACGTCGACGAGCCCGGTCAGGTCGCGCAGTATCGCCCGGCCGGCAGCGGTCGGCTACTGCTCACGTCGCGGCGCACCGGATTCGACGCGATAGGGGCGGTCCTCGACGTGCCGACGTTCACCCGGGCCGAATCGGTGGAGCTGCTGACCACGCGGGTTACCGGCCTTGACCCCGTGGACGCGGACCGGATCGCCGAGCTGCTCGGTGATCTCGCCCTTGCGGTGGAACAGGCCGCCGCCTACCTGAACCGCGTCAGCCTCGGTCCGGCCATGTACCTGCGGCATCTGGAGCAGCGGCTGGGCGACATGCTTGGACGAGGCACGGTGGCCGAGCGCCCGCAGATCACGATCAGCAACCTGTGGACGTTGTCGGTGGCACAGCTGGGCGAGGAGTCGCCAGCCGCCGTCGAGCTGCTCGACCTGTGCGCGCTCGCGGCCCCGGAACCCCTCCCTCTCGACCTGGTTCCCGCCAGCGTGCAGTGGCTCGACGACGGCCCGCTGAAAGCAGCGGCGGAGGACGACGCGCTGGCCTGGCCGGAAGCGGTTGCTGCGCTCACCGGCTTCAGCCTGTCCCGCCGCGAACACGACGCGCTGGTCACCCACCGTCTGGTGCAGGCCGCGACGCGGCAGGCGATGTCCGCCGAGCGGGTCGCGGCCGGCCTCGCCACGCTGGTGCGTGTGCTCGCCGGGTACCTGCCGGCGGAGATCCGGGAGAACCCGCCGGCCTGGCCACGCTGGCGCCAGCTGCTCCCGCACGTCCGCGCCGTCCTGGCCCAGGCCGATCCCGCTGCCGATCCCGCCGCCGTGCGTGGGACCGGCGGCGTGGCCGGCCTCGATGCTCGTCCGGGCCTTCCCGCGCTGGCTGTCGAGCTGGCCCCGCTGTACCAGCGGGCCGCCGTCTACCTGGGTGAACATGGCCGGCCGGTGCAGGCACTGCCCCTGTCCTACCGTGCGGTGGCCCTGCACGAGGCCACTGTCGGTCCCGATCACCCGGACACCCTGACGGCACGGCACGACCTCGCCTTCACCTGCCGGCTGGCGAACGAGCTGGAGGAGGCGATCACGCTGTTCGAGCAGACCCACGACGACCAGCGCCGGCTTCTCGGCGCCGAGCACATCGACACCCTGATGACCGGCAACAATCTCGCCTACGCCTACCAGGAGGCGGGGCGCCTCGGCGATGCGGTCGCCCTGCACGAGCGGACCCTCGCCGCACGGGTGCGCGCACTCGGCGCGGACCATCCGCACACCCTTGGCTCACGGAACAATCTGGCACTGGCCCTGCAGGCCGCGGGACGGGCCACCGCGGCGGTCGCCCAGTATCGCGAGATCGTTCCCGAGGTGGAGCGGGTGTTCGGCCCGGACAGTCCCGCGGTGCTGTTCGCCCGGAGCAACCTCGGTCTCTGCTGCCTGGAGATCGGCCGCTTTGACGAGGCGATCGTCCTGCTCGAGCACACCCTTGCCGACCGCCTGCGGATTCTCGGCCCCGACCACCCCGACTGCCTGACGTCCCGGCACAATCTGGCGATCGCCTTCGAACAGGCCGGCCGGATCGACGAAGCCATCGCGTTACAGGAACAGACACTCCGGGATGCGCAACGGCTGCTCGGGCCCGACCACCACGACACCCTCGGCACCAGCAACGCGCTCGCCTTCAGCTACGAGTCGGCGGGCAGGCTTGAGGAGGCCATCGGCCTGTACGAGCAGACCCTCGAGGGCGTACAACGGGCCCTTGGCCCGGAACACCCGCACACCCTGATCACCCGCAACAACGTCGCGGCGGCCTGTAGCAGCGCCGGCCGGTTGGCCGAGGCGATCACCATGTTCGACGACATCCTCGCCGACCGCCTGCGGATTCTCGGCCCCGACCATCCCGACTGTGTGGCCTCCCGCCACAACCTGTCCGCCACTCTGCGCTCCGCCGGCCGGCTGCCGCAGGCCCTGGAGGGGTTCGAGCGCGCCCTCCACGACGCCGAACGTATTCTCGGTGTCGATCATCCCGCCACGCTCAACACCCGCGACCTGCTCGCCACCACATACCAGGAATCCGGACGGCCCACCGAGGCCATCGACCTGTTCGAACGTAACCTCGGCCTGGCCGAACGGGTCCTCGGCGCCACCAACCCCGACACCCAGAACTTCCGTGCCCGCCTCACCGCTGTTACTGCCTCCCCCGCTCCGACTCTGCCTGGCTGGGACGGCCGAGCTGGTCAGTAGACGTCGCGCACGTAACGGTGCTGCGCGGCGAGGGCGCGCAGGTGGGCGGCGGCGCCCTCGGGAGTGAGGTTGCCGTGGGTCGTGGCGATCTCGCGCAACGCCGTGTCGACGTCGCGGGCCATCCGCGTGGCGTCCCCACAGACGTAGAGGTGGGCGCCGTCGGCCAGCCACGACCACAGCTGCGCGCCGTGCTCACGCATCCGGTCCTGCACGTGGACGCGGGTGTCCTGGTCGCGGGAGAACGCCGTGTCCAGCCGGGTGAGGGTGCCCGCCCCGACCAGCGCCGTCAGTTCCTCGGCGTAGTGGAAGTCGGTGGCGCGGTGACGCTCCCCGAAGAACAGCCAGCTGCGACCGCAGGCGCCGCGGGCCTGGCGTTCCTGCAGAAACCCGAGGAAGGGCGCGACTCCCGTCCCCGGCCCGATCATGATCATCGGGGTGGTGTTGTCGGCAGGCGGCCGGAAGTGCGGCGAGCGCTGCACGAACACGTCCACCGGCGTGCCCGGTGCGGCGTCGGCGAGAAACGTCGAGCACACGCCCTTGCGGACACGTCCCCGCTGGCCGGTGAACCGCACCACCGAGACCGTCACGCTGACCGACGTCGGGTCGACCAGCGGGGACGAACTGATCGAGTACAGCCGCGGTCGCAGCCGGGGCAGTACCGCCAGCCACTGCCGGGCGTCCGCCCGCACCGGATACTGCGCCAGGACGTCGACCAGCTGCCGTCCCCACGCCCATGCGGCCAGATCCGCGCGGCGGTCGGCCCGCACCAGCGCACGCAGCTGCGTGCGGTCTCCCGCTTCGTCCGTGCTGCCGGGGGTGCCGCGCTCGGCGACGAAGCGGAGCAGGTCGGCACGCACCGAGGTGAGATCGAAGTGGTACCGCAACGCCGAGTGCAGCGGCATCGACTCGTGCGGGGACGGTCCCTGCCGACCGGCGAAGCCGCCCGTGCCGTTGGCGGCCGCAGCGCCGGTGTCGAGAGTGACGGAGGTGGACGGGTCGAGGCCGGTCAGGGCGAGCCACTCGTCGACCAGCTCGGCGCAGTTCACCGGCCACACCCCGAGCGCGTCACCGACGGCGAAGTCGAGGCGCTCGGCGGCGACGTCGAAGGTGAACCGGCGAACCTCCTTCGTCGACCCGTCCCCGCTGAGCAGCCGGTTGCCGATCAGGGGCGCCGACAGCGGATCGGTACGGCTCGGGGCCGGGCTCTCGCCGGACGTCCGCGGCCGAGGCAGTGCAGCAGGCTGCGGACGCGCCGTGACCTGCACCCCGGCATGATCGGACGGCGCGGAGCCGCTGGCGGCCGGACTGGCGGCGAGGGCGGTCAGGACGTCGTCGAGCCAGGCGCCGAGGGCGTCGGCGTAGTCGGGCTCGCACTCGACGCGGGGGAGCAGCCGGTCGCCGCCGAGGGCGCCCAGACGTTCGTCCAGGCGTCGGCCGTGGCCGCAGAAGTCGGCGTAACTCGAGTCGCCGAGTGCCGCGACGGCGAAACGCCGACCCTCGAGCAGCCGGGCCGCGTCCTCGGCGTTCAGGTCGTCCCACAGGCCGCAGCCGTTGTCGGGAGGATCCCCATCGCCGAAGGTGCTGGTCACGACGAGCAGATCCCCGGGATCACGCAGGATGTCCGCCGCCGGGGTCGACATCTCCCGCAGCCGCGCCTGCCAGCCTGCCTGCGCCAGCCGTTCGCGGACCGTGGCGGCCGCTTCCTCGGCGTTGCCCGTCTGCGACGCCCACAGCACCTGCACCACCCGCGTGCGCGGCTCCGGACCAGGCTCGGCGCCGCTGCTGCCGGTGGTGGAGGGGGTGGTGGGCTGGCGGACCGGGCTCGGCGCCGAGGCGGTGGCGCCGCCGGCGAGAAAGCCGTCGAGCCACTGGCCGGTCGCCGCGTCGAACGGTGCGCCCGCGGGAATGCGCAGGGCGGTCGGGGTGCCGTCCGTCGGGGCACCGGTGGTCGTTGTCGCCAGTGCGGCCTGGGCGGCGAGGAAGCCGGCCAGGTAGTGGCGTTGTGGATCGGTCAGCGACGGTGGCGCCGGGTCGAGGTCGAACGTGGTGCCCAAGGCCGCGAGCAACGCCAACCGGTGATCGGCCCGTCCCGTCCCGGCCGGGCTCGGCCGGGCGAAACCGTCCGCAGGACCCGTCGGTGTACCGGGACGGGCGGGGTCACCGAGGTGTTCCGCGGAACCGCCGGCGGGGGTACCGACGTGTTCCGTGGAACCGTCCGAGGGCGAGGTGGGGGCGGGAGGTGTGACGTCCACCCTGGTCAGGGACACAGCGGCGACTTTCAGTTCGGGTTGGAAGGAGATCGGGTCGACGGCGTCACTGGTGACGGCGTTGATGGCGAGATCGGCGCCGAACACGTCGTTCCAGTGAAACGGCGCGAAGCAGCTGCCGGGCAGCACCCGGTCGGTGACCACCGCGGGCAGTACGGCCTGGCCCCGGCGTGAGGCGATCCGCACCCGGTCACCGTCGTGGACAACGAGAGCGGCGGCGTCCGACGGGTGGATTTCGACGAACGGACCGGCGTTGAGGCGGTTGAGCTTCGCGACGGTGCCGGTCTTGGTCATCGTGTGCCACTGGTGCGCGACCCGACCGGTGTTGAGCAGGAACGGATGGTCGTCGTCGGGCAGTTCGGCTGCCGGCAGGTGCGGGCGGGGATGGAACACCGCGCGTCCGCTCGGCGTCGGGAAGACCAGCCGCGGCCGGGTGCCGTCCGGGTGGACGAGCAGGGGCTGACTCACCCCGTCGTTGCGATAGCGGATGGGGTTACGCGGGCCGGCACCGGGCGCCGCCGGCCACTGCACGGGACCGGCGCGCAGCCGGTCGTAGGACACGCCGCGCAGGTCATAGCCGGTCTGCGGATTGTGGAACGCGCGGATCTCGGTGAAGATCTCCTCGGCATCGGCGTAGGTGAACGCCGCGCCGTACCCCATGGCGGTGGCCACACCGGCGATGAGCTGCCAGTCCGCCCGCGCCTCGCCGGGCGGGTCGACGACCTGGCGGGTCAGCGTCAGGTTCCGCTCGGAGTTGATCATGATGCCGTCGGTCTCGGCCCACATCGCCGCGGGCAGCAGCACATCCGCGTGTGCGTTCGTCTCGGTCTCGGCGAACGCGTCCTGGCTGATGACAAGCTCCGCGGCGGCCAGGCCCGCGAGCACCGTCGACCGGTTGCCGACGGAGGCGACCGGGTTCGTGCAGATGATCCAGCAGGCCCTGATCTCGCCGTCGGCCATCTTCTGGAACATCTCGACCGTGCCACGGCCGACGTCGGTGCGCAGCCGTCCCGGCGGCAGACCCCATTGTTGTTCGACGAAGCTGCGGTCGGCCTCGACCAGCACCGAACGCTGGCCGGGTAGACCCGGGCCCATGTACCCCATTTCCCGGCCGCCCATGGCGTTGGGCTGGCCGGTCAGCGAGAACGGGCCGGCGCCGGGGCGGCAGATCGCACCGGTCGCCAGATGCAGGTTGACCAGCGCGTTGGTGTTCCACGTGCCGTGGGTGCTCTGGTTGAGGCCCATCGTCCAGCAGCTCATCCACGTGCCGCGGGCCGCGCCGAGCCAGTCGGCGGCGCGGCGCAGGTCGTGTTCGGCGAGGCCGGTCAGCTCGGCCACCGCCCCCGGCGAGTAGTCGGCAAGAAACGGTTCCATCGCCGCCCAGCCCTCGGTGTGTTCGGCGACGAAACCGTCGTCGACGTGACCACCGGCGACCAGCAGGTGTAACAGGCCGTTGAGCAGCGCAAGGTCGGTGCCCGGGCGGACCTGCAGGAACAGGTCGGCCTTGGCCGCGGTCGCGGTGCGCCGCGGGTCGACGACGATCAGCTTCGCGCCGGCGCGGACCCGTTCCATCATCCGCAGGAACAGGATCGGATGGCAGTCCGCCATGTTGGCGCCGATGACCAGGAACGCGTCGGCGTGGTCGAAGTCGTCGTAGGAGCCGGGTGGGCCGTCCGCGCCGAGCGACAGCTTGTAGCCACTGCCGGCGCTGGCCATGCACAACCGCGAGTTCGACTCGATCTGGTTGGTGCCGATGAACCCCTTGGCAAGCTTGTTCGCCAGGTACTGCGCCTCCAGCGTCAGCTGTCCCGAGACATAGAGTGCGACGGCGTCCGGGCCGTGCTCGTCGACGATGGCGCGCAGCCGGTGGCCGACGGTGGTGATCGCCTCGTCGACGGGGACGTCCTGTGGTGCGGCGCCGCGGGTTGCGTGGGTGCGGGCGGTGGCCAGCCGTCCCGGTGTGGCGGCGGCGAGCATGTCGGCACTGGTCGCGCCCTTGGTACACAGTCGTCCACCGTTGGCCGGATGCTCCTTGTCGCCGCTGACCCGGCGCAGCTGGGGCCGCCCGTTCGGGCCGGGCACGACGTCGAGGACCATGCCGCAGCCCACCCCGCAGTACGAGCACACCGACCTGACCCGGCCGGCCGCCGCCGTCTCGGCCGCCGCCGCTGCCTCGGTACCTGTGGACGCCGGCACGTTGTCCTCCCGTTTCCGGTCCTCCGGTTCCCAGGGAGCCCGCGCGCACGGATACTCGGCTCGTCGGGCGCACCCGGGCGTGGGTTGCCCCGACGGTAGAAGCGGGGTGTTTCGCCTCGGCCCCGTCCCGCGTGGCGAGTGGGTGACGGTGTCCGCACGCCGGACAGGTGTTCGCTGTGAACGGCCCACAGGCCAACAGGCCCACGACCGGTCAGGTCAGCCGGGCGCGCAACACCTCGTCGAGGCCGCCGGGGGTCCCGTCCGGTTCGGTCTTGTCCAGCCGGACGGTGATCACGCGGCCGTCGACGTCGAGGTAGGCGATCTGGCTTTCGAACCACGGCCCGTCGGTCACCTGCCAGTCGATCGCCGGATCCGGTGCGCCGGCGAGCTTCGCGACGGCGCGGATGCCGCCGGCGACCAGGCGTCGGCGGGCCAGCCGGTCGACCCGGCGGATGCCCTTGCCGAGCGGGTTGCGAAACGGTGAGCAGACCGCCTGGAACACCTGGCTGCGCTGACCCGGCAGATCGGCGCGGGCGAGATAGGCATGGTGGACGTCGCCGGACAGCAGCACCACCGAGGCGGGCGCCGGACCATGCTCGCCCGCCGCCACACCACGCAGCAACTCGGCCATCGCCGCAAACGACTCCCCGAACGCCGACCAGTGCTCCAGGTCGATCCGCTGCCGGAGCTTCTCGGCCTGTCGGGCGACGAACCTGCCCCGGCTGCCGGAGGCCAGAGCCTCGCTGGCCGCCTCCACCCAGTGGATGCCCGGGGAGAGCAGATAGGGCAGCGACGTCGCGAGCAGCAGATGGTCGACGTCCCCGTCCTGGTGGGTCTGGCCGATCACCCAGTCCCACTCGGCGTCGGCCACCATCACCCGGCGTCCGTCCGGCGAGACGACCCGCGCGCTACGGGAGTCGATCACCACGAGCCGGGTGCGTCCCAGGTCCCAGCGATAGCTCCAGCGAATGTCGTCGTTGCGGACGCCGTCGGCGCGGGCGTCGGACCGCCGGGCGAAGGCCCGCAGTGCGTCGGTCGCCTGCCGCGGTTCGGCCCCGGTGCCGTCCGGGCCGGTCAGCGCGGCGAACATCGGATCGGACGCCCGCTGCGCCGGGCTCAGGTTGCCCAGGTGCTGGTAGAGCCAGGCCGCCATGATGCCACCTGTGATCCGGTCGTCCCACCAGGTCTGCGACCTGATCTCGGCACGCCAGGACGAGGAGATGTTCCAGTCGTCCCGGACGTCGTGATCGTCGAAAACCATGGCGGTGGGCACCGTCGACAGCAGCCAGCGGATCTCCGGCTGTGACCACGCCTCGGCGTAGAGCCGGGTGTACTCCTCGAAGTCGGCGATCTCCTCGCCCGGCGCCACGGTGGTGTCCCGCCGCCGTCTGATCCAGGCGAGTGTCTCCGGTGAGACATGGTCGGCGTAGACCTGATCGCCGAGCAGCAGCAGCGCATCGGGGGTCGGGTCGCCCGCCGCCCGGCCCGGCTCGCCGTACTGGTCGCGCAGGTCCAGGGCCAGCGCATGCAGGGCGTCGGTGCCGAGTCCCGACGTGTGCTCGTCGGAGTTCAAGGTGTAGGGCTTGTCCTGCGGGGCGGTCACCCGGCATGACCCGAACGCCAGGGTCAGCGGACGGGGACTGGCCGAGCTCGGCGCTGGCCGCAGCATGCTCGGCGGTTCGCCCGGCAGCGGCCACACCGGCTCACCGTCGAGACGCACCTGGTAGGGCCACGCCGTGCCCGCGGACAGTCCGCCCACCGTGACCACCGCATAGTGATGGCCGCCGACCGTGAACGTGTGCGCCGATCCACCCGCTGCCGGCCGTCGACCGCTGGCCGCCAGGGCGTCCGTGCCTGCCGGCCCGGTCCCACCAGCCGGGACGTCGGGCCCGGCGAGTGTCATGACTTCGACCAGGCCCGGGCTCCCGGTCTCGACCCAGATCGTCACGCTGGTCGCGTCGATGTGGCGTTGCACCGGGCCCAGCACCAGGCTCGCCATAACTGCTCCTTCTGCTCTGGTCGGGTGCGGGCACTACGCCCGCCTCGCCGACTCCTGGTCGGGCGCGGTCGCGCGCTACGTTGTCGACGTCACCAACGCGACCTACCCAGCCAGGACCCGCAGCCACGTGTGACGGCCTCGCCGCACCCAGGTCGGGGCGGTCGGCTCGCCGCCTCCACGGGCTGCACCGTCGGCTCACATCATCGGCGCCCGGCAGGAGAGAAGTGTTTTCCGGGGACGAAATCCTCAGGCTGAAGATCGTGAAACACCGGCTCCCTAGCGTTCTCGACGCGAGCGATGTGACCTGTGTGTGATGGCCCGAGGAGCCCAGACCATGAGCAGAGACCACCGATCCGGCAGATGGATTGACGACTGGCATCCCGAGGATGCCGCGTTCTGGCAGCAGACCGGCCGCCGGACCGCCCGCCGCAACCTGCTCTGGTCCGTGATCGCGGAGCACTTCGGCTTCTCCGTGTGGGTGATGTGGAGCATCCTGGTCGTCAAGATGGGTGCCAGCTCCCATGGCGGTCCCGGGCCGGCCGGATTCTCGTTGACCACCGACCAGCAGCTGTGGCTGGTCGCGGTGCCCTCCGGGGTGGGCGCGTTCCTGCGGCTGCCCTACACCTTCGCCGTCCCCGTGTTCGGTGGCCGGAACTGGACGGTGTTCTCCGCGCTGCTGCTGGTCGTTCCGTGCGGGCTGATGATGTGGGCGGTACAGCATCCCGGTCTGTCTTTTGGGACGCTGCTGGTGATTGCGGCGGTGGCCGGGGTCGGCGGCGGGAACTTCGCCTCGTCGATGACCAACATCTCGTTCTTCTACCCGGAACGGGAGAAGGGTTGGGCGCTCGGCCTCAACGCCGCCGGCGGAAACCTCGGCGTCGCCGTCATCCAGAAGCTCGGCGCCACCGTCATCGCCGCCGGCTCCGGTGCGGCGCTCGCCCACCTCGGCCTGATCTACATCCCGCTGGCCGTCATCGCGGCCGTCGGTGCCTGGCTGTTCATGGACAACCTGAGCGAGGCCCGCGCGGACTACGGTGCCACGGCGTCCGCGGCGAAGCGCGGCCACACCTGGATCATGTCCTTTCTCTACATCGGGACGTTCGGTTCGTTCATCGGGTACTCGACGGCTTTTCCGGCCCTGCTGAAGAACCCCGCCCTGTTCGACCGGGCCGACGTCGCGCTCAGCTATGGATTTCTCGGTGCCCTCGTGGGCTCACTGGCCCGCCCGCTCGGGGGGCGCCTTGGTGACCGCTTCGGCGGGGCGAAGGTCACCGTCGCGGCATTCGCCGCCATGACGATCGGCGGCCTCGGCGCGGTCGCCTCCATCGGGGCCAAGGGAAAGATCCTCGACCACCCCAGTTTCGGCCTGTTCTTCGCCTCGTTCATGCTGCTGTTCCTGGCCAGCGGTATCGGCAACGGATCCACCTATCGGATGATCCCCGCCATCTTCGCTCGCCGCGGACTCGTCGCCGGTGGAGACGCCGAGACCATGCGCCGCTCCCGTAAGGAAGCCGCGGGTGCGCTGGGCATCTGTTCGGCGGTCGGCGCATTCGGTGGCTTCCTGGTGCCGATCATCTACGCCGAGTCGAACAAGGCCTGGCACACCATTGCTCCCGCACTCTGGGTGTATGTCGGCCTGTTCTCCGTGATGGCCGCCGTGACCTGGCTGTGCTACCTGCGCGGCAGTGGCCTGGACATCGATGCGGCCCCGCGGGTGGCCGCCGGTGGTCCGCGCGCAGGTGCAGGCGCAGGCCGGGTCGCTGCGCCGGAGTCGGTTCATGTTCCGACTCCCGCACGCAGCCCTGATGTCGAGACGGCTGGGCGGAAGTAACCAGTAGATCCTGTTCGCATTTCTATTATTGGATTATCGATGATCTGGTCACTGTTTGGCGTGACCTGATGGTAGTCATCGAGCTAGTCGGTTTGGGGGGTGCGTGGCCTGTGGTACTGCGTCGACCGGCCTGTTCGGGGGGTGCGCTGTCCAGGAGATCTGCCTGCCTGGTCCGCGTGGGGGGTGTGCTGCCAACAGGGCCATGCCGGTTGTAGTTAGAACTGATGTTCGACACGTGAAGGTGGTGCGGGTTATGGTCTGGCCATGCCTTTTCATCCGGAGGATCTGGCCGGCCCTGAGCCGCCGGGCGGGTCTGGCAAAAATGCGCCAGGCGAGAGGACGCGAATTTTTGGCGGCCGTACACAGGCCATCTCTGCGGACAGCGGTACCAGGGTGGGGGATGCGGCTTCTGGGGTAGCGAACCATCTGGCGATGATTGCTGCTGGAATGGGTGGTCTCCTGTCCGGAGATTCCTTGTGCTGGTCGTCTGACGATGTCGAGAACGTGCTGTTCGGCATGTACGAGCTGGCTTCGCAGCTGTACGTGGCCCGTGGCCGGGCGATCCTCAAGGCCGGCGTCCATGGGTTTGCGGCAGGCCGGGGCGCACTGGATCTGGCTGGTTGGCTGCGCGAGCAGATGCAGGTTGCTCCCGGCGATGCGAGGCGTCAGACCGTCTTTGCCGAGGCAGTGATCGATGGTCCATGTCGGGCCACGGGAGTGGCCCTGATCCGGGGGAGGATCAGTCCCGAGCAGGCCGAGGTCATCGTCCGGGCGGTGCAGGGATTCCCCGAGCAGTTCAGTGTCGAGCAGCGGCGGTCCTTTGAGGCTGCTCTGCTTGTCGACGCCGCCCGGAAGGATCGTTTCCAGCTGACCCGGGCTGCTGCCCAGATGATGGACGAGCTCCTCGCCGCCAGCCGCCCGCCGAGTGAGGAGGGCCCGGAAGCGGACAGCTCCGAGGACGATCGCCGCGGTACCAGCGAGGCTGGCAGCAGTACCGACGACGGGAACGCCGATGGAGGTGGCGGCAAGTCCGGTGCGCCGGGCGCAGCCGATGGTGGCGGCCCAGCGGGTACGGATGGCTGCAGTGCGGGCGAAGGTGATCGTGATGCGCCGGCCGCGAAGGGCGGCGATCTCGGCGGGGAAGGTGCAGCCCCGCGGCGGGATCCACAGGCGGCGCGTCAGCTGACGTTCATCGACACTCCCCAGGGCACCACCCTGATCCGTGGCGAGCTCGATCCCGAAGCTGCCGCGCTGCTCCGCACGGCTCTTGACGGGCTCTGCGCGCCTCGGCCGGGCGAAGCGGGCGTGCGCGACCTGCGCAGCCCGGCGCGCCGCCGAGTTGACGCGCTGGTAGAGCTGGTCAACCGTGCTTTGTCCGCGGGCCGGGTGCCGAAGGCAGGGGGCACGCGACCGCATCTGACGGTCACGATTCCCTGGGCGGCCCTGATCGCAACCGGTCTGGGGCCGGCGATGACGAGCTGGGGAATGCCGTTGCCCCGCGAGGTGATCCGCCGCATTGCCTGCGACGCCGCGGTCAGCCGCATCATTCCCGACCCGGAAGGCGTTCCGCTTGACGTCGGGAGAACAGTGAGGACGGTGCCTCCACATATTCGTCGATCCCTGGTCGTGAGAGACGAAGGATGCGCTTTTCCGGGATGTGATCGACCATCTTCCTGGACGGAGGCTCATCACATTGTTCACTGGCTTGACAACGGTGAAACGAAGATCGATAATATGGTTCTTCTGTGCGCATTTCATCATCATCGGGTGCATCGGGAGAAATGGGATATCCTCGTCGAGGGGGGCCGAAGGCCCTCTTTTGTCCCGCCGGCGAACATCGATCCCCTGCGGCGTCCCCGCCGCAATATCCACAGCCAGTCGTCGCCCGACCTGTTCAGCAGGGTGAGGTCGTGAAGGCTTGCTTTCGTGACGAAGCGGCGGGTGCTGATGTGCCTTCGCCGGGTGCAGGTCTGTCCGGTGCGCTGGCGACGTCAGTATCGCCAGTCGGCGGTGTCGACGGCGCCGCGTTCGGGGTCGAACGCAAGGCGGTAGCCGCGCTTGGCCACGGTCTGGATGATCCGCGGGTTGCCGAGTGCGGCGCGCAGGCGGCCGATCGCGACCTCGACGGCGTGCTCGTCGCTGCCACCCGGGGGCAGCAGTTCGCGGCGGGTCACCACATGCCCCGGGCGGGCGGCGAGGCGCCGCAGCAGGGCCATCGCGGTGCGGCTCAGTGGCACGACCCGGCCGTCGGCGACGGCGGCCTGGCCGCGGATGTCGAGCCAGCCCTCGGCGACGGGCAGCAGCAGACCGCGGCGGCGGGGGACCTGTTCGACGATCTCGCGGACGAGCGCGCCCAGGCGCGCCCGGGCCGGCTGGACGACCGGGATGCCGAGGTCGAGCAGCGGACCGGAGGTCACCGGGCCCACGCCGGCGGCGACGACCTGGCCGCCGAGTGCTTCCAGCACCGCCTCCCGCAGGCCCAGCTCCTGGGAGGTGCGCAGGAAGCTGACCACCGCGGGGGCGCTGGTGAACGCCACCGCGTCCAGCTCCGCGGTGGCCACCGCGTCGATCAGACGGCGCAGTGGGGCCGGGTCCGCCGGGCCGATCCAGCGGTAGACGGGCACCTCGATGACATCTGCGCCGGCCGCCCGCAGGGTCTCGATCAGATCGGGCAGCGGTTCGCCGTGCAGCTGGACGGCGATACGGCGGCCATCAAGATCGTGATGTTCGATCAGGTGCTCGAGTACCTCGTTGGACGATTCCGACGCCGGCGACCAGGCTTCGCGCAGGCCGCTGGCCCGCAGGGCGCCACGAGCCTTCGGGCCGCGGGCGAGCAGGACCGCAGAGTCCAGCGCCTTGGTGAGCGGTTCGGCCAGACCCCAGGTCTCGGCGGCGTCCATCCAGCCGCGGAAGCCGATGCCGGTCGTGGCGATAGCCAGATCCAGGGGAGCGGCCAGGCAACGGTCGGTTGCCTCGCGCAACTGCGTGTCATCGGCCAGGGGCACGATCCGGATCGCCGGGCCGTAACGGACGCTCGCGCCCCGCCGCTCGAGTGCGGCGCCGAACTCCTCCCGCCGCCGGGCGGCGGTGATCCCGATGGTGTAGCCGGCGAGCGGCTCCACGCCCGCCGAAGCCGACCCCGAACCGGACTCCGAGCTCGCCCTCGCGGACGGGCTGGCACCGCTCACGCGCAGTTCACCTCGATCGTTCCCTCGCGGATACGGACGCCGTAGACGGGCACGCAGACGCCGTGGTCGTCCAGGCATTCGCCGGTGCGCAGATCGAAGACCTGCTTGTGCATCGGCGAGGCCACCGTCGGTCGGGAGCCCCGGGTGCCGACGATGCCCCGTGACAGTACCCAGGCTCCGCTGAACGGGTCCTGGTTCCCCAGCGCAAAGAGGGCATCATCGTGCGTTCGGAACAGCGCCACCTGGGTCTGGCCGACCAACGCGGCCACTCCACGCTCGGGCGTCAGGTCGGCAAGGCGGCACACCGTCGTCCACATGGACATGGCCTCGCTGTCCCTCCTCGCCGCGGTCCTGCCGGTCACCCCGGACGTCTGGTTCTCGGACGTTCCGGTTTCGGTCATCGTGGCGTACCGGTGGGGGTGCCGGCCGGGTTGTCGGAACGCGGCGCCGGCATCACAGTCTGCGCTGTGGCTGGCGTGGCCGGGAGCGTGGCGGTCGGCGACCCGGTCGGCGACCCGGTTGTCGGCAGGGGGAGGAGTACCGGGCGGGGCTGGCCGCGTTCGGTGACGAAGGTGATGCCCGGGTCAGGAGTGTCCGGCGCGTTGACGAATGACGCGAAGCGGCGCAGCCGCTCGGGGTCCTCGAGGACTCCGGCCCATTCGTCGTGGTAGGTGGCGACGTGACGGTCCATTGCGGCATCCAGCTCGTCGGCGATGCCCAGCGCATCGTCGACGAGGACTGCCCTCAGGTAGGCCAGACCGTCCAGGCCGTCAAGATCGACTGTTCCGGTGGTGCCGGTGTCGGTGCTGATACCGGCACCACCGGAACGGCCGTCACTGCTGGTACCTCCGCTATGGGTGGTACCGCCGCCGGTGGCGGCCGGGCGGGCGGTGGGAGCGGCGAGGGCCTCCAGCCAGACCGAGGTGCGCTGCAGGCGGTCGGCGGTGCGGATGTAGAACATCAGGAAACGGTCGATGGTGCGCACCAGGGTCTCGGCGTCGACGTCGGTGAGCAGCAGGTCGGCGTGGCGCGGGCGGAAGCCGCCGTTGCCACCGACGTAGAGGTTCCAGCCGCGTTCGGTGGCGATCACCCCGATGTCCTTGCTGCGGGCCTCGGCGCACTCCCGGGCACAGCCGGACACCCCGGCCTTGACCTTGTGCGGCGATCGCAGGCCGCGGTAGCGCAGCTCCAACTGGATGGCCAGGGCCACCGAGTCGCCGACACCGAAACGGCACCAGGTCGAGCCGACGCACGACTTCACCGTGCGCAGCGCCTTGCCGTAGGCATGGCCGGACTCGAAGCCCGCGGCCACCAGACGGCGCCAGATCGCCGGGAGCTGTTCGACCCGGGCGCCAAGCAGGTCGATGCGCTGCCCTCCGGTGATCTTGGTGTAGAGGTCGAAGTCGCGGGCGACCTCGCCGATCGCGATGAGTTTCGCCGGAGTGATCTCCCCGCCGGGAATGCGCGGCACCACCGAATAGGTGCCGTTGCGCTGGATGTTCGCCAGAAAGGCGTCGTTGGTGTCCTGCAGCGCGCCCTGTTCACCGTCCAGAATGTGGCCGTTGCCGAAACTGGCGAGAATGGATGCGACCACCGGCTTGCAGATGTCACAGCCGCGACCGTGGCCGTGTCGGGCAACCAGCTCGCTGAAGGTGGTGATGCCCTCGGTGCGCACCAGATCGGCCAGCCGGGCCCGAGAGACGTCGAAATGCTCGCACAGCGCGGGGTTCGCCGCCACGCCGGACTCGGCCAGCAGTGCCGCCAGCATCGGCACGCACGAGCCGCAGCCGGTGCCGGCCTTCGTGCAGCCCTTCACATCGGCGACGCTGGTGAGCCCCGAGTCGGCAATGGCCGTGTCGATCGCCCCGCGGGTCACCGCATGACAGGAACAGACCATCGCGTCCGCCGGCAGCGCGGCGACCCCGACCGCTCCGGCGCTGGCGCCGGAATCGGCGCCGGTAGGGGCGATCATGGACAATGGGTCCCCGGGCAGTGGGCGTCCCACCAGCGGGCGCAGCAGCGCGTACTTCGACGCGTCGCCGACGAGGACTCCGCCGAGCAGCGTGGACGCGTCGTCGGAGACGACGAGCTTGGCGTAGCTGCCGGCCACCGGGTCGTTGACGGTCACCTCCAGCGCCCCGGCGGTGCTGGCCAGCGCGTCACCGAAGCTCGCCACATCCACGCCGAGCAGTTTGAGCTTCGTGGACGTGTCCGTAGCGCCCAGTTCGCGGCCCTCGGCGCCGAGCAGGCGCTCGGCCAGCAGCGTCGCCATCGCATACCCCGGTGCGACCAGCCCGTGGACCCGGCCGCCGATGCACGCGCACTCGCCGATCGCGAACACCGCCGGATCCGCGGTCGTACAGCCGCCGTCCACGACGACCCCGCCACGCTCGCCCACGGCCAGCCCCGCGCCTCGGGCAAGCTCGTCGCGTGGTCGCACACCCGCCGCGAAGACGACGACATCTGCTGCCAGCGTCGTCCCGTCCCCCAACGACACCACCAGGTGCCCGGACGCGTCCACCGCCGGCCCGGTCTCTGCAGTGGTCCTGGGGGCTGTGCCCGGTTCGGGGACGGTGAGGGGCGCGGGAGTGTTCGCCGGAGTCGTCGAGGCATCGGGGACGGCGAGCGGTTCGGCGGCGGTGATTGCAGCCGCGAAGGTGCCCAGGTGAAGGGTGACGCCGAGCTGTTCGACGAGACGGCGCAGCAGGGCGCCGCCGCCGTCGTCCACCTGCAGGGGCATGAGCCGGTCGGCCATCTCGACGATGTGGACGGTGAGTCCCAGCTGGCGCAGCGCGCGGGCGGCCTCCAGGCCGAGCAGCCCGCCGCCGACGACCAACCCCAGCGGCGTCGGTGCGGGGCTCGGGATGCCTGCGCAGCGGTTGCTGGAAGCGGGGTTGCTGGTGGCAGGGTGGTTGGGAGAACTGCTGTTGGCGCGTTCGGCGGCGGTGCGGATCGCGGCCAGGTCGTCCAGGGTGCGGTAGACGAAACAGCCGGGCAGATCGGCACCGGGCACCGGTGGGACGAACGCGGACGAACCGGTGGCCAGCACGAGCGCGTCGTAGCCGACGGTTCGCCCGAGGCTGGTCGTCACCGTCTGCGCGGCGCGGTCGACGGCGTCGACGGACTCGGCCAGGTGCAGGACGTAGTCGTGGCCGTCGTAGCAGCCGTCAGCCACCAGATCGAGTGTCTGCGGGTCGACGCCGTCGAAACAGGAGGACAGCGCCACCCGGTCGTAGGCCTGCTGGCGTTCCGCGCCGAACACCGTCACCTGCCAGGTCCGGTCGGTGTCGCGTTCTCGCAGGTCCTCGACGAACCGCTGCCCGACCATTCCGTTACCGACGACGACCAGCTGTCTTGTGTCGACCACGTCCGTGATGGTGTCGGCGTCTTGTTGACCCGTCTGTGCGTCGACGTTAACGCGGCGATAAATCCGCCTCACCGTGCCTGCGGGACCGCTGTGCGGAATAGCCGCGCCGGGCTGTTGGTCGGGATTTTCGTGTGCGGCGGCCGCCTGAATGGCACTGGGGAAGCGGCGCGGGGCCGCCGTGGGGAAAGTGGTGCGGGATGGAGATTCTGGGTGGGTGGGTGGGTGGGTGGGTGGGAATGTGGGATTTAGCTCGCTCTTTACGGTGCATCATGGGTGACATTGGTTCGAGGGAGAGAGAATGTGATGGTTGTGGTATCCAGGGTCACCTGGGACGTTGCGTCGGGTCGGTGGAAATGTGACACCGGCCTTGGGTGATGGGCGTCCGCCCTGGTCAGGCGACGTGCTGGGAGGTGGCGGCCTCGGGACGCAGGTCGGCCAGCTGCAGCGGGTGGGCCGGCGGGTCGGGTAGGACGATCCTGGATGTCACCTCGCCATGCGGACCGACATGCAGCAGCTCGCCGCTGGCCAGGGCCCGCCAGTCAGGGTGTTCGTCCATCGGCTCGCTGGCGACGACGACGGCCGGGACCTCGATGAGATCCGAGGCGTGCACCCGGGTCGCACCGGTTGCGTCGGCGTGGTGCAGTGCCCGTCCACCGTGCTGGCCACCGGGCGGGCGACGCAGCACGTGGAGACTGTTGGTATCGGGATAGCGCAGAGCCCAGAGCTCGGTTGCGCTGGCCAGCAGCAGGTTGATGCTGTAAAGCGGCAGTTCGGCGGCCACCCAGCGGGCCGCGGTGGTGATGCCGCGGGCGACGTTTCCACCGGCCGCGTCGATCTCCCGGTCGATGAGCGCGAACAGCCGCTCGGAGTCGGTCTCGCCGCCGACACTGGCCATGACCTCCGCTCCGAGCTGGTGTTCCAGCGCGGGCAGTCCCTCGACCACACCGTTGTGCGCGAACAGCCGCCCCGAGCGTTCGAAGGGATGGGTGTTGGGCACCGACACCGCGCCGGTCGAGGCATGCCGCACATGCGCCACGAAGGAGGTCGACCGGGCGTGGCGGGCGTGCGCGGCGAACTGCTGGTCCTGCCAGGCCGCGATCGGCTGGCGGAACAGCTCGGGGCGTCCGTCCGCGGCGAAGAAGCCGAGGCCCGTGCCGTCCGGGTTGCGACGGCTCTGCTCGTCCAGGCTGTCTGGCGCGTCCAGCAGCCAGAACGTGGCCCGGGTGACGTGCGGGGCGCTGGTCAGTCCGAACAGCCTGCACATGTGCAGTGACTCTACCGTGGCCACCGGGTACCCAGGCTCACGTCACAGTGCGGCGTGAACCGTGGGTGCCGTCGGTGCCGAGGCTCCAGCTGATGATCCGGCGGGGATGGATGCGGATCACCTCGGGGCTCAGCTGTGCGGTCGGCGGGATGATGTCGCGCAGCGCCTCGGCGGTGCCGCGGATCTCCACGCCGCGTACCGTCCAGGGTTCGAGCGAGGCGATGTCGTCCACGACGTAGGCGACCTGCCCGTTTGCGGCGATGTTGTGAAACTTGCGGGTGGTGCCGAGGTGGTAGCCATAGATGCTGATCACGCCGGTGGCGTCGTCGACGACGTGGCTGACCGGGCTGTTCTGTAGCGTCCCGTCCGGTGTGAGGGTTGCCAGCCGGCCGAGGCGCTGGGAACGCAGGTACTCGAGTTCGACCGAGGTGAAGACCATGGTGTGCTCCTCTCGTGGGGCAGCCCGCGGCCCCGCGGCCCGGTGGCCCGGTGGCCCGGTGGCCTGGTGGCCTGGTGGCCCGGTGGCCTGGTGGAACGCGGACGGGGCTTCGGCGCCACCGTAGAAGGTGACGTCGGGTTGAGGTCAACACCCGACCACGCCCGCGAGCTGACGAGCCGACCTCGACCTGACCGCGGCCGGGGCCTGACCGGCCTGACCGTTGCGGCAGGGATGTCGGCCCGGGGATCAGCGATCGATCATCTGCAGCTGTTCGGCGCTGTGGTGATCGCCGGACGGCCTCGACCCGCCTGCGCGGGACTTCTTCACCGGCTGGGACCGCACCGCCGATGATGTGGCCGCGATGCTGCGCTCCGAGGCCGGCCGAAATTCCCGCGACAGGCAGCTGATTGCGCTGATCGGCGAGCTGTCCACCCGCAGCACCGACTTTCGCACCCGCTGGGCGGCCCACAACGTCCGGTTTCACCGCACCGGGCGCAAGCGTCTGTGCCACCCCGTGATCGGCCCGCTCGAGCTGAACTTTCAGGCCCTGAAGGTTCCCCTCCACCTCGGCCTCACCCTGCTGGTCTGCACCGCACCGGCCGGCGACCGCGGGCGAACGTCGGACGGCCACCTGCTCGTTCGATGGCCACCTGAGTGGCAATTCTCGTGGCATTGCAGGCGTTCAGTGTTCATGCTGGATCGATGCGCGAGGCCCCTGCAACGGCTCTGCCGCTCGATCCCGCCGGCCCCACCGGTCAGGCCGGCCCTACCGGTCAGGCCAGCGCGGCCGGGCCGGAGCTGGTCTGGTATGCGAGTTATGGCTCGAATCTGCGCCTTTCCCGGCTCACCTACTACCTTGCCGGCGGCTGCCCACCAGGAAGTTCGCACCGGCATCCGGGCTGCCGCGATCCGCGCCCGCCGCGGCTGGCCGCACCGGTCCTGCTGCCGGGAGCCATGTACTTCGCGTCGGAGTCGGCGATCTGGACGGGTGGAGTCGCCTTCTACGACCCCACCGTCGCCGGAGAGGTGGCCGGACGGGCCTACCTGCTGACCGCCGGTCAGTTCGCCGATGTCGCCGCGCAGGAGATGCACCGCGCACCGGACGCCGACCTTGACCTGGCCGCCGTGCTGCAGACCGGTCGGGCCCAGGTGGGCTCCGGCCGGTACGAGACGCTTGTCCTCGTCGGACACAGCGGGGGAGTGCCGGTGCTGACCTTCACCGCCCCCTGGCGCATGGCCGACGTGCCCCTGACGGCCCCCTCCGAGGGCTACCTGACGATGCTCGCCGCGGGCCTGCGCGAGGCACACGACTGGCCCCCCGAGCAGATCGCCGACTACCTCGCGTCCCGCCCCGGCGCCGCCGGCCACTGGACCCCCGTCGCCATCGAGCGCCTGCTCACCCCCGACGACCACACCACCCTCGCGCAACCCGTCCTCGGGCTACCCAGCTCCATTCCGTCCCAGCCCCAGCCCCAGCCCCAGCCCCAGGGCCTGGGTCAGGGTCAGCCCGACGGTGCGGCGGCACCACAGATTGCGGCGCAACGGGACGGCGCCGAGCCCCGACAGGACAGCCTCACGCTCCGACAGAACAGCCTCACGCCCTGACCGCGCCACGCCCTGACCGCGCCACGCCCTGACCGCGCCGCGAGCTGTGGCGGCTGGCGATGGTTGGCGGCTGGCGGCTGGCGGCTGGCGGCTGGCGGCTGGCGATGGTTGGTGGGGGCGGGCGGCGGTGGGGGTGGGCTGGGCCGAAGGCGGCGGGTGTCGCCATCGATGTGTCCCCGGTTGAGGGTCCCATGTGCTGGGGGTGGGTGCTTGATCGTCCGAGGCGGCGCGCAAAGTTCCTGGTGGTGCGACTGCTGCCGGTGTGTGGGGTGGGTGGGCGGACGGCGCCGGTCGGGTGGGCACGAGTGTGGCTGCGGGGCGGGGCACTGCCGGGCGTACCACCCCCAAGAGCGCGAACCGGCATGTTGACCAGGCGTCCGACCGTGGCACGGACGATGCCGGGCTGCAGGAGAACGGGCCGCGCGGATGGGATGTCCGGCGACCAGGGGAGATCCGTGAACAGGGAAGCCGGTTTGATGACCGCCCAGCAAAAATGGGCGGAACGGGGGCAGGTGTTGTCCGGTGGTGTTGTGCTGGAACGGAAGGAACCGGCACGTAGGACGGGGGTAAGTCAGGTGATCAGTGGCCAGCCGCATGTACGAGTGATCGACCGGTCCGCGTCGCCGACGTCGGCCGTGCCGGACATGCCGGCTGTCGTGACCGGGCGGGAGACGGCATCGGGGCTGGAGATGGCATCGGGGCGGGAGATGACCGCCGAACGGGACGCGATCGTCGAGTGGGACGAACGGGACCTCTCACCGCCGGCGAACGCGGGTGAGGTCACCCGTCCGCATCAGATGGTGCGCGCCTGTGACGAGGATCTGTGGGCGGCGATGCGACAGGAACGGTTCGTGCTGTCCCGGTGCGAGCGGTGCCGGGCCTGGCTGGAGCCCGCGCCGGGACGTCCCTGCGGGTTCTGCGCCGGTTCGACCGTCTTCGAGGCGGCCAGCGGCGCGGGAGTGGTGGACAGCTTTCTCGTGATGCGCCATCCCGACACACCGGTGTTCACGGGACGTCCGTCGTACGCCCTCGCCCTGGTCACCCTGGACGAGGGGATCCGGCTCCCGGGGCGGCTCGAAGGGGTACCGGTGGCCGCGGTGACGATCGGTCAGCCGGTACGCGCGGCCCTGGCGTTGCGGCCCGGCTCGGCCGAACCCCGCGTCGTGTTCCATCCGCGGGTGCCGGCCGCCGCCGGGGCACGCTGACCTCGGGTGCGGGTGCGCCTCGGTAGCCGGCCCGCCGCACAGGGGGAGCCGGCTCGGCAGGCGGGTCGCCTCAGAAGTTGATCATGTGGCCGGCGAGGCCGTGGATGGCTTCCTTCACGGCTTCGCCGAGGGTCGGGTGGGCGTGCACGTTGCGGGCGAGCTCGGCCACGGTGAGATCCCAGCGCTGGGCCAGGGTCAGCTGCGGCAGCTGCTCGGTGACGTCCGGGCCGATCATGTGCGCGCCGAGCAGCTCGCCGTACTTGCCGTCCGAAAGGATCTTGACGAAGCCGGCGGTCTCGCCGAGGCCGTGCGCCTTGCCGTTCGCCATGAACGGGAACTTGGCGACCTGCACATCGAAACCGAGCTCGCGGGCCTGCGCCTCGGTGTAGCCGAAGCTTGCGATCTGCGGCTGGCAGTAGGTGGCGCGCGGCACCATGACGTAGTCGATCGGGTAGGTCTCGGCGTCACCGATCGTCTCGGCGGCGATGATCCCCATGGCCTCGGCGGCGTGCGCGAGCATGAGCTTGGCCGTCACGTCCCCGATGGCGAAGATGTGCGGGACGTTCGTCCGGGCGTACTCGTCGACGTCGATCGCGCCGCGCTCGGTGAGCGCGACCCCGGTGTTCTCCAGGCCGTAACCGGTGACGTTCGGCGCGAAGCCGATCGCCTGCATCACCTTCTCGGTCTCGAGTACCTGGGACGTGCCGTCCTTGCCGGTCACGGTGACGCGCACCAGGTCACCGGACTCGTCGATCGAGTCGACCCGGGTCGAGGTGAGGACCTTCACCCCGGCCTTCTTGTAGTGCTTGATGAGCTCGGCGGAGACGTCGGCGTCCTCCAGCGGCACCATCCGGTCGAGGAACTCGACGATCGTGACGTCCACGCCGTAGTTGTTGAGCACATAGCCGAACTCGACGCCGATCGCGCCGGCGCCGGCGATGACGATGCTGCGTGGCAGTGTCTCGGTGAGGATCTGCTGCTCGTAGGTGACCACCCGGTCCGACAGGGACGTGCCCGGCAGCAGCCGCGGGGTCGCGCCGGCAGCGATGATCACATGGTCGAAGGTCACCTGCTGGGTGGAGCCGTCCGCGGTCGCCACCGACAGGGTGTGGTCGTCCACGAACGTGCCGCGCCCGTTGAACTCGGTGATCTTGTTTTTCTTCATCAGGAAGTGGACGCCCTTGACCCGGCCGTCCGCGACCTTGCGGCTGCGCCGAAACGCCTCACCGTAGTCGAACGACAGCTCGCCACTGACCGAGATGCCGAAGGTCTTGGCCTCGTGGGTGAGGGTGTGTACCAACTCGGCGTTGCGCAACAACGCCTTGGACGGGATGCAGCCCACGTTGAGGCACACCCCACCCCAGTACTTCTCCTCCACCACCGCCGTGGTCAGACCGAGCTGGGCAGCTCGGATCGCGGCCACGTATCCGCCCGGCCCGGCGCCGAGCACCACCACGTCGAAATGTTCGCTCACACCTGGAAGCCTAACGACCCTGGACAGCCCGGCGACGACGCTGTCACCCGGCGTTCGGTCACACCTCGGGTGGGCTGACCGTCCCCTGCCTGGGGGGCACAGTTCGTCCCGCATTGCCCGAACTGGCCGGGACGTCGGGCCCCCGGATGGACGACCGGGTCCCCGGATGATCGGGCCGCCGAGGGTACCGGACGCTCGGGCGGGGGTGGGGGCTGCGCTGGGCTCAGAACGTCGGCAGTCGGAACGTCGGGCGCTCGGGCGCTCGGGACGGCTGGACGCGGGCGGGTGGTGGCCCTGGGGTGCAGGCAGCGGGACAAAGAGTGGCTGGGGAGATCGGGTCGACGAAGCGTGCGGCGGGTGCGGCGGGTGCGGCGGGTTGGGCAGTTCGGGAACGTGCGGCGGTCGGGAGCGGTCCGGCCTGGCCGGGACATTCGGGCGACCCCGCCGGTAGGAGACGTTCGGCCTTTTCGTGGTGATGCACGAGAGTGCCATCGGGGGGCCGCGGGAGACCCGTTTTGGCTGCATTGACGTGGTGATACCTGGGCGGGGGGTCCCGGGCTCGCAGCGTTTAACGTCCTGTTAGCTCGAGACCTGGGACACAAGGTTGTCAGGGCGGAACGGCCCGGGGATAAACAGGTCCATGGGTACAGGTCCGCGCGGCGCACTTTCCCGCCGTTCTGCTAGCATTGTTCCGAGGGGTATCAGCGCCTGCGCCCACCACCCGATCTCGGGTGGGAAGCATGGCCCGGCCTCGGGTGGGGAAAACTGCCCGGCCTCGGGTGGGGGGCGCGCCTGATGACGCTCGTCGACACGGTCTCAAAGACCAGCTACAACCGGGCTTTCGCACGCCCGCTCACTGCGGGCGACCGAGCTTATCTCGCCTTCCACAAGCTCAATCCGGGCGAGTTCCAGGATGTCGGCGCGGTGCTTTTCCTTGATGGTCCGGTGGAACTCGCCGACCTGCGGGCGCACATCGCCGAGCGGGTGCGTCAGCCCCGGGCACTGATGCTCACCGACCGGCTGGAGACGGTGACGGTACGCCCCACCGACCGCCGCTCGACGGTCACCGAGACCCACTGGGTCTCCCAGCCGGACATGGACGTCGACGCGCACGTCGTCGCCGTCCCGTTGCCGACCCTTGAGCAGGCCGAACGGCTCGGCTACAGCGACGCCGTCGGCGACCGGCGCATCCGCGCCGCCATCGACCAGATCGCCACCTGGCCGACCGACACCACCACCCAGCCGTGGAAGATCTACCTGATCTGCGACAGCACGGGAACATCCGGCGGCGCGTCCTTCGACGGCGCGTCGGGCGGCGGACCGGCCGGGCGCGGCACGACGTCCGGCTCGGTGGTGGTGTACCGCACCAGCCACATCGCCCAGGACGGCGCGGCCCTCTATCGGGCGCTGCACCTGCTGTTCGGCGGCGATGACGATCCCGACATCGGACTGCCCGCGTCCATCGCGCGGCCCAAGGCCGCCGACTACCTGCGTTTTGTCACCCGAGGGCTGAACGTCCTGGCTCCGACCCGGGTGCTCGACGCCTGGGGCGGCCCGCCGCAGGGCCCGGCCCGGCACACCTGGACCACCGCCGACCTCGGCGAGATCCGGGCCGCGGCCCGTCGGCACAACGCCACCGTCAACGACGTCTACCTGGCCGCGCTGGCCGGTGCCATCCGCACCTGGTCGGAGTTCGAATGGCGCAACGACGACCGTCCGGTGCACGCGCTGATGCCGGTGAGCATCCGACTGGCGGCCGACCAGAACGTCCTGTCGAACTACACCTCGGGCGTACGCGTCGCCCTGCCCTGCGGCGAACCGGACGCCGCCCACCGAATCGCCCGGCTCGCCGAGGTCACCAAGGGGCTCAAGCGCGGTGGAATCGGACTGGTCGAACATCATCTGTTCCCCGCGGTCGCCCAGCGCGCCACCCCGCGGATGCTGTCGTACGCGGCCAGCTTCGGGGGACGCACCCACGAGCTCGCGATGGTCGCGACCAACGCCCGCACCGTCGGTGGCCCGCTGCACGTCGCCGGTCGCAAGGTCACCGAGTTGATCGGCACCGGACCGCTGCTCGCCGGCCGTCAGCACCTGTCGGTGGCGTTGTTCGGCGTCGGTGACCGGGTCGGCATCAGCTTCGCCGCCAGCGAGAGCGTCCCGAACCACGAGCGACTGGCCACCCTGTGGCGACACGAACTCGACGAGATGAACCGCCTCGCGCCGATCGGCGTGCAGGTTCCGCACCAACGTCATCCGGGATCGCGCGCCCGGTAGGACGAATGCCTCCCGGTGCACTGATTGCGCCGCCCGCATCCACCATGCAGCCGTCGGGATCCGGCCGGCACTCCTCCCGGCCGGCGCCCGCCTCGGTTCCGGTTCCGGTTCTGAGCCTTGGCTTCGGCCTTGGCCTCGGGCCTGGTCTTGGCTTCGGCTGATCACGGCCCTGGATGCCCGCCCCTGGAGGCCACCGCGCACCTCGCGCCGACCCCGCGCCGTCTTCGCTGCACCCCATCGAGTGCAACGCCAAAAGATCGCATTACGAGCAAACGATGCCGGTGGCGCTGTGTAGTTTTCGGGGTCATTGCGGTCGGTGTGGCGTGCCCGGCGCCGAGGTGGCTCCGGGCACGCCTACCTGACTTCTGCCGGGACGGCCTGGGCCCGCGGGCTGAGCGGAGGCGGTGGAGGTGGAGGTGGAGGTGGAGGAGACGGTGGCGTCCTCGGTGGCGGTGAGGGGGGCGGCGATCTCCTCGAGGGAGCGGCCGGCCGCGTCCACGCCGAGCAGGAGTTCGGCGATGCCGCCGATCGCCATCACGGCCGCGCCGACGAGGAAGCCGACCATCACCGGGCCGGTGCGTCCGGTGTCGATGAGATGGCCGAACAGCAGGGGGCCGGCGATGCCGCCGATGCCGGTGCCGATCGCGTAGAAGAACGCGATCGCCAGGGCCCGGGTCTCCATCGGGAAGATCTCGCTGACGGTGAGATAGGCCGCGCTCGCACCCGCCGAGGCGAAGAAGAAGGTGACCGCCACGACCGCGAGGAACGTCCATGCGGTCAGCGCCCCGGAATGGAACAGAACCGCCAGCACCACACCGAACACCGCTGCCGCCAGATAGGTTCCGGCGATCATCGGCTTGCGTCCGACGGTGTCGAACAGCGGGCCGAGCAGCAGCGGCCCGGCGCAGTTGCCCAGCGCATAGACGACGAGGAACACCGGCACGGCGGACGAGCTCACGTCGTAGAACGTCGTGAGCATCGTGCCCAGATCGAACGTGAAGGCATTGTAGAGAAAGGCCTGACCGACGAACAGGGAGAGCCCGAGGACGGCGCGGCGGGGATAGGTGCGAAACGCGGTCTCGGCGATCGTCCGCAGCGGAATGACCTGGCGCTGGCGAACCGTGATGGTGCCGTTCGCTGCCGGCAGCGACCGGCCGGTGTCCGCCTCCACCGACGATTCGATGTCGCCGACAATCTGGTCGGCGTCGTCGGCCCGGCCGTGGATGAACAGCCAGCGCGGGCTTTCCGGCACATGCCGGCGGACGATGAGGATCACCAGGCCCAGCAGCGCGCCGAGCCCGAAGCTGAGCCGCCAGCCCACGTTGGTCGGGAAGATGTTCTCGGACAGGAAGAAGACGGTCAGGCCCGACCCGGCGGCCGACCCGGCCCAGTAGGTGCCGTTGATGAGCAGGTCGACCCGGCCGCGTACCCGGGCGGGAATGAGCTCGTCCACCGCGGAGTTGATCGCCGCGTATTCGCCGCCGATGCCGGCGCCGGTGAAGAAGCGGGTCAGGAAGAAGAACCACGGTGTCCAGGAGAAGGCGGTCAGTGTGGTGGCCGTGATGTAGACGCCGAGGGTGAGGATGAACAGCTTCTTGCGGCCGAACCGGTCGGTGAGCTGGCCGAAGAACAGGGCGCCGAGGCAGGCCCCGAGCACGTAGATGGCCGCGGCGGTGCCGATGTCGCCGGCTGACAGCGAGATTCCGCTGCCGTCCTCGGTCAGCCGCGAGCCGACCGCACCGACCATGGTCACCTCAAGGCCGTCGAGGATCCACACCGTCCCCAGGCCAATGATGATCAACCAGTGGAACCGGGCCCACGGCAACCGGTCCAGCCGGGCCGGGATCGCCGTGCGGACGACCCCCGACGTGCCGCCACCGGGCGACGGACCGTCCTGCGCTCTGGTGTCACCCACCGCCGTCCTGCTCGCCGCCGTGTTGCTCGCCGCCGTGTTGCTCGCCGCCGTGTTGCTCGCCCCTGTGATGCCCGCCGCTGTGGTGTCGCCCGCCGCTGTGGTGTCGCCCGCCGTGCCGTGGTCGCCCATGCCACCTCCCCGCGTCCGGATCCGCACCCCGTGTCCGTGCCTGCGATGCGCCTGTGCAGCCGGGACGCCGATGTTGACTTCGCCCCTGTGCCCCGTCCACGGATCAATATCCCTACCTGGGCAGCACCGGAACCGGCGTTGGCACCGGCTTCTCACCAGACCCGGCTGACCGGCTCGGTGGCGACACAGGCGTCATGATTTCGCCGCCCGTCAGTCCGCCCACTACTCTCCGCAGCCAAAACCCGCATCGCTCGCACAGGCAGCAACATCACCCCCGCCGCCACCGCGCCCTGCCATCGGCCCCACAGCAAGATCCGCCCACACGGGTCGTCGTGGGGCGGCAAACGGGACACAAAAGCCCCCATGGCGACCCATGTGCATCCTGCATACCCGAGGCGCCCGACAGGAGCGTCGTAGAAAGTGACCGTGGCCGAAGTGTGGTGCCCCCGTCGCCCAGAACAAGCCGGCAGGGCCTCCCAACAGCAGAATCGGCGGCGGCAGCGAACGTGGGGAGCGGGGGCAGTGAACACCGGACGGCCGTGGCCGTGGCGAGATCATTAGAGTGGTGTTCGTGGCTGGCTGGGCGGACGTTCGGCGGATCGCGCTCGGGTTGCCCGAGGTCAGCGAGGGGACGTCCTACGGCAACGTTGCCTGGCGGGTGCGTAGGGCGACATTCGCGTGGGAACGCCCGCTTCGTCGGGCTGACCTCGAGGTGCTGCGGGCCGACCCGGGCGGCGCCGCGGCGGACGCGGTTGTCGGCACGGGCGAGATCCCGCTGGCCGTCCGGGTGGCCGATGTCGGGGTGCGGGCGGCGCTGATCGCCGAGGATCCCGACGCGTACTTCACCGTGGCCCACTTCGCGGACTTCCCGGCGGTGCTGGTGCGTCTCGGCGAGATCGGGGTCGCCGAACTCACGGAGCTGCTCACCGAGGCATGGCTGGTCCGTGCCCCGAAGCGGCTCGCGCAGCGTCACCTCGACCAGCGTCACCTCGACCAGCGTCACCCCGACAAACCCTGCTGACGGCATCGCCCTTCTGTGGACATCCGATTGTCGCGAGCTCCCATCTCGGGATAGCTGTCGGTGAACGGCGTTCACTGGTGAACGGCGTTCGCCGGCAGGTGGTCTTCGCGGGTCCGGAGAAAGGCTGGGGGAGCCATATGGTGGGGTGAGACGCGGCGCATTTCCTAGAATGGCGGCGAACGCCCGTAGACGCCGGACGGCGCGGGATTCCCGAGCGGCGGGACATCCCGCGTCTGTGGTCCGGATCGAAACCGGGTTTCCCCGCCGCGGGATACCCGGGCGTGTGACCCCCGTTTTCCGCCCGGAGGAGGGCTCTGTTCGATGCTGGCTGCCCGCCCCCGCACCGCAGGCTCTCGCGCTGCAGGCTTTCGTACCGCAGGCTTTCGTACCGCAGGCTTTCGTGCTGCCCGCTCCTGTACCGGTTGGGCTCATGGCGCCGGACAGAACGCCGTCGGCTCCCGCCCGGTCCGGTGGCCCGCTGCCGTGGTCGGGTTCGCGGTCGCGGCTCTCGTCGCGGTCGCGGCTGCTGCCTGTGGCGCCGACACCACCGGCGCCACAGGCCCCGGGCATGCGTCGCAGGCACACGTCCCGGTCACCGCCACGTCCCCGGCCCAGCCAGCTGACCAGCCAGCCGGCATGCCCGGCTCCCGGCCCGGGACGTCTGCCCCGCCGACGCCGGCCGGGCTCGGGCGACCCGGCGCAACCGGTGGTGAGGGGCTGGCAGCCGGGGTGGGTGGGGTGACGCTGGTGCCGGCGGCCACGCGGTTTGCCGCGAACTGGCCGGTGGAGCTGCGGTTTCAGGTGCGCGGCGCGGGTGGTCGGGCGATCACCCGATTCGTCCAGGAACAGGGGGCCACGATGCACCTGTACCTGATTCGCTCCGACCTGGTCGGATTCCAGCACGTCCATCCGACCATGGCCACCGACGGCACGTGGACGGCCAACCTCGCCGCCCCCGCGAGTGGTTTCTACCGCGCCTACGCCTCGTTCACGACCCCGGTGGACGGACGAGTCATGCCGTTCGTGCTCAGCACCCCGATCACCATCCCGGGAGCGGCCGTCCCCACGCCGGTACCGGCGCCGACGACCACCACCACCGTGGACGGCTACACCCTGCGCCTGTCCATGCCCCGGGGCCCGTTGCGGGCCGGGATGGCAGGTCCGCTGGCCGTCACCGTGAGCCGGGATGGCCGCCCCGTCACCGATCTGCAGCCCTACCTGGCCAGCTATGCCCACCTGAGCGCCTTCCACCAGGGCGATCTCGCCTTCGCGCACCTGCATCCCACCGGCTCTGTCGTCGCCGGCTCCGTCGCCACCGGTCGCGGCGCCACCGGTCACGGCGCCACCGGTCACGGCGCCACCGGTCACGGCGCCACCGGTCACGGCGGCCCCACTCTCACCTTCGACGCCCACCTGCCCCGCGCCGGCGCCTGGCGGCTCTACCTGCAGTTCCGCGCCGGTGGCCACCCGCACACCGCCGCCGTCACCCTCGCCGTGCCATAGGCCACTTCTCGTGAGTCCTGGTCAATCCTCGTTGTTCGCGAAACATGACCACGTCACCACCAGGCGTCCGCAGGACGGCCCTTTCGCTGCCACGCCCGGGACCACTCCACGAACCGTGGTCGCACAGCCCGAAGACCACCGTGCCCAGCGACCGTGCATCGCGCCCTGACCACGGCAGCCTCCTCCTCGTCTCATGCCCCATGCCCCCGGGCCCCCGTGCTCCCGTGCCCGCCTTGGACGGCGGCCACTTCGCCAAGTCACGGATTCTTGCCGAGGCGGAGTGAAGGTTCCGGTCCGCAGATCCTTCACTAAGCCTCGGCAAGAATGAATCATGGCTTTCGGTCATCCCTGACCGAGCCGGTTTTGTCACAGGAAGTGGCATGGGTGACGCGGAAGGTGTCGGTCGACGCGTGTCGGGGGTGAACGGGGCGAGGATGTTCTGGTGGAACGTCTACCGATTCCCGGGGTGGTCGCGCTCCGACATGTCTGGGCGGAACGTGAGGAGACGCCTACATTCCCACGAGCCAGGACCATCGGTCGGCCCGGACCCGCGGATCGTGGGGGTTGCGACGGCCGGGCGTACACGGCAGAAGGCATGTCGGAGCGAGGCACGTTGGAGCGAGGCACGTCGGAGCACGGACAGACCCCCGATCCACAAAAACCGCCCAGCGGGCCGGGCCCGGCGGCGGTATGTGGCAAACCGCCGGTGTGGGGCGTCCTGTGACGTTAGGATGATCAACGGTGGCGGGTCAAACGGCCGAGAACGGCGGGAGGACGGCCGAGGACAGGACCGCCGAGGACAGGACGGCCGAGGACGGCCGAGGACGGTGGGAGAGCGGGCGGGGGTGCGGTGGACGCGGGTATTGTCGCCGCGCTGATCACGTCCGTGGCCAGTGTCGCCGTGTCCGTCGGGGCCTCGGTGTGGACCCGTCGCCAGGGCATCGAGCTGGAACGGATGCGGTACGAGTCGGAGCGTTCGGCGCGTGACCACGAGAAGCGTTCAGCGGCCAAGGCGGAACTCGACCGCTACCGCGAGCCGCTGCTACTCGCCGTCGTCGACCTCGGCGCCCGGCTGCACACGATCCGCGAGGGTGGCCTGCACGCCTATCTGGGATCGACCCAGCGCCGTGGGCGGCTCGCCGTGCTCGGCACGGTGTACTGCGTGGCCCGCTACTTCGGCACGCTGGAGATTCTCTACTCGCGGCTGGCGCTGCTGCGCTTCGACAGCGCCGCCGACACCCGGCTCGTCGCCGCCCTGCTCGCCGACATCGGCCGCGTCTTCTCCGCCGACCAGTTCGACGACGAGGCCCCGTCCGCGGCAGGAGCTGACGAGAACGGGCCGCCGGCGGGGGCGAGCTCACTGCGCAAGGCCGAGCTTTCGGCCGGGTCGCGGTTCATGCTGTGGCGGGAGGAGCAGCGGGCGATCGGTGAGCTGATGCGCGGACCGGAGGCCGCCGCCACCGTCTGCGTCGGATTCGCCTACTTCCACGACCACTACGACGAACAGTTCGCGAGCTGGCTCGACCCGTTCGTCGAGGCACTGCGGTCCCCGCACGCCGCCGGCAGCGAACGCCTGGCCCGGCTGCAGACCCTGCTCGCCCTGCTCGTCACCCAGCTCGATGAGGACGGCGGCTACAGCCTCACCGTCGACGGCACCACCGTCGCCCCCGAATGGGCCACCCCGGCCGCCCTCGGCTCGTGACGGCAGTGGGTCTCGTGACGGCGGAGGGTCTCGTGACGGTGTCGGTGGCATGACGGGCGATCGGGAGGTGCTGCGCGACGTTGCCCTGGTCTGCGGGGCGGATGCGCTGGTGGGGGCGTCGTTCGGAGCGATCGCGGTGGGGGCGGGGCTGCCGGTGTGGGCGCCGGTGCTGCTGTCGGTGGTGGTGTTCGGCGGGGCGTCGCAGTTCCTGCTGGTCGGGCTGCTCGCCGCCGGTGGGGCGGTGGCGCCGGCGGTGGCCGCGTGTCTGCTGGTCAACGCGCGGCATCTGCCCTACGGGTTCGCGATCGGCGACGCGCTGGGTACGGGCTGGCTGCGCCGGCTGGTCGGCAGCCACCTGCTGGTGGACGAGACGGTCGTGTTCGCGCTGGCCCGCCGTCCGTCGGGACGGGACCGGGCCGCGTTCTGGGCCTGCGGCCTCGGCCTGTTCGTCGCGTGGAACCTCGGTGTGCTGGCCGGCGCGTTCGCGGGTCGGGCGGTGCCCGACCCGGACGCCTTCGGCCTGGACGCCGCCTTCCCCGCCGTCCTGCTCGCCCTGGTCCTGCCCGCGCTGCGGGGCGATGCCGCGACCCGCCGCGCCGCCCTGGCG
>NZ_JAMQQG010000040.1 GCF_023716925.1 Frankia sp. R82
CGCCGTGTGATCGGCTGCGGGGCTTTGACCTGTCTCAACCTGACGTGCGCTCGGAGGGAATCGAACCCCCAACCTTCTGATCCGTAGTCAGATGCTCTGTCCGTTGAGCTACGAGCGCGTGCCCGCCACCGTGGCGGCCGGCGTTGCCAGCTTACAGCACGCCGACGGCGACTCCGGCACCCGGACCGCGTCGGGGCGATCGTAGTCCGTCCGATGCCCGGAGTAAGTGATCTACGTGGGTCGGAGGCCGCGGGGTGAGCCACGGCGGACCGGACAGGTCGGCGGCCCCGGACACGTCCAAGCCTCGGGGCGCGCTGGGCCGATGCCTCGGGAGGGTGGATCAACGACGATGCCCCACGTATCGACCGTGCCCGCATACCGGCCCGGCCCAGCCGGAGTCGGCACGCGTCCATGGCCACGCCGGCGATGTCCGGCCTGCCTGCGGGCCTCGCGCTCGATCCGCCCGATTGAGCGGGAGTACGCGAAAGGGCCGCTCGGACCTCGGCGCCCAGCAATCCCGGAACCCGGTTGTCCGGGCGGGGGTTACGGACCTTTTCCCCGACACCGGCCACGTACGATCTGTAGGGATCTCCTCGGGCGGACGGCTGTTCTGGTGTCGGGTTCCGGCTGCACGGGGACGGTCCGTGTCAGCGGCGGATCAGGCCTCGGGGGAATGGTGACGCAGCGGTTGACCGACGAGGAGATACGCGAGCTCGCGCGCGCCTTCTACCGTCAGATCGAGGTCCTGTCCCTGCTCGAGCGGGCCGGGCTGGAGCGTCACCAGCAGCCGTCCTGGTCAGGTCAGAGCGCGCAGGAGTACTGGCAGGGGATCAATCGGCTGGTCGAGTCCGGCCAGCTGCCCGACGGGCGCCTGAAGATCCTTACTGCGGCCGGGCGTGACTTCAAGGCCAACAGGACCTTCCTCAAGGGCATCGAGCAGGCTGCCGCCGCGGCGCCGGCGGGCGTCCTGCTCGCGGTCGACTCGGTGGTGCTGATGGCGGATGGCACCTTGGTGCCGGTGGACTGGCGGCTGGGTCTGGCCGGCATCGTCGATGACGCCGCGCGGCGATGTGGCCTCGCGGTGGGCACCATCGTCCACCGGCAGCGGGATACCAGTCTGACGGGTGCGGTCCGGGACCGCGCGGCTGCGCCGATGCTCGTCGGGGCCTTCGCGGCCGAGCTGGCCGGTGCGCTGGCGGTCCATAACGGCGAACGGGTGGGTGCGGAGCGGGTACGGCTCCGACTCGCCCTGCATGCCACCGCCGACGCACCTCCAGCCGCACCCGGCGCCGGTGCGGGCGCCGACAACCCCAGCCCCGCGCTCGACGGGCCGGCGGCGGCGCTGACCCATCGCCTCGTCGACGCGCCGGGACTGAGCCAGCTCCTGCGCAGCGACCCGGCGGCTGATCTGGGCGTGATCCTGTCGTCCGCCCTTTACGACGCAACGGTTCGCCACAGCGTGCACGGCCTTGATCCCACGGTGTTCCGCGAGATCAAGATCGATCTTCCCCGTGGTGTCCCGGTTCTGCCGGCCGTGCGCTCCGCCTGGGTGACGGTTCCACGCCCGGCCACCGGCTCGGCGAGCGATGCCGCGGCCCGCCCCGGGCAGGCCGCGAACGGCCTGGCGCCGTACCACCCTCGGCCGGCGGCGGTTCCCGGAGACCACCGGTGGGACTACCTCATCTCGGTCGCGGACGAGGACGGCGGCTGGGGTGCGTGGATCGCCTGGGAGCTGGAACAACGCGGTTTTCTGGTGCACCTGCAGGCCTGGGACGTCCTCCCGGGGAACAATCCGGTGATCCAGATGGACCAGGCGGTTCGCCACGCCGAGAAGACCCTTCTGGTGCTGTCGGAGAATTATCTGCGGGCGCCGGAGGTCCAGGTTCAGTGGACGATCGCCTGGCGTGGCGACCCCACCGGAATTCAGCGGCGGCTGGTGCCGGTGCGGGTCGCCGCATGCCGACCGGAAGGCATACTGCACGGAATTTCCTATATCGACCTGGTCGACCTGGACGATTCCGACGCCCGGGAAGCCTTCCACCGTGGCATCGATGCGGTGCTGCGCGGCCGTAACCGCCCGACCTCCCCGCCGCCCTTCCCCGGCCCACGCGCTCAGTCCTGACCGGCCCTGTGGTCAGCGCGGGCCGTTCGAGGAAACCCGGCGGATCCGGCACCGTCCGGTTCGTTTCTGCGGACGGTGCCGGACGGCGCGGACAGCAACGGTCAGGTTCCGGGCGCTGACTGCATCGTCTTGGCCCGAGCCGGTTCGCCGGTGTCGGACCGGACCTGTTGGGAAAGGCGCATCGAGCAGAAGTGCGGCCCGCACATGGAGCAGAAATGCGCGGCCTTCGCTGCCGGGGCGGGCAGTGTCTCGTCGTGGAAGGCGCGGGCGGTCTCCGGGTCGAGAGCGAGATGGAACTGGTCGGCCCAGCGGAACGCGAACCGGGCGTCGGACAGGGCGTCGTCCCAGGCCCGAGCACCGGGATGCCCCTTCGCGAGGTCGGCGGCATGGGCGGCGATCTTGTAGGCGATGACGCCGGCCTTGACGTCGTCCCGGTCCGGCAGGCCGAGATGTTCCTTCGGGGTGACGTAGCAGAGCATCGCCGTGCCGTGCCAGCCGATCACCGCGGCGCCGATCGCGGAGGTGATGTGGTCATACCCGGGCGCGATGTCGGTGGTCAGCGGCCCGAGCGTGTAGAACGGCGCGTCGTGGCAGAGCTCGCGCTGCAACCGGACGTTTTCCTCGACCAGATGCAACGGAACGTGTCCGGGCCCCTCGATCATCACCTGGACGTCGTGTCGCCAGGCGACACGAGTCAGCTCACCGAGGGTGGCGAGTTCGGCGAGCTGGGCCTCGTCGTTCGCGTCCGAGACCGAGCCGGGCCGCAGGCCGTCGCCGAGGGAGAACGTCACGTCGTAGGTCGCGAGAATCTCGCAGAGCTCCTCGAAATGGGTGTAAAGAAAGTTCTCCTGCTGGTGGGCCCGGCACCAGGCGGCAAGGATCGCACCGCCACGGGAGACGATTCCGGTCCGCCGCCGGGTGGTCAGCGGCACATACCGGGCCAGCACGCCGGCGTGCACCGTCATGTAGTCGACGCCCTGTTCACACTGGCGGATGACGGCGTCCCGGTAGGCCGCCCAGGTGAGTTCCTCGGGCCGGCCGCCGACCTGCTCCAGCGCCTCGTAGATCGGCACCGTGCCGACCGGCACCGGGGAGTTGCGCAGAATCCACTCCCGGGTGCGGTGGATGTCGGCGCCGGTCGAGAGGTCCATGACGGTGTCGGCACCCCACCGGGTCGCCCACACCATCTTCTCGACCTCCTCGGCGATCGACGAGGTCACCGCCGAATTACCGAGATTGGCATTGATCTTCACCAGGAAGGCGCGGCCGATCGCCATCGGTTCGGATTCCGGATGGTTGACGTTCGCGGGCAGCACCGCGCGGCCGGCGGCGATCTCCGCCCGCACCGTCTCGGCCGGCAGCCCCTCCCGCAGCCCGACGAACTCCATCTCACGGGTGATCTCCCCACGCCGCGCGTAGGCCCGCTGGGTGAGCGCCCCTCGGCTCGACGCCCGCACCCCGCGACGTACGCGGCGCGCGCCGTCGGCCTCGACCGCCCCGCTACCGGCCGCTAGGACCATGCCGTCGTCGCCAGCGGCGCGGATGCCGGCGTGGGTCTCGGTGTCGCCCCGGGCGTCGATCCAATCGACCCGCACCGGTGCCAGCCCACGGCGGACGTCGATGTCCACCGTGGGATCCGTGTACGGACCGGAGGTGTCGTAGAGCACGACGCTGTCTCCGGTGCTGAGCACCACCTCCCGCATCGGCACCCGCAGGCGCGCATCGGCGCCGACCAGCCAGGTCCGGCGGCTGCCGGGCAACGGCCCGGTCGTCACGACGGCTTCCCCCGGCTGCCGCGACGACCGCGTGGTCGTCGCCGTCGCCGGCAACGGAGATGACGGCGACGAGATCTCGGCGACCTGTGGAGCGGCGGAATCCGGGACCGCCGTGGCGGAAGAAGGCGACGTCCCGGAAGAAACCACGGACAATGGCAGGGAAGGATGAATTTCGCCAGACGGCATCATGCCAAAACTCCCTACGCCGGCATTACCCGGACAGGTTCATGCGGTCGACGGCCCCAGCCGCCCTCTCAGCCCCTTGGTGGAGCTCCCGCGATGTGCGATGTGCGATTACGGCAAGAATAGGCCACCGGAGTTCCGCTCGTCCACGAAAACCCGTTTTCCTGTCGACCGCCGCGGTCAGTCCGAGTCCGCGGCGGATGGCGCCGCCTGTCCCAGGTAGCTGACCTCGATGAGGTCGGGACGTGCGGTGAGTTCGGCGGCGGACGCGGTCAGTGCGACCCGTCCGCGGTCGAGGACGTAGCCGCGGTCGGCGACCCGTAGCGCGAGCGCGGCGAACTGCTCGACGAGCAGCACCCCGGTGGACGTCTCCGCCGCGATGGTGCGCAGCAGCTCGAGCAGCCGCGGTGCCACACCGGGCGCCAGGCCGAAGGACAGCTCGTCCACCAGCAGCAGCCGCGGCCGGCGGACCAGGGCGACGGCGAGCGCCAGCCGCTGGCGTTCCCCGCCGGAAAGCTCTCCGGCCGGCCGGTCGAGCAGGCCGGTCAGCGGCGGGAACCAGCCGAGGACCCGGTCGATCTCGCCGCGGTGGGCCCGTCCGGCCGCCATCCGCAGGTTCTCCCGGACGGTCAGCCGGCCCAGCGCGCCCCGGCCCTGCGGGACGACGGCCAGGCCCCGGCGGGCCAGTGCGCTCGGCACCGGCCGGCGCACCCGCTCCCCCAGCAGGGTGAGCCGCCCGGCGGTGACCGGCAGCTGGCCGGCCGCGGTGCGGATCAGCGTCGTCTTGCCCGCGCCGTTCGCCCCGAGCAGCGCCACGATCTCCCCGGCCCGCACCGTCAGCGACACCTCACGCAGCACCGGACCCTCGTGATAGCCGCTGGTCACCGCCGCCAGTGCCAGCAGCTCCTCCCCCACCCCGCCGGGGGCCTGCGACGCCCCGCGACTCGACGCCCCCGACGCCCCCGACGCGGCCGACGCCCCTGACACGGCCGACACGGCCGACACGGCCGCGGGCGGGTCGGGGGGTGCCTCGGTGGTCTCGCCGAGGTAGGCGGCCCGCACCGCGGGGTCGGCACGAACGGCGTCGGGACGGCCTCCGGTGACGATCCGGCCGCGGTCCAGGACGAGCACGTGGTCGCAGACGTCGAAGACGAGCCGCAGGTCATGGTCGACGAGCAGGACAGCCACGCCACGACTGGCGATCCGGCGGATCCGGGCGGCGAGGTCCGTCCGGTCGGCGGGGTCGAGACCGGCGGCGGGCTCGTCGAGCAGTAGGACACCGGGTTCGCCGGCCAAGGCCCGTCCCACGGCGACGGCGGCCCGCTCGTCATGGGTCAGCGTCGCCGGCAGCAGACCCGCGATCGGCTCCAATCCGAACTCCCCGGCCCGCGGCCCGCCGGAGCCCGCAGGTGGCCCGCCGGAGCCCGCATGCGGCCCACGGGCGCGCAAGCCCCTGGGCCGCGGTTCGCCGGAGCGCGGTTCGCCGGAGCGCGGTTCGCCCGAGTGCGAACTCGACGGGGCGACGACGGCGAGGTTCTCCTCGACGTCCAGGCTGTCGAACAGTTCCAGGGCCTGGAAGGTACGGGCGAGGCCGTGGCGGGCCCGGGCATGCGGCGGCAGGCCGGCCAGCGGGACACCGTCCAGCGTGATCTCGCCAGAGAAGATCGCCGCGAAGCCGGTGAGGGCATCGATGAGGGTTGTCTTGCCGGCGCCGTTCGGGCCGATCAGACCGGTGACGCTGCCCGCGGCCAGGGTGAACGAGACGTCCTCGACGATACGGGCGCGGCCCTGCCCGGCGGACAGGCCCACGACGTCCAACCGGCCGCTCATGCGGCACCGCCTGAGCGGTCGGCGCGATGCGCACCGACGGGACGGCCCGAGCCGGTTGAACGACCGGAGCCGGCGGGGCGGCGGCTGGTGGGCAACCAGCCGAAGGCGGGCAGCCAGCCGGGCAGCGCGGCCAGCCGGGCGTCCACGCCCCCGGACCGGCCGCTGGGATCCGGGCTGCCGTCCGGCGGTGCCGCGTCGCGCCGCGAGGTCCGGGCGGGGCGGTGGACGAGGCCCGCGGGGCGCAGCACGGCGAGCGCGACCACGGCAAGTCCACACAGCACCTGTTGGTACTCGCCAAGCCCGAACATCCGGTCGAGGGCGGTGAAGACCAGCCCGTTGGGGGCGAGCAGGCCCGCGACCACCGCCCCGCCGACGCTGGTCACTCCGCCGACGGCAGCGATCGCGAGAAACAGCAGCGACGCGGTCACGCCGAACGAGTCCAGCGAGAGCCGACCCTGGCTGTAGCCGATGAGGCAGCCGCCGAGGCCGGCGATCGCGGCCGACAGGGTGAACGCCAGGATCTTGGTGCGGCGCACGTCGATCCCGGCGGCCGCGGCGGCGCGCTCGTTCGCCCGCACGGCGAGCATCTCCCGGCCCAGCGGCGCGGTGCGCAGCCGGGCGACCCCGTAGCCGCAGGCGGCGAGCACCGCCAGGGTCAGCAGACCGTAGCGGGTGCGGGGGAAACCATCGCCGGAGATGCCGAGGTCCAGGCCGAACACTGTGGGGCTTGGCACCGACGAGCCCTTGAGACCGCCGGTGACCAGCGGATTGCCGAACACCGCCTGCTGGATCGCGACACCCGCCACCAGCGTGATGAGCGCGAGATCCACCCCGCGCAGCCGCCGCGACACCACGCCGAGGAACAGCCCGGCGGCGGCGGCCGCGATCGTGGCCAGGATCGGGGCGATCGGGAAGGGCACCCCAAGCTCACCCTGCAGCCGGGCCAGCAGGAATCCGGCGACCCCGGCCAGGGTCATCTGGGCCAGCGACAGCTGGCCGACATACCCGGTGAGCACCACGAACGACAGGCAGACCACCGCCGCGGCGAGGCTGCGTTCCAGGCCGAGTCGGTAGTTCCCGGCCAGCACGAACAGGGCGATCACCCCGACGACGACGCCGACGAGCAGACCGGCCAGCGGACGGCGGGACGGCGTGACCACGGGCAGCGGTGCGGTCGCCACCGCGCCCGCGGACCGGCCCGGGATGAGCGTGCCGCGCCGCCCGGCGACGACCAGCACGCCGATCATCGGGATCAGCTCGCGCATGCCCTGCTGGTTGAGCCAGGACACGTCCTGCTGCAACGGCAGCAGCACCGCCTGCGCCATGCCGATGGCGAGCGCGCCGGCCACGGTCAGCCCGAACGACGACAGCCCGCCGATCAGCGCCGCGGCGAGCGCCGGGACGACCAGCAGCGAGTAACCGGTCGGGTTCAGCGAGCTGATCGGGGCGACGAGAATGCCGGCTAGGGCCGCGAGCACGGCGGCGAGCATCCAGTTCACCGCCGCGATCCACGCCGGGCGCCGACCCAGCAGGGCCGTGGTCTCCTCGTCGTCCGCGACGGCCCGGGTGGCCAGACCGAACATCGTCCAGCGGGACACCGCCCACAGCCCGACCGCGGCCACGACGACGATCGCGGCGAGTAGCAGCCGGTCACTGGACACGGTCGCGCCGGCCACGTGCAGGGCGTGCTGGGGCAGCACCGGGGTGAGGAACCGGTTGCCGGTGCCGAACTGGATCACTGCCACCTGCTGCAGAGCAATGGTGAGCCCGACCGCGGCGACCACCGTCATCATCGGCTGGGCGCGGCGCAGCGGACGGAACACGAGCAGGTAGGTGACCAGCGAGAGCAACGCCGCCATCACCAGCGAGACAGTCAGCGCCAGCGCGAACGACGGGGTATCCGTCAGATGAATTCGTGGCGGCAATCCGACGACCGGCAGGACGAGATCCCCGACCTCGCGGAGTTCGGCATATTGATATGTCGCATACATGGCGAAAGCGCCATGTGCGATGTTGATGACGCCGGACGCCCGGTAGGTGAGCACCAGCCCCAGGCCCAGCGCCGCGTACACCGCGCCTGGTCCCAGGCCCAACAGCAGGGCGGCTACATACGTGTCCACGGGGCTCCCGAGCAGGCGGACGACATCCCGGCCGGCCGGCGGGCGCGCGGACGACACGGTGGACGGGGCGGTGCGGGCGTGCTCATCGCATCATGTCCGTTCGGCCGGGTCGGCGCTTCCCCGTCCGGAATCCAGGTGGGTGGGAGTGTAACTTGACCGCCCGTGAGACAAGCTTCCCGCGCCCTGTTCGCCTTCTCCGTCGTCCTCTCCGTCGCCGTCGCCGGTGTCGGATGCACGAGCCAGCGCGGTGGCTCGTCCGGCGGCGTATCTCCCGGCGCCTCGGCCAGCACGCTGACCGGCACGCCGATCACCCTCGGTTTCGTCACCGTCGAGAACTCCGCCCTCGGCTCCTACCCGGAAACGCGCCGCGCCGCGCAGGCCGCGGTGAACCGGGCGAACTCCACGCTCGGTGGGGTCGGTGGCCGCCCGCTGCGGCTGGCCACCTGTGCCACCGACGGGTCGCCGGAATCGTCCCAGAACTGCGCCAACCAGCTTGTGGCGGAAAAGCCGGTCGCGGTCGTCGGCGGAATCGACTTCGGCACCCAGGCCGCGATGCCCATCTACGAGTCGGCACACATACCGTACGTCACCGGATCGCCACAGCTGTCCGGTGAGCTCGATTCGAAAAACGCGTTCGCCCTGTCGGGCGGTTCGGTCGCGGAGCTGCTCGGCCTCACCGAGTACCTGACGTCGACGAAGCACATCCGCAGTGCGCACGCACTGTACGTGGACCTGCCCGGGCTGCTGACTGCGGCGATCCAGGGTTCGCAGAACATCCTGCGCAAGAAGGGGGTCACCGACGTCAAGCTCATCGCCGAGAAGGCGGACGCCGCCGATTTCGCCCCCGCGGTGACCCAGGCCGCCGCCGGCAACCCGGATGCGATCATCGTGGTGTTCCAGGCGGCGGCGTGTGCCCGCATCGCCCAGGCGGCCGCCTCGCTGAACGTGCGCAGCGACATCTACTTCGTCGGTGCCTGCGCCTCCCCGGCGGTGCCGCGGGCCGCTGGCGGGAAGACCGCGAATCTGTACTTCGCCTCCAGCTACCTGCCGGTTCCCGCCAGCGGCGGGGACGCTGACACGGCCGCCTTCCGGGCGGCAGTGCCGGACGCCGACCGCACCTCCGCCTCCCAGGGGGCGTTCTCCACCGTGCTGGACCTGCGGGCGCTGCTGGCGAAGCTTCCCCAGCCGAACGCGGCAGCATTGACCACCGCCCTGCAGGCCACGTCGAACGAGCCGAACGTGATGGCCCACCCGTACACCTGCGACGGCAAGCAGCTCAGCATCTTCCCGGCGGTGTGCAACTCCGCGGTCCGGCTGCTGCGCTGGCAGAACAACGCCTTCACCGATGTCACCGGCAGCTGGGTGGACGGCCGCCAGCTGACCAGCCTGATCAACTGACGGCCGTCCGCCGGCTTCAGATCTCCACGACGGCCTGGGCGAACTGCGAGCGGTAGAGCCGCGCGTAGGCACCGTCGGCGTCGAGCAGGGTCTCGTGGTTGCCCTGCTCGACGATCGCCCCGTTCTCCAGCACGAGGATGGTGTCGGCGTCCCGGATGGTGGACAGCCGGTGGGCGATCACGAATGCCGTGCGCCCGGCCCGCAGGGTCGACATCGCCTGCTGGATGAGCACCTCGGTGCGGGTGTCCACCGAGCTCGTCGCCTCGTCGAGGACGAGGATGAGCGGCTCGACCAGGAACGCCCGGGCGATCGTGATCAGCTGTTTCTCCCCGGCGCTGACCCCGGTGCCCTCGTCGTCGAGCACCGTGTCGTAGCCGTCCGGCAGGGTCCGCACGAACCGGTCGACATGGGCGGCCCTCGCCGCGGCGACGACCTGTTCGCGGGTGGCCCCGGCCGCGCCGTAGGCGATGTTCTCGGCGATCGTGCCGCCGAACAGCCAGGTGTCCTGCAGCACCATGCCGATCTGCGCGCGCAGGCCGTCGCGGGACATCGTGGCGATGTCGATCCCGTCCAGGGTGATCCGCCCGGACGTCACGTCGTAGAAACGCAGCAACAGGTTGATCAGCGTGGTCTTGCCGGCGCCGGTGGGCCCGACGATCGCGATGGTGTGCCCGGGCTCCGCGACCAGGGACAGATCCTCGATGAGGGGCTTGTCCGGTTTGTAGCGGAAGCTGACGTGCTCGAACGCCACCCGACCGCGGGGCTGCGGCGACACCACGGATTCGACCGGATCCGGAGACTGTTCGTCGACGTCGAGCAGCTCGAACACCCGCTCGGCTGACGCGATGCCGGACTGCAGCAGGTTCGCCATGCTGGCCAGCTGGGTCATCGGCTGGCTGAACTGGCGCGAGTACTGGATGAACGCCTGTACGTCACCGATCGACAGTGAGCCGGAGGCCACCCGCAGCGCGCCGATCACCGCCACCAGCACGTAGTTGACGTTGCCGATGAACATCATCGTTGGTTGCATCAGCCCGGAGATCGACTGGGCCCGCCAGCTCGCCGCGTACAGCGCCTCGTTGTACTCCCGGAAGGTCTGCGCCGACTCCTCCTGCCGGCCGAACGCCCGGACCAGGGTGTGCCCGGTGTACATCTCCTCGATGTGCGCGTTGAGCCGTCCGGTGAGCCGCCACTGGGCGACGAACTGCGGCTGGGCCAGTTTGCCGACCCGGGTCGCCACGAGCACCGACACCGGGACGGTCACGACCGCGACCAGCGCCAGCTCCCAGGAGATCCAGAACATCACCGACAGCACGCCGCAGATGGTCAGCACCGACACGACCAGCTGGGCGATGCTCTGCTGCAGGGTCTGCCCGAGATTGTCGATGTCGTTGGTGACCCGGCTGAGCACCTCCCCGCGGGGCTGGCCGTCGAAGTAGCGTGCGGGCAGGCGGGCAAGCTTGTGCTGCACCTCGGAGCGCAGGTCGCTGACGACCCGCTGGATCGCCCGGGTGGTCATCCGGGCCTGCACCACCCCGGCGATGCCGGCGAAGGCGTAGATCAGGGCGACGCCGAGCAGCACCCGACCGATGGCGTCAAAGTCCATCCCGTTGCCAGGGGTGATGTGCAGCGAGGAGAGCAGATCGGCCTGGGTGCCGTGGCCGGTCGCCCGCAGTGCCGCGACCGCGTCCTCCTTGGACGTGCCGGCGGGCACATGGCGGCTGAACACCCCCGCCAGCACCAGGTCGGTGGCATGCCCGAGCAGCCGTGGACCCGTGACGTTCAGGGCGACGTTGACCACCGCGAGCAGCCCGGCGACGACCAGGACCGTCCGCTGCGGGCGCAGTCGGCCCAGCAGCCGCCGGGTCGACCCGGCGAAGTCCGCCGACTTCTCCCCCGCGCCCTGACCGGCGAGAAACCGGGCCGGCCCGGCCATCGGAGCCGGCCCGCGACGCGGGGCCGGCATGCTGGCAGCACCACCGGCGGTCTCGGTCGGACCGTCGTTCCCGCTCACGCGGCCTCCTGCTCGGTGAGTTGGGACAGGACGATCTCGCGGTAGGTCGGATTGCCTGCCATGAGTTCGTGGTGGGTGCCGGTCCCGACGACCTCGCCGGCCTCAAGCACGATGATCTGGTCGGCATCGCGGATGGTCGCCACCCGCTGGGCGACGATGACCACAGTGGCCTCGGCCGTCTGCTGCGCGAGCGCGGCGCGCAGCCGGGCGTCGGTGGCATAGTCGAGGGCCGAGAACGAATCGTCGAACAGGTAGATCTCCGGTCGGCGCACGAGCACCCGGGCGATCGCCAGCCGCTGGCGCTGCCCGCCGGAGACGTTGGTGCCGCCCTGGGCGATGGAGCTGGCGAGGCCGTCGGGCATCGCCTCGACGAACTCGCGGGCCTGGGCGATCTCGAGGGCGGCCCAGAGTTCGGCGTCGGTCGCGTCCGGGTTGCCATAGCGCAGGTTCGATGCGACCGTTCCGGAGAACAGGTACGGCCGCTGCGGGACGATGCCGACGGTGCGGCTGAGCACCGCGGGGTCGAGCTCGCGCACGTCCACCCCGTCGACGAGCACGGCGCCCTCGGTTGCCTCGGCGATCCGCGGGACGAGCCCCACCAGCGTGGTCTTCCCGCTGCCGGTACTGCCGATGATCGCCGTGGTCCGCCCGGGGCCGGCGGTGAGACTGACCCCGCGCAGCACCGGGATCTCCGCGCCGGGGTAGCGGAAGCCGACGCCGCGCAGCTCCAGCTGGCCGACCCCCCGCAGCTCCCGCACCGGCACCGCCGCCGGCCGCAGGGACGACTCGGTGCCCAGCACCTCGTGGATGCGCTCCGCGCACACCTCGGCGCGCGGAATCATCATGAACATGAACGTCGCCATCATCACCGACAGCAGAATCTGCATCAGATAGCTGAGGAAGGCGGTAAGCGCGCCGATCTGCATCTCGCCGGCGTCGATGCGGTGCGCGCCGAACCAGATCACCGCGACGCTGGAGAAGTTCACGATGGTGAACACCAGCGGGAACATCATCGCCAGCAGGTTGCCGAACCGCAGCGAGACGCCGGTCAGGTCGTCGTTGGCCACGCCGAACCGCTCGCGCTCGTGCCGGTCCCGGACGAAGGCCCGGATCACCCGCAGGCCGGTGATCTGCTCGCGCAGGATCCGGTTGACCGTGTCCAGGCGCTCCTGCATGCCCCGGCCCAGCGGCCGCATCCGGCGCACGATCAGCCCGATCGCGACCAGCAGCGCCGGCACGATCGCCACCAGCAGCAGAGACAGCACCGCGTCCTGGTTCACCGCCAGAATGATTCCGCCGATGCACATGATCGGCGCGGAGACCGTCAACGTGGCACCGAGCAGGACCACCATCTGCACCTGCTGCACGTCGTTGGTTGCCCGGGTGATCAGCGAGGGGGCGCCGAAGCGGCTGACCTCACGGGCCGAGAACGCCTGCACCTGGTCGAACACGGCGGCCCGCAGGTCGCGCCCGACCGCCATGGCGGTACGTGCCCCGGCCATCACCGCCGCCCCGGCACAGATCATCTGCACCACGCTGACACCCAGCATGACCGCACCGATCCGCAGGATGTAGCCAGTGTCGCCGACGACGACACCGTGATCGATGATGTCGGCGTTCAGCGTCGGCAGGTAGAGCATCCCGAGTGTCGCCACCAGCTGCAGCGCCACCAGCACGGCGACGGCCCGGCGGTAGCGGCCGAGGTACACCCGCAGAAGTCGGATGAGCATACGATCCTCTCAGCTACTCTCGGCCACTATAAGCTACTTTCCACTACGCACCGTGCGCTCGGCGCAGACCGGGCAGCCCGGCCAACCGCCGCCCGAGGCCACCCTCCGGGGTCGGGCCGCGACGAGGCGGGCATCCTGCTCCTGGGGCATGCCTGCGCGGGCACTGTCCGGCGCCGGTGGTCAACTCCTGTCCGGAGGGCTCCGCTGCGGATGCGTAGTGACCTTACGACCTGACCCGGACTTCAGGTCAAGGTATTTCCGACCGGGGGTCCGCCGACGTGGCGACCTCGCGGTCGTGGCGCCGACGACCACGCCGGACGGACCAGATTGCCGAGCAACGCCCAGATTGCCGAGCAACGCACCGAAACCGGCGATGCCGGAGACATCCGCAGCACCATGCCGAGCGAACCGAAAACGTCCACACGGCGAACCGGCAATATACAGCGCCCGGTCCGCCCCTCCGGCCGAACAGCAATCGGGCGGCAGCGCCCGCGCCGTTCAGGAGTTTCCCGAGACCAAACAACAGACGATTTACCGGTCCGGGAAGTCCGGGATCCGGTCCTTCCCAAGGCAACCGCCACAACAGCCATCGGGTGGACGGGGGCATCCCGGCGGGTCGTTCCACTCCTCGGCGCAGGGCCGGGGCGGCCGGATTTTCCCGCCGGCCTCGGTTACGTCCGCCTCGCACGTGCCCCTCGCCCGGGCTCGCCGGGCCGGTGCCGGGAATGCGGTGCAACCGCGAAGGTCCGCGCTATCCCGACCGGCTCTCGACCCGAAAGTCAACGCTTGGCGCGGATGGCACTCGCGAGGGTTTGCACGTCTACGTTGTGGCGCATCTGACGGGTCCGCCGAGGTACCGAACGGCTAGTCTTTGTGACGGCCATAGGCCAAGGGACAGGCAGAGCGATCCGCCGTTCGATCGTCGGACGGCGACAGACTGCCAGCGGGCGACGAGCTGTTCGTGTTCGCCGGGCAGCCGTGTGCTCACGGGCAGCGGGGAGTGCCGCGCCGGCTCGGATTCGGATGTACCACGACGACGACGAACGGACGGTACGGCGATGCCCCTTTCCGGAGCCCGGCCACGCGGCCCGAAGGCCGAGCTCGAGAACAAGAGCCAGCTCGCGCTGCTGCACCATCTCCACGAGCTCAACCAGCCGTACCGGGTCAGCTACGAGATGGTCGTCCGTAAGGTCTGGGTGGACGACGAGGACGCTCGCATCCGCCGCTCCCGGGCCCGTGACCTGAGCCGTCAGTTCCGCGGCGACAAGGACATCGACTGGCATGTCATCGAGAACTACCTTGAGCTCCTCTTTCCCGACGACCACGACGAGCTGCACGCACAGCTCACCCACGCCCGCCCGCTGTTCGTCGCCGCGTTCGGCCCGGATGCGGCCGACGAGGCCGGTCCCGACGACGGTTCGGCCACCGCACCCAGCCCTGAATACGTCGCCGAACTGGAACGCCAGCTCGCCGAGTCCCGGATGCGCGCCTCCTTAGCCACCGCCCTGCTGGTGATCGTCCGCTCGGAGAACGCCGCTCTGCGTGGCAGGAACGTGTCCTTCGGCTGGTTCGACGCCACGCCCGGCGCCGACGACCACGCTCCGCACGACCGGGACGGCGACGAACGCGCGACTCTGCGTGATCGGGTCACGCCGAGTGGCCGTACGTCGCGCAGCGGCCAGGCCTCACCTGGCGGCCAGGCTGCACGGGCTGGCCGCGCCGCGGCGGAGCGCCCCACGTCCGGCAACGGCGCGTCCCATGATCCGGCAACCGCGCCGATCGCCCGCCCACCCGCTCGGCGCAACGTCCACCGCCAGCGTCGGGGCACCGCCGGCCCGGCCCGGCCCACCCCCATCGCGGGGCGGCTCTACCCAAGCGCCGCCCCGTCGCTCGCCGCTGCCGTCGCCGCCGCCGTGGCAGCCGCCAGATCCGCACCATCCGCATCTTCCCCCGCCGCGTCAACCACCCCGGCAACCGCGGCGTCCGCTCGTCCGGCGACCGGCCGCACGGTGGCTGCCCGCTCGGCGGCCACCCGCACGACGAGCAACCGCGCCGCGAACAGCCCGGCGGCGGGCCTCCAGCCGGTGGGTGTCCAGCCGGCCGGCGGCCAGACCTCGGGCCTGCAGACAACAGGCGTCCAGGTGATGGGCAAGCAGAGGACGGGCAACCGGATCACCGGCAGTCGGACGGCGGACGGCGAACCGGATATTCTCGCGGCAGGTCCACCGCGCCGACGCCGCGGGCGCTGACACCGCCTCCACCGCAGGAAGATCACATGGTCTGGCCGGGCGCGGATGCTTGACGGCGCCGATTATGGGCATCCCGCCCACAGTCACCCGACCACCTGGCCGGGCGTCACTGCAGACGGGAGAGCGTGCACCATGGATCGGGAGACATTTGTCAAGCTGCTCAACGACGATCTCAGCTCGGAGTACCAGTCGATCATCCAGTACATCCAGCATGGTGCGACCATCACCGGCCCGCAGTTTCTCGCCATCGGTGACGAGATCAAGCGCCATCTGCCACAGGAGCTCAGCCACGCGACGATCCTGGCGGAGCAGATCTCCTTCCTGGGCGGCACACCGACCGCCGAGGTCTCCACGGTTCGTTCCTCCATCAGCCCCGAGGACGCCCTGCGCACTGACCTGGCACTGGAGTCCGAGCAGCTCGACCGCTACCGCGAGCGAGTCGGCCAGGCACACGACCTCGGTCTCGCCGACGTTGCGGAGGCTCTCCGGCCACTGCTCGAGCAGACTCAGGAACACGTCCGCGACCTGCAGTCCGCGCTCGGACGCTGAGCCACCGGACTCCGCCAGGCCGCTCAGACGCCAGGCTTCTCGGACGCCAAGACCCTCGGACGCCAAGACCCTCAGGCGCCAAGACCCTCAGGCGCCAGGGATCGATGGCGGTCGCGAGGACAGCGCCACCCGTCCACCCCATCACCCCGCCGATCGCCCGGTCGGCGGGGTCAGCGTTGATCGGACCGGTCAGACGAAGGCGTGGTGGGAATCCGAGTCGACGATCTCCTTACCAAGCGGCAGCAGGGAGACCGGGATGAGCTTGAAGTTCGCCAGGCCCAGCGGGATCCCGATGATGGTGAGGCACAGCGCGATCCCGGTGGTGAGATGGCCCAGGGCGAGCCACCAGCCGGCGAAGATGATCCAGAGCACGTTGCCGATCAGCGATGCGTCCCCGGCGTCCGGCCGATCGACCAGGCGCCGCCCGAACGGCCACAGGGCGAAGTTGGCCATCCGCAGCGATGCGATTCCAAACGGAATCGTGATGATGAGGATGAAGCACACCAGCGCCGCCAGCAGATATCCGAGGGCGAGCCACAGGCCGCAGAAGACCAACCAGATGACGTTGAGCACGACGCGCACGGTCGACCGCTCCCTCTCACACCACGAGCCGACCCACCCAGGCCAGCCACCTGACGATCCCGCCGGGACGGCCCCGGCAGGGAAACTCCCACTACGGTGTACCCCGTCCGGAACGTCTTCACGAGTCCGGCGGTCGCCGGCCACCAGGCGCGATCACAACCATCGACCGGGGGCGTTCGCCGCCGAGACTGGTTACCTTCTGGGATGAGACAACCGCGGGGAGCCAACGAATCCGCGCGACGCCCCATAGAGCACCCGGTGGGTTCGCGGGGCCGACAGCCCGGGATAGGTGGATGACCGGTATGCAGGTTTTCGATCATGTGGTCGATCTGGTCGGCAACACGCCGCTGGTCGCACTGACGCCGACGCTCGAGCAGACGCCTGCCCCGCTGCTCGGCAAGGTGGAATATCTCAGTCCGGGCGGTTCGGTGAAGGACCGGGTGGCGCTGGCGATGGTGGCCGCCGCCGAGGAGTCGGGAGCGCTGCGGCCCGGTGGCACGATCATCGAACCGACCAGCGGCAACACGGGAGTGGGGCTGGCGCTCGTCGCGGCGCGCCGGGGCTATTCGTGCGTGTTCACGATGCCCGACAAGATCAGCGAGGAGAAGCGGGCGGTGCTGCGCGCCTACGGCGCGGAGGTGGTCGTCTGCCCGACCGCGGTGGCGCCGGACGACCCGCGCTCCTATTACGAGGTGGCTCGGCGGCTGGTCCGCGAGACACCGGGGGGCTGGAGCCCGGACCAGTACTCCAACCCGCACAACCCGGCGGCACACGAGGCGACCACCGGCCCGGAGATCTGGCGGGACACCGACGGCCGGGTCACCCACTTTGTTGCCGGGATCGGCACCGGCGGCACCATCAGCGGCGTCGGTCGCTACCTCAAGGGCGTGTCCGACGGGGCCGTGCAGGTCGTCGGCGCCGACCCGCAGGGTTCGGTCTACTCAGGTGGCACCGGTCGGCCGTACCTGGTCGAAGGGGTGGGGGAGGACATCTGGCCGGCGACCTACGACCGGTCGGTGGTCGACCGGGTGGAGGCGGTCAGCGACCGCGAGTCGTTCCTGATGACCCGGGAGCTGGCCCGTCGCTGCGGCCTGCTGGTCGGTGGCTCCTGTGGGCTGGCCGTGGTTGCGGGGCTGAGAATCGCCCGGGAACTGGGGCCGGACGGTCTGGTCGTCGTCCTGCTGCCGGACTCGGGCCGCGGCTACCTGTCGAAGATCTTCAACGACGAGTGGATGTACGAGTACGGCTTTCTCGAGCCACCGCAGACCGGCCCGACCGTCGCCGACGCGTTGGCCCACAAGTCCAGCCAGGTCCGGTGGACGGACGCTCCGCCGGACCTGGTGCACGTCCATCCGGACGAGACCGTCGGGACCGCCATCGGCTACCTGCGGGAGTACAACGTGTCGCAGCTGCCGGTGGTGGCACACGAGCCGCCGCTGCGGGCGGCGGAGGTGGCCGGGGCAGTGCTCGAACGGCACCTGCTGGCGGCGGTCTTCGCGGACCGTGCCGCCGTCGATGATCCGGTGACCAAGCATCTGTCTCCCCCGCTGCCGATGGTCGGCAGCGGGGAGCCGCTGTCGCGGGTCGTGACGGTCCTCGGCGACGACCCGGCTGTGCTCGTTCACGACGACGGCAGTCCGGTCGGCATCCTGACCCGGTCCGACCTGCTGAGTTTCCTGGCCGCGACACCGTAGCGTGACGGCATGGACGCCACCGCCGCCACCGCCACGGACGACCCCAGTGTCGCGGACGGTTCCGCCAACGCCACCACCGCTGCCGCCAGGCCGTCGGCCGGACTCGGCCAGGCCCCGGCCGCCAGTTTCGAGACGATCGCCATCCATGCCGGTCAGGCGCCTGATCCGGCGACTGGGGCGGTGGTCCCGCCACTGCATCTGGCCTCGACGTACGCCCAGGACGGCGTCGGGGGGTTGCGCGGCGGGTTCGAGTACAGCCGGTCGGCGAACCCGACGCGCGCCACGCTGGAGACCTGCCTTGCCGAGCTCGAGGGTGGCCGGGCGGCGTTGGCGATGTCGTCCGGCATGGCGGCCACCGACACGGTGCTGCGCGCCGTCTGCCGACCAGGCGATCACGTGGTCATCCCGGCCGACGCCTACGGCGGGACGTACCGGCTGGTCGCCCGGGTGCTGGCGCAGTGGGGCGTCGAGCACACCGCCGTCGACCTCGCCGACGTCGAGGCGACCCGGGCGGCGATCCGGCCGGGCGTCACCCGCCTGCTGTGGTGCGAGACGCCGACCAATCCGATGCTGACGATCGCCGACATCGGTGAGCTCGCGACGCTCGCTCACGACGCTGGCGCCCTGCTCGCCGTGGACAACACGTTCGCCTCGCCGTACCTGCAGCAACCGCTGGCCCTCGGTGCGGACGTGGTCGTGCACTCCACCACGAAGTACCTCGGCGGGCACAGCGACATCGTGGGCGGCGCGATCGTCACCGCCGACCCGGATCTCGCCGAACGGCTGCGTTTCCTGCAGAACGCGGCCGGGGCGGTGCCGGGGCCGTTCGACTGCTGGCTGCTGCTGCGCGGCATCCGGACCCTCCCGGTACGGATGGACCGGCACTGCGCGAACGCCCGGCACGTCGCGACCCACCTTGCGGCCCATCCGGCGGTCGATACGGTGCGGTATCCGGGTATGCCTGGCCATCCCGGCTATCCGGTTGCGGCGAAACAAATGCGGGATTTCGGCGGAATGGTGTCGTTCACCCTACGGGGTGGCCGCGACGCCGCCCTCGCGCTGTGCGCCCGGACCAGGATTTTCACCCTGGCCGAGTCACTCGGCGGGGTCGAATCCCTCGTCGAGCATCCGGCCAGCATGACCCATGCGTCGGTCGCGGGTTCACCGCTTGCCGTTCCGGAGAACCTGGTCCGGCTGTCCGTCGGCATCGAAAACGCCGACGATCTGACCGCCGATCTGCGCCAGGCGCTGGACGGCCTGCCCGCGACCGTTGATCCGAACGCCGGTTCCATCACCGCTGGCACAACCGCCGCCGGCTCCGGCGCCGGCGTCCCGAGAGGTTCGTCCTAGCTCGACCGGCCAGGGTCGGATTACACCTCGATGCGTACACCACGGACGGTGCACCTTACCCGGCCGTTGCGGACGATATATGTGCACGATCTGGAGATGCGGACGACATAGCGATCCTTAAAAGGTTAAGGTCATGTTGCTGCGTTGGAGGTCACGGGCCGAGAAGTCACGGGCGGAGAACACATGGCTGCACGTGTGGGCAGGGCGGGCACACACCCGGCCCCTCAGGCCGCGAGCGTCAGGAGCACCGCATGGGCGCCTCGGCAGACCGTCGCACTCTCCTACGGCACGGCGCGGTCGCGTACGCCACCCTCGCCGTCGGCGCAGCCGCTTTCGGGGGCGTGTCCGTCCTGGCGGGGGGCGCGGTGAGCTTCCCGGCGGCCGACAGTCGCACTGCGCTCAACGAGGTCGAGTCCGCGCTGCGCACGCTGGCGCGCAGGTGGGAGACGACACCGCCCGCGGAGCTGGTGTCCCGGCTGGCCATCCTCGATCAGCAGGCCCGCACGATCGGGCGGTGGCGCCTCGGCGAGGCGCTGCGGCAGGACTGGATGCGCACGCATGGCCGCATCCTGGTCATGACCGCGGTCGCGCAGGGAGACGCCGGCCTGCCGGCCCGGGCGACGGCCTCGGCCCGCGCCGCGCTCGTCCTCGCCCGCCACGTCGGCGATTCCATCTCCGTGGCCCATGCCCGGGTCGTGCTGGCCGAGCTTGCCGCCTACGCGTTCGCCAGCACCGACGACGGCCTGCAGCTCGCCCGCGCCGCCCGGGCGACCGCCCCCCGGGCACACACCGCGATCCTGGCCATCACCACCGAGGCACACATCATGGCCGCCCGGAACATGCCGATGACCGGAATCGTCGAGGTGCTGCGCGAGGCTGACGCCATCGCCGCGACGCTGCCCGCCGGCACCCCCGGTTACAGCCTGGACGGTATCCATCCGGCCTACCTACCGACGTTCGGCGGTGCGGCGCTGGTGGCCGCGGGTTCACTGACCGAGGGGGAACGCCGGCTGGCCGAGGCGGCGGGCCTGTTCGACCGGGCCCGAGCCTCCGGCGCACTGGCCGCCGTGCGGCTCTACCAGGCGTCCGCCGCAATGCGCGGACGCGACCTCGACCGGGCGCAGGCCCTGGCGACCCGGGCACTGGCCGCGTCGGCGGTGCGACCCAGCAGCTGGCTGTCGAACGGCATCCTCTCCCTCGCCCAACGAGCCGGCCAGCACGGGGCGGACTGGTCCGGCCTGGTCGTCCAGGCCAGGGAATGGTCGCCGGCCTGAGCTGTGGTGTTTCTGGTGCCATGTCGTGTGTACCACCAGCCTCCAATCACCGCGATGACCAGAGCGACCGTCACCACGGCCGCGAACCACAGCAGATGCACAAAACCTGGAGACGAAAGAGCGACTGACGACCCACTACCGAAGGGTCGTGAAGGTGTAATGTTCGGGACGATCTGCAGCGGCGGCGGGGTGGCCCGGACGCCGGGCGGACTGTGAATTGGCACGGCGCCACGCTATCCGCTGCCAGACAATGCCCGGAGACCGGGTGCGCCAAACGAGGCAACCTGGCGGACACCCTGGTGTTTCCGTTCGAAGAATGACCGCGAAGTGCCGCGGACGCAGGACATCCACCCCGGCATCCCACCCGTCATCCAGATGTCATATCCAACGTGACCCCACAGTTCATCGTCGCGCAGCACCCGGTTCAGCCCGGCCGCCGAGCCGAGTTCGACCCGAAGGTGGCGGCCTGTGTCCCGCACCACTGTTCCTTACCTGTGGCTCGCGACTCCCGAAGGTGGCTCACTTCTCCTTACGGCGAACCGCCATCGCGGCCCTCGCACCGTGTCAGACACGCTTCGCCGCACCCGCAGGAATCCGTCCGGGGCCGGCAGGAGTCGGTGGCATCCAGCGGGATCCAACGCCGTCAGGCCGGCGCTGGCAGGGCCGGCCTGACGGCGCAGGCACGGGGGCGGCCGGCGAGCGCCGACCTCCGGCCGGCCCGAGTGGCCCTTCCCGGAATGTGTGGAACCGGACGCAGACGTGTAGGTCGACGTATAGCGGGTAATTCCCCGACAGCCATGGATCACCGCCAGGGCCCACTCTTACAGAAGGAGCCGGTATGAGCACCCGGGTCGGTACCCGAACCAGCAGCATCAGTCTGGGAACACTGCTCTACCTCGTGATCGGGGTCATCATCACCGCAAGCCAGGACTACTGGAACTTCACCGACTGGGACGGCCACGTACTGGCCAGCTTCTTCACCGCGGCGATCGCGACCCTGCTGTGGCCACTGGCCATCTTCTATCACTTCATTCTGACGCCCCGCTGATCCCGCTCGACTCCCCGTCACCTGCGGCATCGGCCGTGGAATTCGGCCTCTCGCACCGCCGCGACCGGCGCCGTGCGGGCCGATCCTGTTCCGGTGGACGATGACCGGCCCCGAGTCGTCCGGAAACAGGGACCTGCCATTCAGGGCAGTCCGGACGATCCGACCTCGAGTCCACGTTCCGACCGATCCTGCGATGCGCGGGACACGCATCGCAGGCATTTCCGTCGGACGGCCGTCCTGTCTTGGCGCAGTCACCAGCCGGTAACATTCGCAGTCGTTCCTGCGCGACCGCGGATGTGCACCGGCCTGCTTCGCTAGACTTCGCGGCGCCACCACGTCACTTTTTGCGATGGTGGCCCGCGAGCGAATCAGGGAGGCCGTCCGATGGAACCGAGCCGGATCGTCAGCGTGGTGGGCAATCCCAAGCCCGCCTCCCGCACCCGGCAGGTTGCCGAGGCGGTGGCTGCCCGGGTCGAGACCGTGTTGGCCGCGGCCGGCCACCCGGCAACCACCGAGGTCATCGAGGTGAGTGAGCTGGGCGCCGGCCTGCTCGGCTGGGGAGACCCCACCGTCGCGGCGGCGCTGGCCACGATCCGCTCTGCCGACGTGCTGGTGGTCGCGACCCCGACCTACAAGGCGACCTACACCGGGCTGTTGAAGTTGCTGCTCGATCAGATCGGGGGCGGCGAGCTCGGCGGCCTGCCGGCCATCCCCGTACAGGTGGCCGCCGCGCCGCAGCATGCGCTCGCCGTCGAGGTCCACCTGCGGCCGGTGCTCGTCGAGATCGGCGCCGCCTGCCCGACGACCGGCGTGTTCGTCCTCGACTCACAGCTCGACCAGCTGCCCACTCTGCTCGACACATGGGGCACGGTGAACCTGCCGGCGGTCAGCGCGCTCGTCGCGGCCCGACGCGCCGTGCCCGCCTCGGCGGCCTGAGTCCACCGAGCCCGCTGCGCGACGACGCCCCGGCGGCCAGGCACCGGTGCGCGCGGTGGGCGTGTCATGGCAGAAGGTCAGATCGTCCATCCGGTAGGCCGGGCAACTCCGGGCGAACCGGGAGAGGTGCTGCGGGCTGCCCGCCGACGCCCGGTTGCCCCGGTCGGCCGTACTGGCCCGGATCAATGACGGTGCCGCTGGCGGGCAGTCCGGGCGCGGCCCCTGCCCAGGCCGGCGGCACAGTCGCAACCGGCGGCACGGTCGCAACCGGCGGCACGGTCAGGTCACCGGCCGGGGCGGTGGGTACCACAGGAACCACAGACGCGGGCGGGCTGGCCGGGACGGCGGGTACGGCCGGCAGGCCCGGGATGGTCGAGATAGTGGGGGTGGTCGGCAGCCGGCTGTCGGCCCCGGCACCGGTCGGCGCCGGGGTGGCGCCATAGATCGAGTCCGGATAGGGCGGCAGCGTCGGCACCGGCGGGGCAAGCGCGACGCCGCTCTGGCCGCCGGCTTCGAGCCCGAGCTGGCTCTGCGCGACCCGCTCGGCCCGCACATCCGCATCGGCATCGGCATCGGCGTGGACACCGAGCGGGGCAGCGAAGCCGAAGGCCGTGACCGCAACAGTGAATCCGACCCCCGCCACGATCAGCCCGCGCCGCCGATCCTGGATGTTCAGCCGATCCACGCGGCCACACACCGTCCCGGCAATTCCGGCGATCATGACTGTGACGGCGAGCAGGGCCAACGCCATGGCGACTGTCGGCATCGGGCCCCCAGATCGTGACGGTTGACCGGGCAGCCACACCGTATCTCACTGAGAGTTATTAAGCTGTTACGAAAAGCGCCGTGTCGGGCGCGGCCCGGACCCATGACCTGCCACCCGCACCGGATCCGAGACCTGCTCACGCCGGGGCAGAATGACGGGCGGTTGCGGATTCGGCCGTGGCTCGATCGGGCTCAGCGATACCGGAGCACCCGCCGGTCCAGCCGAGGAGGCCGAGGTCCGGGACGGCACGGACGACTCCGACGAGGCCGGCGTCCACCAGGGAACCGACGGAGTCGACGTCCGCGTGGGAGTCGACGCGCCTGCCGTCCGTGACGACCCCGAGGAAGCCGACGTCCGCGTGGGGGCCACGGTCTGGGAGGAGGAAGCAGGACGGGGGGAGACCGAGGGACGGGACGGGGCTGGAGTCGAGGGTGTGGGCGTCCGTGGGGACACCGACGCCCGGGTCGGCGTCCGCGGTGGGGTGGACGACCCGCCGCTCCCGGACTCACCGCCGACCGACCCGCCACCATCGCCGTCCGAGGTGGACGGCGACTTCGACGAGCCACCACCGCCCGCCCGCGTCGGCGTCGGCGCACTGCCGCGCGACGGAGTAACCGTGCGCGGCGGCGTACTCCGGGGCGCAGTAGTCCGGGGCGCAGTAGTCCGGGGCGCAGTCGTGCGCGGCGGCGTACTCCGGGGCGGAGTCGTCCGGGGTGGGGACGTCCGGGGTGGGGACGTCCGAGGCGGAGTCGTCCGGGGCGGAGTCGTCCGGGGCGGGGACGGCGGTGCGGTGGTGCGCGGCGGGGTCGGCGCAATCGTCCGAGGCGGGGGCGGGGGTGCCGGCACGGTGACACGGGGTGGGGTGGTCCGTGACGGGGCCGGTGGTGGCGCAGCCGGCGGTGGCGCAGCCGGCGGCACCTGGGTTCGAGGCGGCGGCACCTGGGTTCGAGGCGGCGGTGCGCCATCGGCGCCTCCGGAGCTGGTCCGACCCCCGCCCGCCGGAGCCGAGGGGGCCGCTTTTCCTCGCCCGGAGGAGCCGGCCCGCACCGATGGCGGGTTGCCGCCGGAGCCGGCGTCGGGCAGTGGTCGGCTGTAGGCAGCCGGGCTCGAGCCACCCGCCGTCGGATCGCCTTCGGTGCCGGCGGCCGGGCCGGTGGCACCGGGTGGATCAAGACGTCGTGCGTCGGCCGGGACGGAGCCGGACGGGCGCGGCAGCAGGATCGCTCCGTTGGAACGATCATGACTACTGCCGTCCCCGGTACCGATACCGTTCGCGGCCAGCACGCCGAAGGCCAGCATGGCCACCGAGCCGGCACCGGTGACGATGCCAGCCCGACGGCGGTCGTGAATCCAGGCCCATTCGGCCCGACCGCGGGCCAGGCCGAGGATGCCGGCGAAAATTACCAGCCCGGCGACAGCCAGGCAGAAATACATCATGGAGACCCCCCGCGGGCGCAGTCGCCTACCAGACTAGGGGCGATCCAGTGGTTTTCCAGCCAGGAGCCAGAAAGCGTTTCTTCCCTTTCTCGTCTCGTGACGGATATCACCGGTTCAATCGGTATGCGAACCTGACGAAGCAATCCGATCGAGGATACCTGCAGTATCGGTCCCGGCCGGAAGGGTACCGAAAGCGAGACCCCGGTCACCGGCCAGCCGGGACGTGCAGAACGCATCGGCAACCGCCGTCGGCGCATGCTGGACAAGGAGGGAGCCCTGAAGGACGAGCGCGAGACGCTCTACCAGCCGCCGCGCCGTGAACGGCTCGCCGGCGGCGGCAAGCTGTGGAAGGAGCTGGTCCCAGGCCCGATCGAGCCGCCGGTCCGCACCACGCGCCGCGTCGACCTCGGCAGTCAGGGCCGCCAGCGCCCCGGGCTGACGGCCCAGCGCCCGCAGAACGTCCAGCGCGTTGACGTTCCCGGCACCTTCCCAGATTCCGTTCAGCGGCGCCTCACGGTACAGGCGGGGCATTCCCGACTCCTCCACGTAACCGTTTCCGCCCAGGCACTCAAGTGCCTCCACCACCACCCCCGGAACCCGTTTACACACCCAGTACTTCGCCACCGCCGTCGCGACCCGTCGAAACTCCCGTTCGCTGTCGTCACCACGCACGGACCGGTCCACCGCCCCAGCCACCCGCATCACCAAAGTGGTGGCCGCCTCGGTTTCCACGACGAGATCCGACAGCACGTTGCGCATCAACGGCGCGTCCAGGAGCAGGCCACCGAATGCACGTCGGTGCCGGACGTGATGAGCGGCCACCGTCACCGCCGCGCGCATTCCGGCCGCGGCGGCGAGGGCCGCGTCGAGGCGGGTGAGCGCGACCATCTCGAGAATGACGGCGACACCGCGGCCCTGCTCGCCGACCAGCCAGCCGTGCGTGTCGTCGAACTCCGGCTCGCTGCTGGCGTTGCTGCGGTTGCCAAGCTTGTCCTTCAGGCGCTGGATGCGGAAGGTGTTGCGGCTGCCGTCGGGCAGTACCCGCGGGACGAGGAAACACGACAGCCCACCAGGTGCCTGGGCCAGTACCAGGAACACGTCGTTCATCGGTGCGCTGGTGAACCACTTGTGCCCGCGCAGCCGGAAGGTTCCGTCGGCGGTGGGGGTGGCCGTCGTGGTGTTCGTCCGGACGTCGGACCCGCCCTGCTTCTCGGTCATGCCCATGCCAGCAAGCAGCCCCGCCTTGGTCTCGGGCACCCGCAGCCCCGGGTCGTACACCCGGCTGGTGAGCAGCGGCTCGTACCGGGCGGCCAGCTCCGGCGCGACCCGCAGGGCCGGAACCGCCGCGTACGTCATCGACGCCGGACACAGATGCCCTTGTTCCACCGTGCCCCACACCAGGATGTTCGCTGCCCGGGCGACGTGGGCACCGGGGCGCGACCGCGCCCACGGCGCCCCGGCCATCCCCTCGCGCACGGCCACGTCGAGCAGGGCATGCCAGGCCGGATGGAACTCGACCTCGTCGATCCGGTGCCCGTAGCGATCGTGGGTGCGCAGCTCGGGGGGAAACCGGTCGGCCTGCTCGGCCCAGTGCAGGGACTGCTCGGAGCCGGCGAGGGCGCCGAGTCGACACAGGTCGGGCAGATGCCAGCTCGCACCCTCGCGCGCCAGCGCCGCCCGCAGAGCCGGATCGGCGGACGGATCATGGCCGACCAGTGGCGGCGGCTGATTGGTCACCTGATGGGTGCTTCCGGTCGGCGAGCTCATCGTGACCCCTGCCTCCTCTTCCGCTGCCTGCCCGACCACGATGCGCCACCCGTCCGTCGCCGGCCAGTACCGCCGACCGGACCATCGGAGATGTCGGACTGGCCCGCCGACATCCGTACCAGGACGGCGCCGGTCAGCCTGCGGCAATTCACGGGGGAGCCGCGGGCCGATGTGCTGCCCACACCATCCCCGGGCCAACCGGTGGGCCGACCGACGACGTGTTAATTGATTCCGCCGACCGCGGTCTCCTGGCACGCACTGGTTATCCACGTGCATCGGCCGGCATCCGCCGGGCAGGCGGTCAGCCTGGACCGCAAACAGCGTGACGGTGCCGGCCGGGGCGGCGAGACCCGGCCGGATCGTCCGGGTCTCGCCGCCCGATGTCGCCGCGGGTCACCCGGGGGCGGGCCTGACCCGGCCCGCAGTGATGTGCGTCGGGCCGCGATCATCTGGTCCTGCTCCGCAACCCTGACTGGAGTTAGTCAATCGTGCCATTACACAGAGCACTCACAGATGCGGAAAGTGACGACCTTCACCTGCTGCATCGATTACTGAAGGTCAGCAATAAGACACGGATCATCGCCGCCCTCCATCCACTCTCGCCCCCCTCTCCAGCACGCAAGGTCATGGTCGAGAGCATGGATCTCAAAAAATATCACCCAGAGATTTTGGATCGCTACTTTCAGTATCCGCAATCCTGCGCTACGGAGAATCGACGAGTCCGCCTCCGGGACGTCTCCGAACCACTCCATTGCCACTGACCACACACTGCGCAGTCGGGGCGCAGCCATACGAGTGGGGGCACCGAAATCTGTCGGCAGATACTCGTATGCTCAGCCCTTATCGGGTGCATTTGGCCGATAAAAGGAATTTTCACTCACGGTGAGATCCGTCGAGTCCGGATGGTGTGGTCGGACGGGGCAGGACATGTGTGGACGTGGCCGCAGCGGCCAGCGGGAGGCTCGCGCACGCTCGCGCCTCCTGCAGCCCGCGGCCGTGCTGCTGGCCGTGGCCATCCTCGGTGCGCTGGCACTCGTGCTGGGCAATGATCTGCTGCGACGCGAAGAACAGGCTCGGCTGGCGGCCCGTGCTGCCCTGGTCGAACGGCTCTCGGGTTGGGAGTCCACCAGCGCATCGCCCGCCCTGCTGGCCGCCGCCGCGCACAGTCTGCCCTTCCGCCCGGGCGACCCGGCCAACGCGGATCTGCTGCTGCGGCTGCAGATCTCCGCCTCAGGCGATGTGAACCACCTGCTGGTTCTGCTGGACCGGGATGGCCGGGTCAGTGCCGCCTACCCGGCAGGCGCCAGGGTGGAGGCGGCCACGCTCGGCAGGGCGTGGTCTGCCGCGCTGGCGGGGCGCTCCGGTCTGTCCCCCGTCATCGTCGAGGGTGCGCTGCCACGGCGGGCAACGCTCGTCCCGATCGGTGGGCCGCTGCCCTGGGCAGTGCTGGTCGCGGTGTCGACCGATCAGGTCCACCTGATCATCGGCGACGGCATGGCCGCGTTACTCGGTGCCGGTGCCGGCACCGTGTCCACGGTCGACCCCACCGGCGTCGCGCTGACCAGCACCGACCCGGCCGCCGTGGGCACCCACATCGTCGACGCCGCCGAACTGGCCACCTCCACGACCACCCGCGGCACCGGCACCGGCAGCTCGGTCGCACCGGCTTCGGGCACCCACATCTGGCGCACCTGCGGACCCGACGGCGAGGTCGTCAACATCGCCGCCCGGCAGACGGGGACGGGCTATTTCACCTACTTCCGGCAACCCGCTGGCTCGCTGTACTCCGACCTGCGTTCCCGCGGCCACCGCCGCAACCTGACGCTGTTGTGCGTGGCCCTGACGGCCACCCTGAGCATTCTGTTCATCGCACTGCGGCGCGCACTGTCGGCCCGCCAGACCGAGAACTGGTTACGCTCCCTGTTCGCCGCGGCCAGCGACATCGTGCTCGTCACCGATCGGACCACGGCCATGGTGTTCGTCAGTCCGGCGATCGAGACGATGCTCGGATATCGTGCAGCCGACTGGTCGGGACGCCCCGTCACCGACCTCGCGCATCGGGACGATGCCCACCGGCTGCGCCGTCTGGTCGAGGACCCGGACCAGGCACACGGCTCGGAACTCGGCCTACGGTTACGCACCGCTTCGGGCGGCATCGCCTGGTTCGACGTGGCCGCCCGGCCGCTGCCCGCTCACGGCAGCCCCACCGAAATGATCATTACCTGCCACGCCGCCGGTCAGCGCAAGCGCCTGCTCGACCAGCTCACCCATCAGGCCCGCCACGACGCTCTCACCGGCCTGCTCAACCGATCGGCCTTCACCGAACGGCTAGCCGCCGCGGTGGGCGCCGCCACGGCCGAAGACAGCACCGCCACGGCCGGGAGCACCGGACGGCCGCTCGCGGTGCTGTTCGTCGACCTCGACCGGTTCAAGCCCGTGAACGACACCTTCGGGCATCTCGCCGGCGACCGGGTGCTGCGCGAGATCGGCACCCGGCTGCGGGCGGAACTCGGGCCACGGGCCGCCGGCGCCCGGTTCGGCGGCGACGAGTTCGGCATCCTGCTGCCCGACACCGACGCCCGCGCCGCCGGCGAGGCGGCCACCCGCATCATCTGCTCCTTCGGACGGCCGGTCTTCATCGACGACGACACCGCGGTGCGGGTCGCCGCCAGCGTCGGCATCGCCCTCACCGACGTGGCCACCCCGACCGAGTCGCTGCTCCAGTTCGCAGACCAGGCCATGTACCAGGCCAAACAGCTCGGCCCTGGCCGTTTCGCACTGCGGGTGGGCAGCGCCCTCGACACGCACCCGTCCACCGGCTGGCGTAGCCGGCACACCGTCGGCGGCTTCACCGTGATCGAACCTGCCGACGACAGCCGACGCGACGCCATCGCCCTGGAGACCCACCGGTCGAGCCCGCACCGGTCCCCCGAGCGGGCCGGCACTGGTAGCCCGCAGGTCCCCTCCCAGCCGGGCGCTGGCCCGCAGGATTCCCGTCCGCCGGGGGCCGGCCCGCAGCACCCCGCCACCCGGGCCCGCAGTGACCGGGGCGCACCGCGACGCGGCCGGCGGCATCGGTCGCGGACCCGATGGTCGTCCACCCGGCGGGGGCGGACCCGGGGCACCCGTCGGGCACGCCGGGCATACGGCGTACTGCCGAGCGTCATCAGCCTGCTGGTCCTGGCCATGATGATCCTGGCCAGTGCGACGACCATCGTGGCAGTCGAGCACACCAACCAGCGCCGCCTCGACGACCGACAGATCCGGCAGGCCACGCAGCTGGCGAACACGACAGCAAAGATCATCTCCCAGCTCAACCAGCCGAGCTATCTGATCGCCCCGATCTCCGCGCTCCCCTGGTCGCTGACCGACCGGGCGGCCGATGCCCGGACGCTGGACTCGATCGCCGGTCCCGACCTGTCCACTCCGGACGTCGTGCTCGCCCTCGTCGATCTCGGTGGCCAGCCGCTCGCGGTGCGCCCGTCCGGGGCGAAGGTGCCGATCGACCCGGGCAGCCGGGTCTGGGAGCTCGCCCGCGACGGCGGCCTAAACGTTGTGGTGGCCGGCCCCACCACGCCGCGCCAGGGACTCCACCCGCCGGTCGACGACGTCCTGGCGGTCAGCGTCGTTCCGGTCCGGCGTGACGGCCGCGATGTCGCCTTTCTCCTGCTCACCCGAGCCCTGACCCGGGCGTCCGTCGCGGAGCTGGCCAGGGCGCTGGGCATCCTGCCCGACAGTGGACAGACCAGCGGGACGACGAACGCGTCCAGTCCGACCGGGCGGTCCCGCCCCGCCATCACGATCACCCTGGTCGATGCCGACGGCCACGCGGTGATCTCGACCGACCGCGCTCTCCTGGGACGGACGCTGGTCGACCCCGCCCAGCTGCGATCGGTCCGGCCAGGTAACAGCCGGCAGGTGGTGCTGCGCACCGCAGGCGGTGCGCAGCTCGCCGACGTGGGCGTCATCCCGGCCGTGCCCAGGCCGTACTACCTGGTCCTGCGCCAGGACGGCCGGATGGTCGAGGGCCCGTCACCCGGCCGTCCGGCCAGCGACCTGGTCGTGTACGCGCTGGTGATCGTCACCGCTGCCGCGCTGCTGTGGACCCTGCTGCGGGAGAGTCAGCGGACCCGGCGGGAGGGCGCCCGGCTGACCATGCTGCTCCACGAGTCCCACGACATCGTGGTGGTGCTCAACCGGGCCGGCCGCGCCACGTTCATCACCTCGGCGGTCGAGGGTCTGCTCGGCCACCGGGCGGTCCACCTGCTGGGTCGACCGCTGCTCGACCTCGTCCACCCCGGCGATCGGGCGGCGGTGCAGGCCTACCTCGACGCGCACCCGTGCGGCGGGGCGAGTCCGGGCCCGGACTCCCTGCTGGACATCCGCCTGTACACCGCCACCGGCGACCACCGCTGGTTCGACCTCGCGGCCGCCCGGCGCGCCGGGCCACTGGGGCGCGATCTGATGGTGACCTGCCATGAGGTCGGCGAACGCCGTCGGCTGCAGGCCAGGATCTGGTGGCAGGCCAGCCACGACACCCTCACCGGCCTCGGCAGTCGGATAGGCCTCGCCGACCGGCTCGACCGGCTCGCCGACGCCCGCACCCCGTTCACGATCCTGCTGATCGACCTGGACGACTTCAAGCCGGTGAACGACACCTTCGGCCACCATGTCGGCGACGAGGTGCTGCGGGTCATCGCGACCCGCCTCGTCGCGATCGCCGGTGTCGCCCCGGACGACGTGTTCCGCCTCGGCGGCGACGAGTTCCTCATCGTGCTACCCGAGGCCGACGAGAGCGCCGTGCGCACCATCCTGACCGATGCCCGCCGGACCATCGCCACCCCGGTGGACGTCGCCGGTCGGACCTTCACCATTCGCGCTGCCGTCGGCGTCGCGTCCTCCCGCGGCCTGACCGGTCCCGACCCGGGCAGGCCCGACCCGGATGCCGTCATCCGCCGCGCCGACGCGGCCATGTACGCCGCCAAGCGCACGTCCCGCGGACCCAGGCAGATGCACCCCACCCCCCGCTGACGCACCCGGCCGCCACCGCCCGCCCACCGCCACCGCCCGCCCGCCGGTCGACCGACCGGCCGACGAGAGCGCAGGTCAGCGGGCGACCCGGCGGCGGGTCAGCGCGACGGGGTGGCGGCGGTGGAACGGGCGAGGTGGAGGGTGGCGGTCCAGCGGGCAGCCTCGGCATCGTGGCGCAGGTCAGCGCCGATCAGCTGGGCGAGCGGACGCAGCCGGCCGGCGCGCGCCTCGTCCGCCGGCGGCTCGTGCCCGGACGGACGCACCCCCAGGCGCAGGTCCACCCCCGCGGGGCCGGTGCGCACCGACAGCCAGGCTCGCTCGCCGGTGGCGTGCGGGTTGCTCGCCATCAACAGCACCTGGACGGCGGCCAGGACCACCGCGATCTCCGCATCGCTCGGCGGGTTCTCCTCCAGGTGCAGCTCGGTGTCGAGCCGGTCCACAAGCAGGCCGGCGACGCGCTGGTCGAGGCCGGCGGTCAGGGCGGCCGGAGCGTCATGGCCGAGGCGGAAGATGCTGGGTGGCAGCTGCAGCTCGAAGGTGGTGGCGCGCAGCCGGTCCTCGATCTCCACGACCCGTTCGGCGAGCTCGCCGGGCAGGCGGCGGCGCACACTCGCCAGTTCCAGCAGAACGGCGGTGAACTCCTGCATCGGCCCGTCATGCAGCCGGACGGCCATCGCCCGTTGGCCCCGTTCCTGGAGCGCGACCAACAGCCGCAGCAGCTCGTCCGGCCGGGCCTCGGTCCCACCGCCGCGGGTGCTCATCCGCGTTCGGGCGTGCCGGCGGGGTCGGCGGCAGCGGCGGGCAGCAGCCGCCGGATCTCGGCGACGATCTGCTCGGCGGTGAACGGCTTGCCCACCACGGGGATGTCCGACGGGAGCTCGTCGAGGCCGGGTGCGCCGGTGAGCAGCAGGCAGCGCCGCACCACCGCCGGGTCGCCGCGGCGCAGTTCGTCCACCAGATCGGTGCCGGGACGCCCCTGCAGACGGACGTCGATGATGATCGCGTCATACCCGGCGGGGTCCAGCCGCAGCGCCTGCGCCACCGACCCGGCCTCACTGACCTCGAAGCCGGCGGCGTGCAGAATCCGGCTGAGCAGACTACGCAGCATGTCGTTGTCGTCCACGACGAGCACCCGCGCCGCGCGGGCGACCCGAGCCGGCCGGCCGCCCGTGTCGTCCCCGCCGTCGGCGGGCGTGCCGGTCGACGGACCGTTCATCTCGCCCCCAGGTTCACCGCGCCGCCCGTCCACGGTAGGCGGGATCTGTCCTCGCCAACCTACCGGTAGCGACGCACTCGCCCAGGGCAGCCAAGGACAGTGGTGGTCCCTCCCGCGGGGTTTTTCGCGGCCTTCAGAAATCCTGCGGGCTGTCGAGCACCTCCCGCACCCGGGCCAGCAGCTCCTGCTCGGAAAACGGCTTCGGTAGCAGCGTCAGCCCGGGGTCGAGGGTGCCGTTGTGCGCCAGCACCGGGTAGGCGTAGCCGGACATGAACAGCACCCGGACGTCCGGGCGGTGCCGGTGCACGAGTTCGGCCACCGTCCGGCCGAGGACCTGTGGCATCACGACGTCGGTCAGCAGCAGGTCGATGCGGGTGGGGTGGCTCGCGGCGATCTCGACGGCGCGGTGGCCGTCCGCGGCGATGATCACGTCATAGCCGTTGCGGACCAGCAGTCGGCGGGTGACCTCGCGCATCGCCCGTTCGTCCTCGACGACGAGGATGGTCTCACCGCCGGTGAGCACCGCCGCCTCGCTTGCCGGCTCGGGTACCACGGCCACGCTGTCGACCGCCGGCAGCAGGATGCTGACGGTGGTGCCGAGGCCGACGTCCGAGAAGATCTCGGCGTGCCCGCCGGCCTGGGTAACGATGCCGTAGACGGTGGCGAGCCCCAGGCCCGAGCCCTCGCCCTTGCGTTTGGTGGTGAAGAACGGCTCGAACGCGCGGCTGACCGTCTCCGGGCTCATGCCCGACCCGCTGTCGCTGATCCGCAGGTGGACGTGCCGGCCGGGCTTGATCCCGGGCCGCCCGGCGGCGATGTCGTCCTGGATGTGGATGTTGGCCGTGTCGATGGTGAGCTTGCCCCCGCCGGGCATCGCGTCCCGGGCGTTGACGGCCAGGTTGACCAGCACCTGCTCGAGCTGGCCGGCGTCGGCGAACACCGCCCACGGCTCGGTCGACGCCACGGTGATCAGCTCGACGTGTTCCCCCAGGGTGCGCCGCAGCATGTCCTCGATGTCCGCCACGACGTCGTTGACGTTCAGCACCCGCGGCTGGACGACCTCCCGGCGGCCGAACGCGAGCAGCTGATGGGTGAGCTGGGTGGCCCGTTCGGCCGCTCGCTGCACCTGGTCGATGTCCCGGCGGACCGGCTCCCAGGCGGGCTCCCCGCGTGCGGCGGCGGCCGAGACCACCTCGGAGATGAACGCGGTGTAGTTGATGATCACGCCGAGCAGGTTGTTGAAGTCGTGCGCGACCCCGCCGGCCAGCTGACCGAGGCTTTCCAACCGCTGCGACTGGTGCAGCTGCGCCTCGATCCGTTTGCGCTCGGCCTGGGCCCGCAGCCGCTCCCGCTCGGCCTGGGCCTCCAGCCGCTCGGTCACGTCGCGGATGGCGGCGGAGACGAGCAGCCCCTCCTCGGTCTCCAGCGCCGACAGGGAGATCTCGGCCGGGAACTCGCTGCCATCGCGGCGACGGGCGGCCAGCTGCATCTGGGCGCCCATCGGGCGGGGCTGCGGATCGGCGAAGTACCGGGTGCGGTGACCCGGGTGCTTGCTCCGGGCGGCCTCGGGGACGAGGACCTCCACCGACTGACCGTGCAGTTCCTCCCGGCTGTACCCGAACAGACGCTCGGCCTGGGCGTTCACCAGCGCGATCCGCCCGTCGGAGAGAACGCCGACGATGGCGTCCGGCGCCGAGTCGAGCAGGCCGCGGAACTTGGCCTCCGCCCGCTTGCGATCGGTGACGTCACGGACGGCGGCAGTGATGAGCACCCGCTCGTCGAGCTGGATCGCGGCCAGGGAGATCTCCGCGGGGAACTCGCTGCCGTCGCGGCGCCGCCCGGCGAGCTCCATGCCCAGACCCATCGGCCGCGGCTGTGGCTCCCGCAGGTAGGACGCGCGGTGGCTCGGGTGCAGGGCCCGGGCCGACTCGGGGATCAGGATCTCGACCGGCTCGCCGAGCAGCTCCGCGCGGGTGTAGCCGAACAACCGCTCGGCCTGCGCGTTGACGAGCGCGATCCGTCCGTCCGCATGCACGCCGACAATCGCGTCGGGTGCCGCATCCAGCAGGCCGCTGGCAAAGGTACCTCTGCCGTCTTCCAGGTCAACCACCCCACAGGGTGAACATCAGGCTACGCAAGGACAGATGGTAGCGCCGATCCGGCCGCGGATCAGCATTGCGGCACGATCTGCCGCCGTGCTGTCGCCACCTGACCGTGATCGGCCAGCACCGCCTCGGCCGCGCGCCGGCCGGAGAACAACGCCCCCTGGATGGACGGGGTGTCCCGGTGGTCACCACAGACGTACACCCCGGACGGGGTACGCACCGGGCGGCGCAGCACGTGCGGGCTGGCGAGCGCGGGCAGCGCCCGCGCCACCGGGTAACGCGCGAGCAGCGTCCACCCGGTCGTGTCGGTGCCGTACAGGCTGGCGAGGTGACGGCGTACGGCCAGTTCGTCCGGGCCCGCGCCGCCGGCGGGCAGGCCGTCCAGGGCGGAACCGGGTGCGGGCGGACCACCCGCGTCGGCGTCGGCGGGGACGCCGAGCACGGATGCGGCGATCAGCGCCGATCCCGGCGGTGCGTAGGACGGCGCCACCTCGCTGAGCACCACCGTGTTGAGCACCGGGCCGCGACGCCCCGGCCGCACCGTTCGGTGGGGGTCGCTGGACCCCTCGACGACGAGGACCCCGCGCCGCAGCGGGGAGGCGTCCGTCCGGAAGTAGTAGGTGGTCACCCCGCGCCAGGTGGGTTCGGTGATGCCGGGGACCAGTCGGGCCGCGGTCGTCCCGTCGGTGGCGACGATGACCGCCCGCGCGACGAGGGACTCGCCGTCGCGCGAGCGCACGCCGGTCCGGGTCACGATGTCGGCCGGGCAGCCCAGGCGCACCGTGCCCGGTTGCAGCCGGGCGGCAAGCTGGCGGGGTAGCGCGCCCATGCCCTCGGCCGGTAGCACCGGCGGGCGGGTGGCGAAGCTGCGCCACACCAGATGGAAGAACCGTGCCGAGGTGTCGAGGTCGTCCTCGAGGAAGATGCCGCGCAGCAGGGGGGCGAGCACCCCATCGATGGCCTGCGTGGACAGCCCGCGGGCGCGCAGGTCGGCCCGGGTGGATCGGTCGGGGCCGGCGACCAGCTCGGCCGGGCGGGTGACGCGGTCCCGGGCGGTCAGCGCGACCAGCCGGGCGAGATCGCCGGCCCGCAGCGCCCGGCCCGGCACCAGGCCGGCCAGCGCCCCCGCGCCGCCGGAGGGATCTCCCAGCCGCACCGAGCGGACGCCGTCGCGCAGCAGCAGGCCGCGCACGAACGGGCGGGGCCGCAGCGCCGGCAGATCGATCTGGCGGACCACCTCCGGGTAGGCGGGCAGCAGCACCTGGAAGCCGCGGTCGAGCAGGAACCCGTCCACCTGGTCGGTGCGCACCCGACCACCCACATCGTCGGCGGCCTCCCAGACCGCCACCGACAGACCCTCGGCGGCGAGCAGCGTCGCGGCGGACAGCCCCGCGAGCCCCGCGCCCACAATCGCCACGTCGACCGTCTGCATCGCCACCACCCCACGCTCACCCGTGCTCGACCCGTACCTGAGTTCGTACCGCAGCCGGCGCCTGGATGGGACGAGGCAGCGCCGGTCGGCCGGACGTGGTGAGCCGACGGGGGGGCTCAGCGGTGGCGTTCGGGGCGCAGGATGAGGGTCGCGTCCGGGAAGCGGCGGGTGTAGCGGACGGCGGCCCGCCGCGGCGAGCCGGCGGACCACTCCAGCGTCCACTCGACGCCGACGAGGTCGAGCAGCGACCGCAGCCGGCCCTCGAAGTCGTCATGGGCCTCCTGCTCGGCGATCCGCGCCGCGCACATGACCGTTTCCACGCCGAAGGCGCAGTAGACACCGGCTGTCCACCGGGCCCACCGGGCCCACCGCTCCATCGTCGCGATCAGCACGAGGCGGGCGCCAAGGCGAGCAGCGAGATCGGCGGCGACCAGCACATCGGCCAGGTCCGACACGTCGCCCGCCCGCAGACCGACCACCACATGGCGATCGGTCTGCACCGGCGGCTGTGCCGTCGAGCGCTCCACCCGTTCCACGTTTCCTCCTGCGTTGCCTTTCCCGGTGCCCGAGCGCCTGCCGGTGTGCACGGGATTATCTCGCCTGGGGCCCTGCGGCGTTGGAAGTACGATGCACGGTCCGTACCCCCTTCGCCTTCAGATCATCTCTCGGGACACGAGGAGGCCGGGATCGGGCCGCCGGCCGGCATATCCGTGCCGCCCGCCGTACCTCGACCGCCACGCCCGCTCCGCTCTTGTTACCGCTCGTGCCGGTGGTTCTTACCGGCCGCACCTGTCGGCCGTACTCGACGGCCATGCCAGCCCGTATGGCCAGCCCGTATGTCCAGCCGGTAGGGCCAGCCGGTGGGGCTGTTTGATCCCGTGACTATTAACCGTTGCCGCCGATTGTGGCAACCACGGCGGAAAAGGGGAAGGGTTCGCCCGATATTGACACTCAGGCGTGCCGCCCCGGCCAGGTGACGACGCAAGGGCCATCACCCGGGCGACCCGGGCGCCCACCTCCGGTGTTCCCTTGCGGGACAGGGTTCATCAGCATCACTGTCAGCTGCGCCGCGGGCTACCCGGACGTGCCGATCCCCGCTCCACAGCCCTTGCCGGTGCGCCTGCCGGAACACCTGCCGACGGTTCCGGCGCGGCCCGTGCGGGCGTCCGGTGCCGGCCATCAATGCATTGCCGGCCAGGGCCACCCAAAACCTTCCGTGTGCGGCAGATTTTCCGCACAACCGTGCCAGAACCACGTCAGATCCACTCCGGATGCGACGCGGATGCACCCTGGGCACGCGGCGGATCCGCGCCGGATCCGCGCACCGGAACCGCCACTCGGGCCCGTCCCGACAATGGCAACAGCGGCCGACGTGAGGAGTCTCGACTATGTTGCTCGCTAAGTAATTCGCCCGCCTCACCGCCGGCCTGGCGCCGATCCCGGCGGTCAGTTTTCCAGCGGCGCCAGTTCAGCCGCGAAGGAATCCAGGAACGCGGGCCAGCCGCCCGGCTCGATGGCCGGGTGAACAACGAACTTGCTGACGCCGACGGCAACGTACTCGGCGATCGCCGCCCGCGCCGCCGCCCAGCCGACCGGCAGCAGCCGCGCCGGGTCGGCCGCCGGGTCGCGCC
>NZ_JAMQQG010000041.1 GCF_023716925.1 Frankia sp. R82
AAACGGCATAACTCAACATCAACAAGAGTGGGACATCAGCCCACGATCACACCCGGTCCAGGCGCGAAAGATCTGGGTCAGTGCCGGCGGGACCAGGGGACACCTGATGCGGTAATGCCGCAGGGAGCACCCCGCCATGCCCAGGCGTGCCAGTGGGCACTGTAAAAAGAACGGTAACCACGCGACCGACGCGGCCACCCACCGGTGCCATGTTCCCCGCCGGCATCGCTGCCAGGACAGGGTCTGGCGGTTCGGGCGAAGGTGCGTGTGCGCTGGTCGCGTCCCGCCGACCGGGCGGCCGACCGCACAAGGTCGGCGCGAACAGGCTACTCATTTTCCGGGATTGTTTCGCCGGAGCGCCGTCAGGCCCGTCCGGCCGACACCACCGGCCCGCGGACGGGTGGGCAATGGGTCCGTAGCGCCGTCCGACAGTCACCGAATCGAAAATCGGGTCGATTTACCGAGACGAATGGACTGCACCAGTCCGGCCATCCGACCCATGACCTGCGTTGATATCCGGGCCCGTCCCCCCACCAAGGGTGCAACGCTTGGATTCTGCCCTGAGGGACGTCCGCGAAGGCGGCGTATCGGCTCGCCCTACCATCCCCGGGTCACCGGAAAGTGCCAGGTCAGAGCCGCTACAGGACGTCGAGCTGCGGTCCTGGCCGGCGCGTTGTGACGTCGTGGTGAAGACCTGGGGCACTCTCGGGTCATCAGCCCAACGTGTACGTGACAACAATCGCCCGAAGAGGTCCCGGTCGCCACTATCTTCGTCTCACCTGGCCCGCTGTATGGTGCGAACGACCAGCTATCTGGATAACGTGCCGGGAGCTCCTACGAAAATGCAACGGACTACGCGCTCTCTCCCGAAAGCGGGCGCCCTGACGATCGGCGCAGCGACGGCTACGGTCGCCCTGTCGCTGGGCATGGCCGGCATAGCATCGGCGTCCGCACCAGGCCAGGATATCGGCCTCACACCAACACCCACACCCACGGGCATTGCGGCCGTGACCGCGACCATGACCCCAGAACAGCAGGACGTGATCCGAGGCCTTGTCGCCTCGGCTGTCGATGAGGCGGGACGGCCTCGGATCGGCATTCCTCCGGTTGCCACCAGCACTCCCAGTGCCGATGCGGTCAATGCGGCCGGGCCGGTGGGCATCCCTTGTAAGGACGGCCAGCCCGTCAAGGATGGTTCGCCCTGTCCGACGCCCGCCCCGATCGTGGGGCCCGGTCCGATCGTCGGGCCGATCATCATTCCGTGGCCGATCGTCGGCCCCGTGGTCGTCCCGGGATCCGTGCCGGTCCCGTGTAAGGACGGCCTGCCGGACAAGGACGGGAAGCCCTGCGCCACTGGTGTGCCGGCCCCGCCCCCCGTCGAGTGCAAGGACAACGTCCCCACCAAGGACAACCCCACCTGCGTCGGTGGCATCCCAGGCGGCGGCGTCCCAGGCGGCAGCACTCCCGGCACCGGCATCCCAGGCGGTGGCACTCCCGGCGGCGGCGTTCCCGGTGGCGGCGTCCCAGGCGGCGGCACTCCTGGCGGCGGCGTCCCAGGCGGGGGCGTTCCCGGCGGCGGCGTCCCAGGCGGCGGCGCTCCCGGCGGCGGTAGCCCGCAGCCGGTCTCGGTCGCTGCTCCGCCGGCCGTCGGTGTACCGACTGCCGTAAACGCTGGCAACAGCGGACTGGCCGTGGCCGGAGACCGGTTCCCGATTATCCCGCTGGGCGCGTTGGGCATCTCGATCGGGGCCGCTGGCGCGCTGTTCGGCATGCAGCGTCGTCGCGCGTCCCTGGCTCACCGCCGGGGATGATGCCAGGCGCGCAACGAGCGGACGTCCCAGGACAGCCCGACACCGAGCAGCCCGACACCGAGCAGCCCGACACCGAGCATGTCGAGGTGGAGGCCGCGGGTACGGCAGTGGCGACGGCCGGGGAGTCGGTGAGCGACAGCGCTCCGGAGCGGGTTTCACCGACGTCCCAGGTGCGCCGGCACCGGACGGCCCGCAACCGGTGGCTCCGCCTGGGACGACACCTGCTGATCGCCACAGCAGTGCTGTCGGGTGCCGTGGGCGTCACGGGGCTGGCCGGTTGGCTGACCTCTCGGCCACCCGCGGACGTCGGCTCGTTCGACGCCGGCACATCGGCTACCGGGTCCCCGGGGACGCCTGCGTCCCCGGGGGCCACGGCCGCCGGCCTACCCAGCAGCCCCCCCGGCCAGGAGGAGCTGGCGGCGCAGCAGGACCTTCGGCCGACGGCACTGGCCGTACCGGACGAACACATCGCCGCACCTGTGGTGACGAGTCTCGTCGATCGCAGCGGTGCCCTCGAGGTGCCGCTCGATCCGGCGGTCGTCGGCTGGTGGGCGGGAGGCGCGGCCCCGGGCAGCGCCACGGGAACGGTCGTGCTGGCCGGGCACGTCGACTACAACGGACGCCCCGGCGCCCTGTTCTCCCTGGCGAACCTGCCGCTGGCCAGCCTGATCACCGTGACCAGCGTCGACGGCTCCCCGCACACCTATCGGGTCGTCACCCGCCGGCACGTGGCGAAGACCTCGCTGGCCGAGACCGGGGTGTTCCGCACCGACGGACCGCCACGGCTCGCCCTGATCACCTGCGGCGGCTCGTTCGACCGGACCAGACACAGTTATCGCGACAACGTGATAGTCCTCGCGCTCCCCGCCTGAGGACTTACCTCGGCGCAGGTGCTGGGCATGGACCCGTCCGAGCGGCTGCGCGAGGCCTTTCTGCTGGGACAATCGCCTGGTCACGCACCGCGGCGCCGGCGACTACGGAGACTTCCCGCGCCACCTCGTCCGCATCTGCCTCGCCGACCTGAACCGCTGCCCCTGCCGTCCACGGCGACCGCCCGGCTCGGTGGTCTGGACGACCGGGTCGGCGAGTTCGCGCTGGTAGGTGGCGAACATCGCGGCGCCGATGCGGGCGTTGCCCAGTGCCGAGGCGTGCAGGCCGTCCGCGGCGAACAGCGCCGGATCGCCGGCGAACGCCCGCGAGATCGACGTGCGCATCCGCACCGGAATGCCGCCGGCGGCGAGCACCGCCGGGGTCTGGGCACGTTCCAGCTGCCAGCTCAACAGCCACACCACCTGACGCAGCGGCGAGCTCACCGCGGCGATGACGCTGAGGTCCGGCGTGGTGCCGACGAGCACCGGGGACCCGCTGCGACGCAGGTCGGCGACGGCCGCGCCGAGCTGGCGGGCCGCGAGCACCGCGGGCGTACGAGCCCGGATGTCGTTCACGCCGACGGAGACGACGACGAGATCCGGCGGTGCCGACGTGAGCTGGGCGACCCGGGTGATCTGCGCGTCGAGGTGCTCGGCCCGCGCACCGTCGGCCGCCGCGCTCACGACCCGCACCTGCCGGCCGGTGGCGGCGATGCTACCGGCGAGCCAGCCACCGAGGGTGTCGTCGTAGTGGTGCACGCCGGTGCCCTGGGCACTGGAATCACCGAGCATGGCCAGCACGAACGGCGGATGCGCCGGACTGCCGTAGAACTCGCGCACCGGCGGCGCCGGGGTGGTCAGCGGTCTGACCTTGCGGTCCGCCGCCGTGCCCTGCACCAGTGCCAGCCGCCACAACCCGACACCCGCGCCCACCATGGCGCCGCCACCCGCGGCGCTGGCCGACAGCAGGATTCCGCCCCGTCCGACCACCGTGCCCCCTCCCAGCCCTCCCCCGGCCCCGGCATGGCGGCATCGTAACCGGGCCGGGTCACGCAGCGCTTGACATGAAGCCGACTTCATCTTCCAGGCTCGGACCAGCGCCGGACGCCGTGACGGGGTCCGCACCGATCATCTCGCAGGAGTCTGTGGTGGCACACCTCATCGCCCCATCCCCGGCCACGTCCGTGACCGCGCCGCGGACCCGACCGCTGGAGCTGGCTGTCCTGCTCAGCAGCGTTCGACCAGGACGGCTGGCACCGACGGTGGGCTCCTGGTTCACGGAACTCGCCCGCGGCCGCGACGACGTGCGTCTGCACCTGGTCGACCCGGCCGCGACGCCGCTGAACCATCCGGGTGCCGACCCGGCCGACCCGGCGGTGGCCGCCGCCCGGACGATGCTCGGCGAGCGCCTCGCGGCAGCGGACGGCTTCGTCGTGATCACACCGGAGTACAACCACTCCTATCCCGCGGCGCTCAAGCACATCCTCGACTCGTACCGGCAGGAGTGGTTCGCCAAGCCGGTCGGCTTCGTCTCCTACGGCGGGATGAGCGGTGGGCTGCGGGCCGTCGAGCACCTTCGGGGCGTGTTCGCCGAACTGCATGCCGTGAGCGTGCGGGACGGGGTGAGCCTGCACGGCGTGCGTCCCGCGGACTTCGCCGCGGGTGGCCGGGTGGTGACCGACCCGCAGATCGCCGCGGCGGCCGCCGCCCTGCTCAACCAGCTCGCCTGGTGGGGACGCGCCCTGCGCGAGGCCCGCGAGGTGGAGCCCTACGCCGCCTGACCCGCACCGGTCACCGGACATCCCGGGGCCGGAACTGGATGCTGACCCGGGGGCCGACGTGCCGCGCCGTCTTGGGCACGGCGTGATCCCAGGTGCGCTGGCAGCTGCCGCCCATGACGAGCAGGTCACCATGGCCGAACTCGAAGCGCAGGGCAGGGCCTCCCCCGCGTGGGCGCAGCAGCAGCGGACGCGGGTTGCCGAGCACCACGATCGCGACCATCGTGTCGAACCGCGCGCCCCGGCCGATCCGGTCGCCGTGCCAGGCGACGCTGTCCCGCCCGTCGCGATAGAGGCACAGACCGGCGGTGGCGAACGGCTCGCCGAGCTCGTCGTGATAGTGCTCCTCGAGGGCGCGGCGGGCCTGCCCGAGCACCGGATCGGGCAACGACGCCCCCTCGCCGTACCAGGCGAGCAGGCGGGGCACGGCGACCACCCGGTCGTACATCGGCCGCTGCTCCGCCCGCCACGGCACCTCGGCCCGTAGCCGATCGAACAGCAGATCGGCGCCCTCGACCCAGCCTCTGCACACGTCCACCCACGCTCCGGACGACAGCGGACGGCGGCGCACCGCCGCCCCGAGCGGTCGCAGCGACACCTGCGCGGCGCCGTCCAGCAGAGCGGCATCCAGCAGCGAGGCCTGGAACGGTGCGACTCCCACGAGCACCAGATTATCAAACAGGCGTTCGACACAGCGGCGGTCGCGGGCGTGCCCACGCCGCGAGGTGCTCGCCGCGCCCGTAATGGCCAGCTGCGCTCCGGTGTGAACTACTGGCAAGCAGTGCCCCAGCAGCTCCCTGGTATGCGCCGCCTGCGGATGCTCGAAGACCGCCACCGTCGCCCCGGACTCCACCACCCGGCCGTCCTTCATCACCAGCACCTCGTCGAGGGCGGACACCGGTTCGTCGCACACCAGCACCTCAGGACGGGCGGCGAGGGCCCGGGCTATGGTCGGGTCGGGTCGGGTCGGGTCACCGGCGCTCAGGTGTCCAGGGGGGAGCTCCGGCCGCATCGCCCTCCCTGGTCGCCGACTGGTCCGGAACGGACCGCTCGGAACCGTCCCGGCCGGCCGGATCCCCGCCGAAGCCCCCGACCGCGCCACCGCTACCCGCCAGGGACGGGGCGTCTCCCAACCGGATCGGCCGGGTGACCAGCACCAGCAGGAAGATGAAGCCGACCATGATCGCGCCGAGGACGAAGGCTCGCGCGATACCGTGCGCCAGGACGTAGCGGGCCACGTCGGCGGGAGACAGACCGGCCGGCGCATCGTCGCGGGCGTGCCGGCTGGCCGTGCCGAAAACGGTGACCAGCACGGCGACTCCCAGCGCGCCGCCGACCTGCTGGACGGTGACCATCATGCTCGCCGCCGAGCCGGACAGCCGCGGCTCCACGCCCGCGACCAGACTGACGCTCAGTGGCACGAACAGCAGCCCAAGGCCGAAGCCGAACATCAACAGTGGGCCGACCATGACCGACAGGTAGCTGCTGTCCACGGAGACCTGGGTCAGCCACACCATGCCACCGGTGGCGAGCGCGGAGCCCACCAGCATGAGCGGCTTCGGACCGAACCGGGGAAGCAGCTTCGAGGTGCGCGACGCCGAGACCAGGATGCCCAGCGACAGCGGAAGGAAGGCCAGCCCGGCCCGCAGCGCGCTGAAACCGAGGATCTCCTGCAGAACCTGGGTTCCGAAGAAGAACATGCTCAACATGCTTCCCGTCAGCAGCAGCATCATCAGGTAGGTCCGTACCCGCGCGAGTTCGGTGATCAGGGGCAGCGGCACGACCGGCTGCACGGCACGCGACTCGATGGCCACGAACGCAGCCAGGGCCGCGACCGCGAGACCGAAGGCGATGATCGTCTGGCTGTCACTCCATCCGTCCGACGATGCTCGCAGGAAGCCGTACACCAGTGACGCGAGGCCTACGACGGAGGCCAGCGCCCCGGCGGCGTCGAACCGGCCCTCGTTGCGCTCCGGCGTCCGCAGGACCCGGGGCGCCAGCAGCACGATGGCGAGCCCGAAGGGGATGTTGATGAACATGACCCACCGCCAGGACAGCCAGGTGGTGAGCATGCCGCCGAGGATCAGCCCGATCGAGCCGCCCACGCCGGACACCGCGGCCCAGGCGCCCATCGCCCGGGTGCGGGCCGGGCCCGCCGGAAAGTTCGCCGCGATGAGTGCCAGCGCGTTCGGGGAGGCGGACGCGGCCCCGACACCCTGGCCGACCCGGGCGACCACCAGCATCCACGGCTCGGTGGCCAGGCCGCCGAGCAGCGAGGCGAGGGTGAACAACGAGATCCCGCCCAGCAGCGTGTTGCGGCGGCCGAGGATGTCGCCGGTGCGCCCGCCGAGCAGCAGCAGCCCACCGTAGGTGAGCGTGTAGGCGTTGAGCACCCAGGCCAGGTTCGTCGTCGAGAAGTCGAGGGTGTCCTGGATCTTCGGTAGGGCCACGTTCACGATCGTGATGTCCAGGACAAGCATCAGCTGGGTGGCGACGATCGTGAGCAGCGCCAGACGAGCCTGCCTGGCCTCGCGGGGCGACGGCCCGTCGGTGGTCTCGCCCTGGGGCGACGAGGACATGGAGGCCTCCCGGCCGTTAGGGAACTTTTAAGTACCCTAATGCATCGGGGGTCTGGGGGGCAGCAGCCTGGCCGGCTGCCAGTGGTCAGATCGGGCCCGCAGGTGTTACCAGCCGGGCGTCCTCGACCCGGATGGACAGGATGGAGTGGTACAGCTCCTGCGGCGCCAGCATCAGCTGACGGTGGAGCTTCTCCCAGGTCGGATGCTCGGTCGTCAGGCCGTACAGCAGACCGACGATCTCGCGGTGCCGTTCGTCAACGGTAAGATCACCCTTGACCGAACCCTCGGCGGCCAACGCGTTGTGCTGTCCGTCGTACTACGCGACCTGCACCGCACTACGATCGAGAACGTGCAGCAGCAGAGGCGCAAGTTCGCGCAGGCGGCTCGGCTGCTGCCGAAACGGGGGTTCGTCATGGGTACCTTCGCGGTCACCTCCCTCGGCCATCGCGCGGCGGACGGGTTCCACTCGGTCGGCGGCACCACGATCACCCTGGGCATCGGCCGTGTGCTGGACCGCCCGGTGGTACGTGCCGGCGTGGTCGGGGCAGCCCCGCTCATGCGCCTGAACCTCGCCTTCGACCACCGGGTGATCGACGGCGCCGAGGCCGTCCGCCCGGCCGAGGTGAACCTGCGATGAGCATCGGAATCTCGTTGCCGTCCCGGCCGTCGCCGGGCGAGCCGACCGATCCGCTCGCTGCCGTCGTCGCGCAGGCACGTGAGGCGGCCGAGCTGGGCCTCGACGAGGTATGGCTGTCCCAGGGCCTCGACCTGGACGCGATCGCCGTGGCAACGGTGCTGGGTCGGGAGGTGCCTGGCGTCCGGATCGGCACGGCCGCGGTGCCGATCTATCCACGACACCCGCTGGTCGTCGCCGCGGCCGCGCGCACGGCACAGGTGGCCTCCGGCGGGCGGTTCCAGCTCGGTGTCGGGATGGGCAACAAGGCGATGATCGAGCGGATCTACGGCGTCCCCTACGACCGGCCCGTCCGCCACCTGCGTGACTACCTGCGGATCCTGCGATCGGCGCTGGCCACGGGTGGCGCCGACCTGGAGGGTCCCACCGTCACCGCCCGGCTGGACACGTCCTCCCCCGGGCTCGCCCGGACCGCCGTCGCGCCCGTTCCCCTCCTGGTCGCGGCCATGGGCCCGCAGACCCTGCGGGCCGCCGGTGAACTCGCCGACGGAACCCTGCCGTTCCTCGCCGGCCCCCGGGTCTTGGCCGAGCTGATCGTCCCCGCGATCAGCTCGGCGGCGCGGGCAGCGGGCCGGCCGGCGCCGGTCATCGGTGCCGGTGTGCCCGCCGTGGTCACCACGGATGTGGTCGCGGCCCGCGCCCAGGCCCAGCGCGTCCTGGCGCACTACGCGGCCGTTCCCTCCTACCGCGCGGCGCTCGACCGGGAGGGAGTGGCCGGTCCGGCCGACCTCGCCCTGATCGGCGACGAGGAGACCGTCGCCGCGGGCCTGCAGCGTTACCTGGATGCGGGTGCCACCGACCTGCGCATCAGTCCGGTCGCCTTCCGCTCGGCCGACGAGCGGATCCGCACCTGGCGGCTGGCCGGTGAGCTGGCCCGCCGTGCCCACGGCGAGGCGGGCGCGACAGTCGACTGACCAGCGCCACGCACCCCCAGCTCAGATAGGCTCGAACCTGTGGGCAGGTAAGCCGACGGAAGGCGGGTGATAGTGGCCTTGGCCCCCTCCGTGCCTGTGCCAGCTGGGTCCGTGCCAGCCGGGTCCGTGCCAGCCGGGTCCGTGCCAGCCGGCGCCCGTCGCCGCGGCGACACGCTGCGCCGAGCGATCTACGAGGCGGTGTTCGACCAGCTTCAGACCGCCGGTTATGCCAGCCTCACCATGGAACGGGTCGCCGCCACCGCCCACACCAGCAAGGCCGTTCTGTATCGCCGCTGGGCCTCCAAGGAGCAGATGGTCGCCGAGGCCCTGCGGCACGCCCTGCCCGCACCGGCGGACGTGGCGCTTCGCGGCGATCTGTGTAGCGACGTACTGGCGCTGCTGCAGTGCATTCAGACGGCCTTCACCGCCACCCGGGGCACGGCGTTCCAGCTCGTGTCCGCCGAGGCGGGCTGCGATCGTCCCCTCGTCCGACAGGCGATCATCGACCACGTGGTCGAGCCGTGTACCGCGCTGATCCTGGACGTGCTGCGGCAGGCGGCCGAGCGTGGCGTGATCCGCCCCGACGCGGCCAACGAGCTGGTGGCCGCGGCCGGGCCCGCCATGCTGGTGCAGTACTCCCTGATCCGCGCGCCGATCGTGCCCGACGAGTTCGTCCACTCGGTGGTCGAGCAGATCATCGTCCGGTTGACCGAACTCCCAGGCTGAGCAGGGTGGCCCCAGGCCGGGCAGACTGACCCAAGCCGGATTTTGGCGCCATGCCGGACGGTACCTTCAGCCGGCCGAACACACCGGGCCGGCGGTCTCCGAACTGAGGAGGTGCCGGCGCCGGTGAACGACATCGTGGAATTCGACCTGCCCGGCGAGCCGCGACCCCTGCGGGCACGGTCGGCGGTCGGTGGTTCGGCCAGTCGTCGTTCGCGACCCACACGCTGGTGACCGAACGCGCAGCGGTGGTGGTCGACCGTGCGATAGGCCTGGGTCAGATGCTGCTCAACGGTGCTGACGATGATGTGCAGCAGTGCCGCGATCTCCCCGTTGGTCCGCCCACCGGCAGCCAGCAGCCAGCAGCGCCACCCGCCGCTCGGCGGCGCTGAGCCGGGTGTCCGCCCCTGCAGCGAGTGACAGGGCCACCGACAGGCTTCCACGCACCGGGTCGCGGTCACCGATCGGACGCCCCGGTGCCGCGGCGCCGCACTCCCGGGCCAGGGTTCGGGCTCGGCGGGCAGTCGCCCGTGCCCGTTCGTCCTCACCGTGGCTGTGCTGCGCGTCGCCCAGATCGGCCAGTGCGCCGGCCAGTTCGTACCGATCGCCGCGCCACTGCGCCACGGCACCAGCGCGGGCAGGTCCAGGCCCCCGGAACGCATCATCTCGCCACAGGCCAGAAAAACGTCCAGGGTGGCGGCCAGTGACGATGTCAGCGGCCAGTGACGATGTCAGCGGCCAGTGACGATGTCAGCGGCCAGCAACCTGCTCGCCAAGGACCCGCCCGAGCGCACCCGCCTGCGGCGTCTGCTCACTCCGGAGTTCACCGGGCGCCGGATGCACCAGCTCGAGCAAAGGATCACTGACATCGTCGACGACGCCCTCCGGGGCGCCCACAGGTCACCCAGCCAGGCGAGGTGCCGCGTCGACGGTCAGCGACGGCTCGTCCGGCGCGGACAGGCTCAGCACCGCGTGCACGACCGCCGGCGACGCCATCAGTTTCGCCTCGACCGCACGCAGTCGAACCGCGACCTGCGACTCGCTCTCGTCCCCGACGATGTCGACGTCGCCGACGACGGTGACCATCCGCGGGCCCACCACCTCGACGCGCAGCTTGGTGATCCGGTCGACCTCGGGCAGCGCCAGCAGGGCTCGGACGGTGGCCGAACGCACCTGCGGGTCGGCTTCCTGGCCGATGAGAAACTGCCGGTTGCGCCCGATCAGCACAAGCGCCACCAGCCCCAGCAGCACCCCGACCAGGATCGACCCGACGGCGTCGAACGCCGCCTCACCGGTGGTCTGGTGCAGCGCCAGCCCCAGCGCGGCGATCACGATGCCGCCGAGCGCGGCGGAGTCCTCGGCGAACACGGCCCGTAGCGTCGGGTCGGACGTCTCCAGGACGTGCTCGATGAGGTCGCGGTTCATCGAGGCGGCCTCCTTGCGGGCCTGCCGGGCCGACTGCAGGAAGGAGGTGCCCTCCAGCACGAACGACACCGCCAGCACGATGTAACCGATCAGATAGTCGCCGCCGCCCTCCTCGGCGAACAGCTCCTGCACCCCGTGAGTGATCGACACCGCGCCGCCCGCGACGAACAGACCCATCGCCGCGAACAGCGACCAGACGTAGGCCTCCCGGCCGAACCCGAGCGGATGCCCCGGCTCCGGTGGACGCCGCGAGCGCCGCTGCGCCACCACCAGGAAGATCTCGTTGCCGGTGTCGGCCCACGAGTGCGCCGCCTCGGCGACCATCGACGCCGACCCGGTGAGCAGCGCCGCCCCCGACTTCGCGACGGCGATCACCAGGTTGGCCACGAAGGCGATCGCGACCGTCAGCCCGCTCTCGCCCTGCTCGGCCCCGCCGTCCTGCTGCAGGGGGATGGCGCTGCGGGCCTCGGCGGGCAGCGTGCCCGGGTCGGCCACCGCCTCGGGTGCCAGCCCCGCCGCCTGCGCCACCTGCACGCTGCGCGCCGAGGGTGTGCCGTCCGCATGTCTGGAGATCTCTGGTTCCTCCTGCTGCGGTGTGGGCTGCGATGTCGTGGGCTGCGATGGGTCGGTCTGCGCGGGCATACCCCAGGCATCGCCCGTGAACGGCACCCGTTAAACCGCGCTCCGCCCGGGTAGCGGTCCGCCAAGATGACATGACGCTGCGCCACGCAGGTTCCCGACGGCAGGATGGGAGCCCCCTGCCGTCCGGAGGAAACCGTCATGAGCACCATCCAAGGCAGTGCCATCCAAGGCAGCGCCATCCAAGGCAGTGCCATCCAAGGCAAGGTCGTCGTCATCACCGGGGCGGGCTCCGGCATCGGCCGGGCACTCGCCCTCGGCATCGCCCGCCGTGGCGGCATCCTCGCTCTGTCCGACGTCGACGAACGCAGCCTCGCCGACACCGCCGCGCTGGCCAAAGCCATCGGCACCGACGTGCACACCACCCGGTTGGACGTCTCCGACCGCGCCGCCGTCGAGGCCCACGCCACCGACGTCCAGGCCCGGTTCGGCCGGGTGCACCAGCTGTACAACAACGCCGGCATCGCCGGCGGCGGCAGCACCATCCTGGACGCCGACTGGTCCATCTACGACCGGGTGCTGGCGGTGAACCTGTGGGGCGTGCTGCACGGCACCCGCGCTTTCCTGCCGCATCTCGTCGCCTCCGGTGACGGCCATGTCATCAACATCTCCAGCCTCAACGGCCTGCTTGCCCAGCCCGAACTCGGCCCGTACTGCACGTCGAAGTTCGCCGTCCGCGGCTTCACCGAGACACTGCGGGTGGAGATGCGCCAGGCCGGCCATCCCGTACAGGTCACCGTCGTGCATCCCGGCGGGGTCCGGACCAACATCGCCAACGCCGCCCTGGCCGACGCCCGCCGCCGTGGCGAGCAGATCACCGACGAGTACCGGGAGCGCATCCGCTTCTACAACGACCGCCTACTGCGGTTGTCCCCACACCAGGCCGCCGACAGGATCGTGCGCGGCGTCGAGGCCGGCCATCCGCGGATCCTCGTCGGCGCCGACGCGAAGATCGCCGACGTCATCGCCCGCCTGCTCCCCCGCAGCTACCCCGGCCTCCTCGGCTGCCTGTTCAGCCGGCTGGCAGCAACCCCCTGAGTTCCCACCCGGTGGCCCTCTGTACTAGTCTGCGGCAGACCCTCCCGTCACCCCTGCGGCCTGTGCCCTGAGGCCCCGTCTCGCACGGAGCATGATGACCGTCGAACGTCGTCCGGCCGGGTATGCGGGATCTTGAGCCGGGTGATCCGCCCGTGGTCGGTCCGTACACGCTGCGGGCCCGGCTCGGCGAGGGTGGCATGGGCCGGGTCTTCCTCGCGCACTCCACCTCCGGGCGGCTGACCGCGGTCAAGCTGATCCGCCCCGAGCTCGCCGCGGACGACGTCTTTCGCGACCGCTTCCGCCGGGAGGTCGCCGCGGCACGGAGGGTCTCCGGCGCGTTCACCGCACCCGTCGTGGACGCCGACCCGGATGGCCCCACCCCATGGCTGGCCACCCAGTACGTGTCCGGGCCGTCGTTACACGAGGCCGTCGCACAGGCCGGCCCGTTCTCGGCCCGGGTGCTGCGCCGTCTCGGCGCCGGCCTGCTCGAGGCACTCATCGACGTCCATCGCGCCGGCCTGGTCCACCGCGATCTCAAACCGAGCAACGTCCTGCTCGCAACGGACGGCCCCCGCCTGATCGACTTCGGCATTGCCCGCGCCGCCGACCACACCGAGCTCACCCGCTCCGGAGACATCGTCGGAACGGCCGCCTACATGTCGCCCGAGCAGGCCAGCGGCGAGCCTGCCGGCCCCGCAAGCGATGTGTTCGCCTTCGGCGCCGTGCTGGCCTTCGCCGCGACCGCCCGCAGCCCGTTCGGCCGTGGCGCCCCCGCGAGCGTCCTGTACCGCGTCGTACACGCCGAGCCGGACCTGACCGGTGTCCCCGCCGACCTGCGCGGCTTCGTCCAGTCCTGCCTGGCGAAGGACCCCGGCGACCGCCCCGCCCCCGACGCCCTGCTCGGCTGGCTCGCCGGCGACGTCCCCCTCTCCGGCCCCAGCTGGCCCGAAGGCGTCACCCGCCTACTCGACCAACGCGCCGCCGAGCTCAACGCCCATCCCACTCCACCGCCACCGTCAGCCCCGCCACCGTCAGCCCCGCCACCGTCAGCCCCGCCGGCACGGCCGGTGCCCCAAGCTGCCATTTTCCCCGGCCGCTGGCAGATGTTCCTGGCCGTTGGCCTGATCCTCACCGTGGGCAGCGTCGGTTTGGCCGCCTGGGCGATGTCAGCGATTGCCACGGCCACCTCCGACGCCGTGCACCAGGCCCGCCAGGGCGGTGTCGTCGATCGGCAGGCGATCGGCAACCAGATCGTCGGGGCGACCATCGTCCTGATCGGCTGCTTGTTTGCCATGCCCATGGCCTGGTGGCGGCTGCGGTACGGCGTTCGCCGCCCGGCGCTGTCGATCAGCCCGCACGGCATCCATGCGGAGGTCGGCGGCCATCAGGTCGACCTCGGCTGGCGCCACATCGCCCGCGCAGACGTGATCCCACTCGGCCGCCGTCGGGTACTTGCGGTGTGGCCGACCACTCCCGGCACCACCTGGGCGTTGCAGGGCCGCCGAGCCCGTCGACGCCCCCGCGGCCGTTACCGCTGCTTCTGGCGTCACCACACCCTCGGCTGCGACGTGATCATGGATGTCGATCTGCTGGCCGGCGATCCCGCCTTCGACATCTCCGCCGCACTGAGCTCCATCCCGCCGCCAGCGCAGCCCTACCGCCGATAGCGCTGCCAGCCCAGGACCAGCCGGCCGGACGGTTCCGCGGAACCGTTCCACTCACCATCCGTGCCCAGTTGTCACTCAACGCCCGACTGTCACCCAACAGAGCTGTCACCCAACGGTCGGGCCGGCCTCACTGGCCAGCCGGACCCGATTGCACATAGCAGGCTCTCGGCGCCCCAAAAGACCATGGGCCCGAGCACAGATCCAGTCGAAAATATGTTCGAAAAAATTCGCTCAGGCGATCGAAAAACCGGCCCGCCCGTGAGACACTGGACCTGCCAGCAACCACCCGATCCTCACCCCTGAGCCGGTGACGACCATGACGCATACCCCCAGCTCCACGGCCACTTTCCCCACGTCCGACTTCGATCCCGACCTCGCCCCGCTGGACGAGGTCGTACAGACGCTCCGCCGCTGGTCCGTCCGCCTCGCTGCCGCCACCCACACCTGGCTGACCACCATCGCGGCGTTCGACCGCCGCAACGGCTGGGATGGTCTCGGTGTCCGTTCCTGCGCCCATTGGCTTGCCCTGCACTGCAGTCTGGATCTGCGCACCGCCCGCGAGCAGCTCGCCACCGCTCATGCCCTGACGCGCCTGCCCGCCGTCAACGCTGCGGCTGCTGCCGGGCAACTGTCCTACTCCAAGCTGCGCGCCATCGCCCGCGTCGCCACCCCGGCAAACGAAGCTGCGTGGCTGCAGCATGCCTTCAAGAACACCGCCAGCCGCCTCGAGCGCCTTGTCTCCCGCCACCGTCAGCAGACTGCCGACCCCGCAAAACTCCGTGACGCCCGCGCCCTTTCCCTCGAACCCACCCGCGACGGCAATATCCGCCTCACCGCCACGCTCTCCCCCGACGACGCTGCCGTGCTTGTCACCGCCATCAACGCGGCCCTGCGCAGTCTCGGCACCGATGAGGAGGAGGCCCCAGCCGGGCCCCCCACCGACGGCGAACTCGTTCACGCGCCCCGCATGCGAGCTCGTGACGCCGATGCCCTCATCGCTCTCGCCGAGGCGTTCCTCCATCACGACGCCCCCGCCCTGCAGGACTCCCCGCACACCCTCACGATCCACTTCACAGCCCCCGGCAGGGGCACCGCAGAGTCCCGCCAGGAGGATCCCCCCACAACACCGGATGACGATGAGGTGCGGGAAGAGGGTGTGCGGGAGGAGGAGCAGGGCAGCGCGCGCAGCCGGTTTCCCGCCGCAACCGCTGCCGTCCTCGGCTGGGGCATCGGTCTACCCCCTGCCATGGTCAGCCGCCTCGGCTGCGACAGCATGATCCGTGCGCTGGTCAGCGACCTCCACGACAATCCGCTGCACCTCGGCCGACGCCATCGGCTGCCCACTCGCCGCCTTCGTGACGCCGTCTACATCCGCGATCAGGGAATCTGTCAGTTTCCCTCCTGCGAGCACACTCGGTGGCTGCACATCCATCACTGCAACGAGTGGCACGCCGACCACGGCGAAACCAATGTCGAGTCTCTCCTGCTCGTCTGCGGCGCCCACCATCGCGCCATCCACGACCTTGGCCTCGTCGTCCACCGTCACCACGACGGCACCATCACCGTCCGCGCCGCCAATGGGCAGAGCCTGCGCAGCGACCCCCCAAGCAGCCCGTCTGCCCCCACCTTCACCGACCTCGATGCCCTCATCCTCCACAACGACGCGGACGATCGACCGTGAGAGGGACGGAGCGCGACCGGGCGACTCTTGCAGAACCGGCCCGGACCGGTGATCAGCACGACGCTGCCGTGGCCCTGCTCGGCGTCGTGCAGCCAAGTGCGCAGCGCGGCGAGTTCCGACTGCCGGCCGGCGAAGGGACGTTCCGCGTTCGGCACGGCTCCATCATCGTCCCCGACGGTTCCGCGGAACCGCCTCAGTGGCGGAAACCAGTGGCGGCACTGAGGTTCGCGACGGCGAACGGCGGCATCGTCGAGGCCGTCACCATCCGAACCGAATCACCGGGAGATTTCGATGGACATCATCGTGCATCCGATCATCGGCGCGTCGCCGCCGCACAACGACGACTGGGTCGACGCGGTGCTCGCCACCGTCGAAGGTGGCGCCGGAGCGCTGGTCAGCCGGGCGATGGGCATGCCCAGCCGCGAGACCGGCGTGCCTGCCCTGCTCATCACCGTCTGGGAGAACAGCGGCGCCGGCAGCACCGCGCTCGTCGAGGTCAGGGACGGGTTGCGGATCGAGGCCGGGTTGCGTTATCAGGTCACCGCCGGCGGACGCGGGCTGGAGGTGGCCGGGCCGGCGCGGTATGTGCAGAGCACCGAGTTCGATGGTCCGCACGACCGGGCCTGGGTGGACGCGTTCACCGACAGCGGTCGGCGGCGTATCTGGCCGGCGATGCAGGCGGTGCCGGGTCTGGTGGCCTGCCTGACGGCGGTTGCCGCGGACGGAACAGCGCTCGCACTTGTGCTCGCCGAAAGTGTCGAGTCCCTTGAGGAGGCTCTGCGCCGCACCATGGCCACGGACCTGCTGCCCGACGAGGACCCCGTCATCCTCACCGGGCCCGACCATGTCGACACCCACCGCCTGCGGCATGCAGACCTACCTGCCAGCCTGTTCGGTGGCTGACGCTGGCATCAGGAGGACCTTGAGCAGCTCGTCCCGCGCCCGTGGTCTGAACAGGCAGGAAGTTCGCGTCGCTCGGGAAGATCCGGGTCACCATCGCGGACGCGGCGAGGTGACGGTGCAGCCGCTCGCGTTCGGCCCGGATCTGAGCGATGGTGGCCCGGCCGTAGGCAACCCCCTGCGGTGACATCGCAGGTGTGACCGCGCGGATGGCGGACACCGACAGCGAGTAGGGCGCCATGATTCGGCCGAGGATGCCGATCACCTCAGGGTGAGCGACGGTGATGCCCATTCGTTCACCGGCCAGGCTGAACTCCTTTGTACCCGTCCGCCGGCCGCGCAGCTCATGCGGTTCTCGCGGGCTGCGGGTGCGGCCGAGCGGGTGTGCCCCGGTCACCGAGTAGGCGACCGGGGCACGATGGCGCAGGGGCGTCGGCGCTGCTCAGGCGTCGGCGGCGCGGCGCAGAACGTTACGGTCGGTGTGGATGACGGGCTCGGCGACGCGGCCGTGGGTGATGACGGTCTTCTCGTCATAGCCCCAGCCGCCGTCCGGATAAAGGGTGATCGCCACCTCGTAGAGAGTGGTGTTCGCCGCCTTGATCAGGTACGGGTTGGACAGGATGCCGTAGCTGGTGGAGCCCTGCTCGGCGCGCATCGTGTAACTGGTGGCGTCGACGGTGGCCTCGCCGCCGGCGATCAGGGTCTGGCCGCGGGGGACCATGAACGAGCGCATCACGTGGCCGAGTTCGGCGTCCCACAGCCAGTAGCCGACCTCGGTGTGGAAGGGGTTCTCCTCCTCGACGGCGGTGCGCCAGGCGGCCATCCGGTAGTCGAGGCCGTAGAGGTGCTGGCTGCCGTTGTCGACGGGGCCAAACGGCTTGAGAGTGACCTTCTCCCGGTACGGGGTCGTGATCATCGAGCCTTCGACGTTACCGAAGGCGATGTCGATGCCCTGGTCGCCTTCCCATTCGCCGGCCAGGGCGGCAAGCGGGCCCCACTCGGAACCAACCTGGTTGGTCAACGCCGGATCCTCCTCATGACTGGATGGTGGTCGATTCATAGGTACTACACCGAGATGTCGTGCAGGTGATCGGCGGCAACCTCGCACCGGTGCCGGCGGCAGATGCCCTCCGCCGCCGGCACCGGTGCGGCCCCGCCACGGCGGATGGGTCAGTCCGGCGTGGCGGGCGTGCGGGGAGCGGCAGCCTCACGCTCGTAGACAGCCCAGCGTTCGCGGATGTCGTGCTGGGCCTGTTCCTCGAGCTGGGCGGCCGCGTCGGGGGCCGCCGCGGCGAGCCGGGTGAACCGGGTCTCGGTGGCGGCGAACTCGGCGAAGCTCAGCGACGGCTTGCGCGAGTCCAGCGAGAAGGGGATCTCCTCGCGGGGGTCGACCCGGTAGAGCGGCCAGTAGCCGGACTTCACCGCGGCCTTCTGGTGGTTCAGGCCGTCGGTCATGTCGATGCCGTGGGCGATGCAGTGCGAGTAGGCGACGATCAGCGACGGGCCGTCCCAGCTCGCGGCCTCGTTGAAGGCGCGCACGGTGTGCTTGTCGTTGGAACCGAGGGCCACCTGGGCGACGTACACGTCGCCGTAGGCGGCGGCGAGCAGACCGAGGTCCTTCTTGCGGGTGCGCTTGCCGCCACCGGCGAACTTCGCGACGGCGCCGCGGGGCGTCGACTTGGACGCCTGGCCGCCGGTGTTCGAGTACACCTCGGTGTCGAGCACGAGGACGTTGATGTTGCGTCCGGAGGCGAGCACGTGGTCGAGGCCGCCGAAGCCGATGTCGTAGGCCCAGCCGTCACCGCCGACGATCCACACGGCCTTCTCGACGAGGTCGTCGACGAGGGCGTCGAGGCGGCGGTCGTGCTCGGGGTGGGCGGCCAGGCGTCGGCGCAGCTCGGCGACCCGGGTGCGCTGGTGGGCGATGCCGGTGTCGGTGCGCTGGTCGGCGGCGAGCAGCTCGTCCACCAGGCTGTCGCCGACGAGCGGGGCGGCGATGCGCAGCAGGCGGCGGGCCTCGCGGGCGCGGGCGTCCAGGGCCAGGCGCATGCCGAGGCCGAACTCGGCGTTGTCCTCGAACAGCGAGTTCGCCCAGGCGGGGCCGCGTCCGGCGGCGTCGGCCGTCCACGGGGTGGTCGGCAGGTTTCCGCCGAAGATCGACGAGCAGCCGGTGGCGTTGGCGACCAGGATGCGGTCGCCGAACAGCTGGCTCATCAGTTTGAGGTACGGCGACTCGCCGCAGCCCGAGCAGGCGCCGGAGAACTCGAACAGCGGCTGGCGCAGCTGCGAGCCGCGGACGTCGTCGCCGGGGACCAGCGTCGGGTCGAAGGCGGGCAGGGTCTCCAGGAACGCCCAGCCGGCGCGCTCCTCGGCCAGGCGCGGGGCGGCGTCGACCATGTCGAGCGCGCGGTGCTCGGAGTCGTTCTTGTCGACCGCGGGGCAGACCTTGGCGCACAGGCTGCAGCCGGTGCAGTCGTCCGGGGAGACCTGGACGGTGACCTGCAGGCCGGCGAGGTCCTTCTCCCGCGGGGTGCGGGTCTTGAAGGTGTCGGGGGCGTCGGCGAGCAGCGCCGGGTCGAACGCGGACATCCGGATCGCGGCGTGCGGGCAGACCAGCGCGCACTTGCCGCAGTTGATGCACAGGTCCGCGTCCCAGATCGGCAGCTCGTGGGCGATGCCGCGCTTTTCGTAGCGGGCGGTGCCGACGGGGAACGTGCCGTCGACGGGCAGGGCGCTGACCGGCAGCAGCTCACCCTCGCCGGCCATGATCCGGGCGGTGACCTCCTTGACGAACACCGGGGCGTCCGGGGCGAGGACCCGGACGGCGGCGACGCTGCCGAGGCTGCGGCCGGCCAGCGTCACCTCGGCCAGGGCGCCCAGGGAGGCGTCGACGGCGGCGTAGTTGCGGGCCAGCACCTTCTCGCCGCGCTTGCCCTGGGCGATGCGGATCGCGTCCTTGACCGCGGCGACGGCCTGCTCGCCGGGCAGCAGGCCGGACAGGCTCAGGTAGCAGGTCTGCAGGACGGGGCTGACGATGCCGGGCAGGCCCGCCTCGCGGGAGACCCGGTCGGCGTCGACGACGAACAGCCGGGCCCGCCCCTCGAGCAGGTGGCGCTGCGCGTTGGCCGGCAGGTGCTCCCACACCTCGTCCGGCCCGTACGGGCTGTTGATCAGGACGGTGGCGCCGGGGGCGGCCACGGCCAGGACGTCGACCCGCTCCAGCAGCGAGAACTGGTGGCAGCCGACGTACTCGGCGTCGCGGATGAGCCAGGGGGCGTCGACCGGGCGCGGCGACAGCCGCAGGTGCGACACCGTCATCGAGCCGGACTTCTTCGAGTCGAACACGAAGTAGGCCTGGCTGTGCAGGTCGGTGTGGTTCGCGACGATGTTGGCACTGGCCCGGGTCGCGCCGACCGTGCCGTCGCTGCCCAGGCCGTAGAACACCGCCCGGCGGACGTCGTCGGCCTCGGCGAACTCGGCGGCGCTGGTCCCGTCGACGGGCAGGGACAGGTTGGTGAGGTCGTCGGTGATGCCGACGGTGAGTTCCCGGCGCGGGCGGGCGGCGGCGAGCTCGGTGAACACGGCCGCGGCCATCGCCGGGGTGAACTCCTTGGACGCCAGTCCATAGCGGCAGCCGATCACCCGGGGCATGCTCTCGGGGCGTTCGGCGAGGGCGGCGAGCACGTCCAGGCGCAGCGGTTCGCCGGCGGCGCCGGGTTCCTTGGTGCGGTCGAGCACGGCGATGGTGCGCACGGTGGCGGGCAGGCAGGCCAGGAACGCGTCGGTGTCGAACGGGCGGTAGAGGCGGACCTGCACGAAGCCGACCTTCTCGCCGCGGGCGATCAGGCGGACCACCGCGTCGCGCACGGCGGTGCGCCCGGAGCCCATGATCACGATGATCCGCTCGGCCTCGGGGTGGCCGTGGTACTCGAAGATGCGGTAGCGGCGGCCGGTCTTCTCGGCGAACTGGTCCATCGCGCGCTGCACGATGGCGGGAACGGCGCTGTAGTAGGCGTTGGCGGCCTCGCGGGCCTGGAAGAACGTGTCCGGGTCCTGGGTGGTGCCGCGGATGACCGGGTGGTCCGGCGACAGCGCCCGGGTGCGGTGCGCCTCGACCTGGTCGGCGTCGAGCAGCGAGCCCAGCGTGGCGTCGTCGAGCTCGTCCACCTCGTTGAGCTCATGGGACGTGCGGAAGCCGTCGAAGAAGTGCAGGAACGGGATACGGGAGGCGAGCGTCGCGGCGTGGGACACGGCGGCGAGGTCGTGGGCCTCCTGCGGGGAGGCCGAGCTCAGCATGGCGAAGCCGGTCGTGCGGGCGGCCATCACGTCGCTGTGGTCACCGAAGATGGACAGCGCGTGGGTGGCGATGGTGCGGGCGGCGACGTGCAGGACCATCGGCGTCAGCTCGCCGGCGATCTTGAACATGTTCGGCAGCATCAGCAGGAGTCCCTGCGAGGCGGTGAACGTCGTCGACAGGGCGCCGGCCTGCAGCGCCCCGTGCACGGCGCCGGCGGCGCCACCCTCACTCTGCAGCTGCACGACCTCCGGTACCGCGCCCCACAGGTTCGCCATACCCTTGGCCGCCCAGGCGTCGGCGAGTTCCCCCATCGCCGACGCCGGGGTGATCGGGTAGATGGCGATCACCTCACTTGCCCGATAGGCCACCGATGTGGCGGCCTCGTTCCCATCGATCGTCTTCTGACCCATGCGTTCCAGGGTCGGCCGCCAACACGGTGGCGAGAGGGGGACTTCCGTCCCCTCGACTTGGCCTGAATGTCCCGTTATGTCACATCTGTCGACCCGGACGCGCCCAGATGCGCCCCGGACCACTGTGGCGCCGATGCCCGATGGGCTGTCGTTCCAGCCCTATAGAAAATGGTCAAATCACCCGAATTGGCGGACGTCCGGGTGATGGCCGACCGGGTGACCGCACCGATGGTGGATGGTGGAGGCAGCGGCACGGGAAAGAGGCAGCGGCACGGGCAGCGGCAGGGGGCAGCGGGTGCGGGAGTTCGGGGCGATCCATCGGCATGGGCTGGTGCGGGTGGCGGCGGGGACGCCGGTGGTGGCGGTCGCGGATCCGGCGCGTAACGCCGCGGCGACGATCGCGCTGGCGCGTCAGGCCGACGCGGACGGGGTGGACGTCGTCGTCTACCCGGAGCTCGGGCTGTCGTCGTATGCGATCGGGGACCTGCACCTGCAGGACGCGCTGCTCGGTGAGGTGGAGCGGGCCGTCGACGCCGTGTGCGCGGCCAGCGCGCAGCTTGGGCCGTTGCTGCTGGTGGGGGCGCCGCTGCGGTGCGGCGGGCGGTTGTTCAACACGGCGCTGGCGATCTCCCGGGGGCGGCTGCTCGGGGTGGTGCCGAAGGTGTACCTGCCGAACTCGCGGGAGTACTACGAGAAGCGCTGGTTCGCCTCCGGGGCCGGGCAGGAGGGAGCCGGCTCGACGATCACCGTGGCGGGGCGGACGGTGCCGTTCGGGGCAGATCTGATCTTCGCGGCGCAGGATCTTGACGATCTGGTGGTCGGGGTGGAGATCTGCGAGGACTACTGGGCGCCGGTGCCGCCGTCGTCGTATGCGGCACTCGCCGGGGCGACGCTGCTGGCGAACCTGTCGGCGTCGAACATCGTGGTCGGCAAGGCGGCGGTGCGCGCGCAGCTGTCGGCGGCGCAGTCGACGCGGGCGATGGCAGCCTACGTCTACTCGGCGGCGGGCACCGGTGAGAGCACCACGGACCTGTCCTGGGACGGGCAGGGCACCATCCACGAGCTCGGGGATCTGCTCGCCGCATCGGCGCGGTTCACCGACGGGCCGCAGCTCGTCGTCGCCGACGTGGATCTGGGCCGGGTCCGCCTGGAGCGGATGCGCACGCCGACGTTCGCCGATGCGGCCCGCTACGGCGGGGAGCCGGCGCGGCGGTATCGCACCATCGGTTTCGACCACCGGCCGCATGGACGGGACGTGGGGCTGCGCCGGCCGCAGCGGCGGTTTCCGTTCGTGCCGGACACGCCGGAGCGGCTCGATCTGGACTGTTATGAGGCGTTCAACATCCAGGTGCACGGTCTCGCGCAGCGCTTTCGTGCCGTGGGCGGTGGACGGGACGCCGTGGCCGCGGGGCACAGCCACGGGCGGATGGTGATCGGGGTGTCCGGTGGGTTGGACTCGACGCATGCGCTGATCGTGGCGGCGAAGGCGTGCGATCTGCTCGGGATTCCGCGCACGACGATTCTGGCGTACACGATGCCGGGTTTTGCCACCGGCGACATAACCAAGGCGAACGCGTGGGCGCTGATGCGGGCGCTTGGCGTCGAGGCCGCCGAGATCGACATTCGGCCGGCGGCCCGGCAGCTGCTCGCCGGCATCGGGCATCCGGCCGCGGACGGGGTGGCGCAGTACGACGTCACCTATGAGAACGTGCAGGCCGGGTTGCGCACCGACTATCTTTTCCGGCTGGCAAACCGCCACGGCGGTTTCGTGATCGGCACCGGGGATCTTTCCGAGCTGGCGCTGGGCTGGTGCACCTATGGTGTCGGCGACCAGATGAGCCATTACGCGGTGAACGCGGGGGTGCCGAAGACGCTGATCCAGTACCTCATTCGGTGGACGGTGGGTTCCGGGCAGTTCGACGAGGCGACGGGGGCACTGCTCACCGCGGTTCTCGACACCGAGATCTCCCCCGAGCTCGTCCCCGCCGACGCCGAGACCGGCGCGATGCAGAGCACCCAGGACCGGATCGGCCCATACGAGCTGCACGACTTCTTCCTGTTCCACGTCCTGCGGTACGGGCTGGCGCCGTCGAAGGTGCTGTTTTTGGCCTGGGCGGCGTGGCGGGACGCCGACGCGGCGGGCTGGCCGGCGGGTTTCCCCGCGGACGAGCGGCATTCCTATGATCTGGCCACGATCGAACGCTGGCTGCGGGAGTTCCTCGTGCGGTTCTTCGCCACGTCCCAGTTCAAGCGCTCCGCGCTGCCGGACGGACCGAAGGTGAGTTTCGGCGGCTCACTGTCGCCGCGTGGTGACTGGCGCGCGCCGTCGGATGCCAGCCCCGCCGCCTGGCTCGCCGAACTTGATCGGGGCGGTCCAGCCCACTGATCTCCTTCCCGCCGATGGTCGCCGCATTGCTATGAGCCGATAACACTCTTATGGGTACCCCCGTGCCGCGACACGGGGTTTTCCGGCCAGACCGGGATGACAGGCGCTCCTTCGGTATGTAAGAGTGCCCCCGAAAGCGGCCCGGGAACTGTCCCGTACGGACTACTCCCGCGTTTCAGGGGCGCACGTTTCAGGGGCGCACGTTTCAGGGAGGGAGGCGCAGTGAGCAGGCACCGCCAGCAGGCGACCGGACGGCACCGCCCGGTTCCCACCCAGCAGGCCCAGCAGACCCCGCGAGCCCCGCGGCGCTCCGGCCGGCATGCCCGCCTGCCCGTTCCGGCCCGCCAGCCGATGTCCGCCACACGGCGGGCCCGGCGCGATGCCACCCTGGCTACCGGTGCGATTCTCGCGCTGCTCACCGCCGTCCTGGTCACCACCAGGTTCACCCCCCAGCTCACCGCCACCGCGATGGAGACCGGGCCAGGGCCGCAGTCAGCGGGCGAGCAGTCAGCGGGCGAGGCGGCCGGTCACGCGAAGGGCATGGTCACCGACCCGACCGTCGACGGCGGCAGCGGCCAGCCTCTGCCGGGCCTGATCGCCACGACGGACCCCGGACCAATCGGCCAGATCATCGCCGTGCCCACGTCCGCGCACACCCCCCGGGCCCGCTTCGCCGCTCGCATGCACGCCAGTCCGCGTGGGACGGTGCCGGCGGTGCCGGCCCGGCCGGGCCCGGTCGCGTTTCCCGCACCCCGGCCGCCCATGGCACCGACTCTGTCCGCATCTCCTGGCGACACCCGATCACCGCAGGGCTCCGCAGCGGCACCGGCGGCACCCGTCCCGGCAGCCACCCCAGTGCCAAGCCCGACGTCCGGTAGTCCGTCGATGCCGAGTGCGCCGCCGTCCCGGCCGGCGCCGTCCGCATCGCCGCCAGCGCCGGCACCCACCCGGCCGGCGCCGACCCCCACACAGCCGACGTCCAGTGCCAAGCCGGACGGCACGCCCGCCCCCAGCTCCCCGCCGGTCACTCCCGCGACGCAGGAGCCGTCGCCGCAACCCACCGCCACACCGGACGTACCGGCTCCGACCCCTGCGCCCGATGAAACGTCGAGCTCGCCCCCGTCCCCCAGCGCCACCCCGGCCGCGTCCGACGAGCCACCACCCTCGGCCACAGCGACTCCCGCTGACAGCGCCGACTCCCCCACGCCCACCCCGTGAACGCACCATGCGCCGCGGTCGGCCAGCACGTCAGCCTGGTCGAGCAGCCTCTGGTCTCCCGCGCGGTTTCCCACGCGCCTCGCTGACCGGCCGTGCGGCGGTACGTCACGCAGTCACCCCGCAGTAAGCGCCAGCACGTAGGTGCCGGGGTGGGTAGCGCCGGACTGGTCGAGCAGCGGGCCGTCGTCCCAGGTGAGGGTGGTCGTGGTGGTGGTGTCCGGTGGAGTGACGAGGATACGGGTCGCCTCGAACGCGCCGGGGACGCCTGGCTCGGCGGGCAGATAGCGCAGGGCGGCGTGGGCGGCACTTCCTGGGGCGAGGACGATCCGGCTCGGGTTGACCAGCGGGGAGCGCTCGAGGTCCCAGCTACTGCCGGCGTCGGCGACCAGCTGTACGCCGGGATAGCCGCTGACCGCGCAGCGCCGCGACGAGCGGTTGGTGAGCACGATCTGGCGCTCTCGCTGGTCCCCTTCGAGCGTGGACACCGGGCCGAGTGACGCCGTCAGGTCGCCGGCCGCGCACCGGTTCACCGCATCGGCGCCGGTCACCGCTGCCGCCGCGGGCGTGCCGGACGACCCGCCGCAGGCGCTGAGGCTCAGCGCCATGGCCAGCGCCGTCGTGGTGACGGTCAGGTGCGCCGCTCGTCGCATCTGTGCACCCCGTTCCGCAGGCCAGGGGCCCACCGTCGATCGCCGCGCGTTGAACACCAGGACTGTGACACCAGGACTGTAAGGCTTCGCGGCACGCAGGAGCATAGAAGCGAATCTGCTTCCCGTCGGGGACGTCGGGTATTCTGCGCACCCTGCGGATCAGCTCGGCCGCGGCGATGATCGGCCGCTGGTGCAGTTTTCCACGGGGGGTGGGGATGAGCGCTGTCACGATGCTGGTCCGGGGTGCGAACACCGATCTTGCGACCGAGACGGTCCGGGCGGTCGTCAGGGCAGGCTCGCAGGTGCCGATCGACGTCTGCGCGGTGTTGTTGACCGGTGCCGGCAAGGTCCGTTCGGACGACGACTTTGTGTTCTACAACCAGCCTCGGCACCGGTCCGGCGCGGTGGACGTCGCCAACGATGCACACGGTGGCGTGGCGACGGTGCGTCTTGCGTCCGTCGAGCCCGGCATCACCACGGTGGTGCTGGCCGGGTCGGTTGATGGTGGCACGTTCGCCGGTCTCGCCGAGCTGCAGGTGGCGGTCGAGAATCCCGCAGGACGCGTTCTGGCCGGATTCCGTCCGGGAGCGATGGATCCTGTGACGACCATGGTGTTCGGCGAGTTCTACCGGCGTGGGAGCGGGTGGCGGTACCGGGCGGTCGGTCAGGGCTGGAGCAGCGGTCTGGCGGGGCTCGCCCGTAGCTATGGCATCTCCGTCGACGACACCGCGGACGAGGCTCCCCCGCCGCCGCAGCCGGCCGGGTCCGCCCGGCGGGCCGACTGGTATCCGGATCCGCGGGCGGCGGGGCTGGTTCGCTGGTGGGACGGCACGGCCTGGACGGAACACACCGGGCCTGCGCCGTCGGCCACCGTCGGCGGCTGCGAGCGATGCGGTGTCCGTCCACCGCACCGCCGCTTCGGCCCGCAGCCCGCGGTCGTCTCGCCCTGCCCGACCTGCGAGCAGCAGATCAGCCAGATCCTGGCCCGGTGGACGGTGCGGGCCGCGGACGCCATCGGGGCTGCGGGCCCGGCGCACCTGGAACCGCTCTGGGCCGAGCTGCGGTTCCATCGGATTCCGATGGCGGCCGGCCAGGCCCGGTACCGGGTGGCGGCCCTCACGCATCTGCAGCGCGTCGTCACGTTCGCCTTCGACGACGGGATCATCGAGGACAGTGAGGTGACGTTCTTCGAGGCCGAGGTGCGCCGCCTCGACGTGCACGGTTTCGAGATCGACCAGATGCGCGCGTGGCTGCGCCGCGGCCTTGAGCTTTCTCGCATCCGCGCCGGCCACCTGCCGACGGTGCGTACCACCACGCTGCATCTCGACCTCGACGAGATCGTGCATCTCGACGTCCCCGTCACCCAGATCCGCCAGCTCGCCAACGGACCGAAGCAGACCGCGGGACGGCTGGTCGCCAGCAACAGCAAGCTGCGCTTTCTCGCCCACACCGGCAGCGGCACCCAGGTCGCCTGGTCGAAGGTCGTCGAGGTGACCGCACGTGGCGACCGGGTTGCCATTTCCGCGACGACGACCAGGGGCGGTGGTGCCTACCTGGTCAGCGACGCCGAATACGTTGCCGCGGTCCTGTCCGCCGCGATGCGCGTCGCCCGCCGGCTGGTGATCGCGCCCGGTGCGCGCGACAGCCGGGCCATCCCGCAGGCGGTGAAGGCCGAGGTCTGGCAGCGCGACGGCGGTGCCTGCGTCGAGTGCCGGGCCCGCGAGTACCTGGAGTTCGACCACGTCATTCCGCACAGCCGCGGTGGGGCGTCCAGCGTGAACAACCTTCAACTGCTGTGCCGCCGCTGCAACCAGCTCAAGGGCGCCCGGATCTGACGCTGCCCGCAGCGGTGGCGTCCACGGGCGTGTCCTGGACATACTCGGCAGACCGCCGTCCGCGAGCGACTGGAGTACCCATGGCCAAGGGCATCCTGCTGGTGCAGTCGCGTCCCGTCAGCGCCGAGGCGGAGGCGGAGTACAACCGCTGGTACGACGAGGAGCACATCCCGGACGTCCTCAAGGTGCCCGGGATCGTCGCCGCCCGGCGTTTCCGCGCCCGTGACGCCGGCCCGATCACGGTGTCGGGCGGGGCACAGCCGTACGTGATCGTGTACGAGCTCGAGGCGGACGACCTCAACACCCCCATGGACGAGCTCGCCAAGCGGACCGCCGAAGGCAGCGTCACCCTCAGCGACACGATCGACCGCCCGTCGCTGACCACCGTCTACGAGCTCCTCGGCGAGTAGGTCGTCCGAGGCCAGTCGCACAGGTGACCCACGCGACTGGCCCACCGTGTTCGCACCATCGTGTTCGCACCGCTGCGCAGATGGGGCCATCGGCGTTGCGCTGGCCTGGGACGGACCAACCTGGCTGGGGTCCGTCGCCGTCTGCTGCAACCCGCACCTCGGACAGCCAGAGACGACCGGTGAGCGACACGGGCGTGACAACCCAACGATCTCCGGTGGCCGGAAGAGCTGCAGGCATCACCCAAGGCGCGGCAGGAGTACAGGACACGTAGCGTTCCACCTCTCCGGCCACAGTCATGAGCAGAGATCTGGCGGGGGCTGACTGTAAGGGTTTCGGCGGGGGCGGCGTTGCGGGTCGACCTGCGGAGGCGGAATAAAAGTGGGCCTTCGGTCGTCTTCCATGATAATTTCCCAGCGTTCCCGATGGATTCGATGATGGTGCCGACCGCAGAGGAGAACTGCATTATCGAGCGCCGTTTCTCCGCCGTCCACCCACGGCCGAATATGATGCACTTCGCACCATGAAGGTGGGCGGTCGCAGCCAGGGAAGCAACATCCGTGGTCGCGATTTACCACGGCCCGGCGGATATGCGCCGGGAATGTTCGTCGAGAACGGCCGACATCCAACGGCACGCCATGGGGGTCGAGAATGATGCGACTGACGACCGCGTCGCAGGCGAGCCGGCGCAGGACCTCGCGAGGCAGGGGAAGTTGCCAGTTGGTCAGGGCCGGCTCGGTACCGCTGCCGATCAGGGTTGCCCAGGGGACGACGACGGTGAGGTGGGGGCGGGTGCCGCCGGTGGAGGGCACGGCGTCGGCGGACAGCGCGCGGCGGACGAACTCGACAAGCGCATCGGCGCGTCGGCGGGCGGGGCTGCGTGGATCGAGAGCGCCGTCGGCGGCGGGGTGCGGGGCGGAGAGCTGGTCAAGGGCGGTGCGCAGCAGAGCAGCGCCTTCGGCATCCAGTTCCCCGTGGATGAGCATGGTGCCTTCGGCGGTGTCGGTGAAGGTGAGCCGGCGGACGTCCTGCGGATCAGCCCGCACGTCACCACTGTCACCACCAGCATTGTCCTTCTTGCCGGCGTCACCGTGCTTGCCGGTGTTGCCGTGCTTGCCGGTGTTGCCGCGACGGTTGTGAATGCCGGTGTCGCTGTCGGCGTGGGGGTCGTCACCACCGGGGGAAGGGTCCACGTAGGTAAGTTGCTCGCGGATGCTGGCACCCAGGCGGTGAAGCTGGCGGCGGTCCATCTGATTCGCATAGGCCAGCAGATGGGCTTCCGCCTTGGCGCGGGTGGCGTCATCGAGGTCGGCGGGCAGGGTACGCAGCGACTCGAGGATGGCCCGGGCGTTGTCGGGGCCGATCCGGCCTTCGGCCAGGGCCAGGCCGACAGCCTGGTAAGGGCCGTTGAGGATGTCATAGGCGAGGGCGATCTGCTTCTTCGCGTCGTCGCGGGTCAGTTGTAGCTGGTCACGCATCCAGGCGGGCAGGTCATGGGCGCCCTCGCTGGTGGCGAACCCGCGGGCGGCTGCTTCGACGAGGGTGTGGCTACGGGCGGCGATCAGTTGGGCGGCCAGAGCGTGCAGGCCGTGGAGCACATCGGCGACATCCTGGTTCGACCACTGCCAGCCCTGCGCTGCCAGCAGGTCCTCCATCGCCCCGCCGAGGACGACCAGGCACTCGTGCGCGCTACGCGAGCCATCACCACCGGCTGCGGCGCCCTCGGACACACCCGGCATGCCGAGGGTGGGAGCATCGGGCACGTTCTCGGCGGAAAACTCGCCGGGAGCAGCCGACGAGAAACCGGCCGAACAAACCGGGTTCTCGGAACCGGCGGGAACGCCACTCGTTCTTTCGGCCTGATGTGTGCCGGGCCTGGGATGGACCGGCGGCGCAGGGCCGGCTGCATCTTTCGGATCGAAAGGCATGCCCCGACCATAACCGACCCCAACCCTGCTGTCGAACGTCAGTTCGGACTAGAAGATGCATGGTCCGAAGATGACCCTGTGGACAAAATCCACCCCGGACGGGCCGAGCAACGAAGGCTGTGGATAACGGTTTTCCGCTTACATACAGGAGGTAACCTGGAATGAGGAGCCAAGCTGGTAACGGAGGTCGGCGTGCGATTTTCGCCGTGACCGGTCAGTGGGAGGTGCTGCGGCGGAACAGGCGGGTGGCGGTGAGCCAGGAGACGGCGAGGATGCCCACCGACCAGGCGATGGCGATCAGGGCCTCGTGGCCGAGGCTCGCGCCGGTGGAGGTGTGGCCCATCCACAGGCCGCGCATCGTTTCGATGATCGGGGTGAACGGCTGGTTCTGGGCGAAGCCCCGCAGCACGCTCGGCATCGTGTCCGTCGGGACGAACGCGGTGCTCACATAGGGCAGGAACATCAGCACGAAGGTGAACGAGTTCGCCGCCTCGGGGCCGCCGGCGAGCAGGCCGACCGCCGCGGCGAGCCAGGACAGCGCCAGGATGAACAGCACGATCATTCCGATCGCGCCGGCCCAGTGCCACACCGAGGTGGTCGGCCGCCAGCCGATGCCCAGGCCCACGCCGATGACCAGGGCGGTCGCCAGCAGGTTGCGGGTGAGGCTCGCCGCTACCTGGCCGAGCAGGATCGCCGACGCCCGGATCGGCATGGACCGGAACCGGTCCACGATGCCGCCGGCCATGTCGGTGGCCAGCGCCACCGCCGTCGTCCCCGCGCCGAACCCGGCGCACAGCACGATCAGGCCAGGTACCACGTAGTCGACGTACGGCCCATGGTCGCGCAGCGCACCGCCGAAGACATAGACGAACAGCATCATCAGGATGATCGGCAGCATCAGCGCCGTGAAGAACGCCTCCGGATCCCGCCACGACCGCCGCAGGCAGCGGCTGACCATGATCCGGGAGTCGACGAGGTCGTAGGTGAGGCTGCTCATCGGGCGATCTCCGATCGGGTGGCGGGACGGGGAGCCGGGGTGGTGCCGGCGGTACCGGTGAGGGCGGTGTCGGTGAGGGCGGTGTCGGTGAGGGCGAGGAAGACGTCGTCGAGGCTGGGACGGTGGGTCGACACCCGGGGTGATCCGGCGCCGGTGCTGCCGCCGGCGGCGACCAGCAGGTCGAGCAGGTCGCGCAGTCGGGCACTGGAGCCGTCCGTGGGGATGTCGATGCTGAAGGCACCGTCATCGGCGGCCTCGATCGTGAAGCCGGACCCGGCAACCACAGCACCCGCGACGGTCCGCACGCTCACGGCAGGAACGCCGAGAGCTGGCGCGAAGGCGGAGGAGGCCGGAGCGGACGGCGTCAGAGCGGCGAGGGCGGCCTGGTAGGCGCGGGCGTCGGGGAAGCGCAGGCGGACGATCTCGGTGCCGAGGCTGGACTTGAGCTCCTCGGGGGTGCCGCGGGCGACGATCCGGCCGGCGGTGAGCATGCCGACGGTGTCGGCGAGCTGGTCGGCCTCCTCGAGGTACTGGGTGGTCAGCAGGATCGTGACGTCCTGGGCGGCGAGGTGGCGCACGGTGCCCCAGAGCTGCTCGCGGCTGCGCGGGTCGAGGCCGGTGGTCGGCTCGTCCAGAAACAGCAGCTCCGGGCGGCGGATCATGCTGGCGGCGAGGTCGAGGCGACGGCGCATCCCGCCGGAGTACGTCTTCACCCGGCGGTCCTGTGCGTCGGTCAGGTCGAACTCGGCGAGCAGCTCCGCGGCGCGGGCCCGGGCGGCGCGCCGGCCCAGGTGCAGCAGGCCGGCCATCATCTCCAGGTTCTCCCGGCCGGTCAGGACGTCGTCGACCGCGGCGTACTGGCCGGTGAGGCTGATCACCCCCTTCACACCGACTGGGTCGGTCAGCAGGTCGTGCCCAGCGACGGTGGCGCGCCCGGAGTCGGGACGCACCAGCGTGGCCAGGATCCGCACCAACGTCGTCTTGCCCGCACCGTTCGGGCCGAGCAGCCCGAACACCGAGCCACGCTCGAGCGCAAGGTCGACGCCGTCGAGCACAACCTGCCCGCCGAAGGCCTTGCGGATCCCCTCCGCAACAACTGTGTATGACACACACGGCAATGTATATGACGTACACAGTAGTCGTCCAGCCGTATCCTCGCTGACGTGGACGGGACCCGTAGGCCCAGCGAGGCGGCCCCCGCGGCCCCTCAGCCGCTGCCGCCGGGAATCGACCTGCTCTGGGGACGTCGCGCCCGTGGCGGACGTGGCCCACGGCCGGGCCTGTCGGTGGACGCGATCGTCACCGCCGCCATCGAGCTTGCCGACGCCGAGGGGCTCGAGGCCGTGTCGATGGCGCGGGTCGCGAAGGCACTCGGCTTCACGACGATGTCGCTCTACCGGTACGTGGCCAGTAAGGACGAGCTGCTCACCCTGATGTGGAACGCCAGCGCCGTCGGCGTCGAGTCACTGACGTTGGACGGGGCGAGCTGGCGCGAGAAGCTACGCGCCTGGGCTCTCGTCCAACGGGAGATGATCGACCGCCACGCCTGGATCACCCAGATGCCGATGGCCGCGCCGCCGCTCGCACCCAACTCGATGACGTTCGTCGAACTCGGCCTCGCCAGCCTCGACGACACCGGACTGCCCGGCGCCGAGAAGCTCCGGATGATCGGCCTGCTCAGCTCCTACACCCTCAGCGAGGCCCGGATGGCCAACGACGCCGCCCGCGCCGCCGCAGCCGCAGCCGCAGCCGCCATGGCCGCCGCCGCGGAGACCGGTGAGACGCCGACGGCGTCACCCGGGTGGACGTTCGAGGCGCTGCTGCGCGAACTGGTGGACGAGCGGACGTATCCGCGGCTGCACGCGATCGCCTGGTCCGGCGAGATCGGCGACAACCCGAGCGGCTTCGACGAACGGGCGGAGTTTCTTCTCGGCGTCGACACCATCCTCGACGGCGTCGCCGCCCTCATCCATCGTTACCGTGGCGGTTCCGCGGACGGCTCGGAAACAGCCTCAGCGCGGTGATGCCAGCATGCTGGCATACGCCATCGCCTCACGCGTGAGTTCTCGCAGCCTGGCGAGACTTTCCGCGGTGGACAGGTCAGGCTGCCAGGAAGCGACGCTGTGCCACCCGTCGCTGCTTTTCAACGAGGGGATCGGAGCCACCATCCGCAGGCCGACCGGCGGCTCGGCCAGCCGGAACACCAGCCAGTTCGTGCCGAGCGCCACCACCGCCGCAATCCCGTCCGCCACGATCACCGGAACCCCATACACCGGCACCGCATCCCGCGGTTGCGGAGCCACGATAACCAGCTGTTCGACCAGGTCGGGGTGGGTGTTCAACCACCAGCCATCGAGGGCCATGTCACCCTTGGGGTTCGGCCGCACGCCCGCAGCCGACGGTAGGCCAGCAGGTCCTGGTTGGCCGGGACATCCAACAGCGACGCCGCCACACCACCGACCTCCACCGGTATCACCTCTCCCAGAAAGGCAGCAGCTCGGTCCTCGTCGAACCGACCAGAAATCCCGCATATAACAGCAACCACCATCACCACTGCAATCGGTGCCGCAACAGCCAGAAGCCACACAATCAGCAGGGTTCCCACAACCGCCAGAACGAGCGCGAACAGAATCACGAGCACACGCACGGGAGGACTCAGCAACAGGAGCCGGATCTGCGATGCGGTCACAGAAACCCCGACACCCCGGAGATCATCAGCTTCGAGGAGTAGAAACACCTACTCGACCAGAACATATCTGGATTGAAAAAGTGGCTCGGGATTCCGTCAACAAGTAACTCTCCTACCCTCGCCGCGCGCTCCGCGCGATGCTGCACGTCATCGACTCACTCGCCAAGCCCCAGATGCCACCGATCTCCGCTCGAACATCCCATGAGTGACATACTGGCAGCTGAATCGTCGATCGGAGGTCGTTGCGGTGGAAACCGATCCGTCGTTGCCAGGCGGGCTCGACGCGCCCTTCGATGACCTGCCGTTCATCGACGAAAATGTGGCGCGCGCGGCGGCGCCGGCCGCGGCGGCCTAGCCAGTGCTGACCCAGTCCGTCCTGCCCGCGCTCGCGCACCTGCGCAATGGCAACGCCTTTGATCCCCCGAGACTACTCGACCTTCCAGATGTTTACCGTCTGGGCATCGGACATGGCAGCAACCGCCTTCCCTGTCGGATGAAAATCCGCAGCGTGTATCGGAAACACATCATCGGTCGGTGGAGAGATGAAGATCGGTCTGCCAAGATCGGAAAGGTCCCACATCGTGACACTCGCTCTATCCCCACTGGCAACGAGAAGATCGGCCGTTGGACTGAGCACTATCGGGCTAGCGCCGAATTCGGGGCGATCAACCACACCCATCAGGACAATATCTCCCGGGTCCCGCACATTCCAAACTTTGATGGCGTTATCCTAGGAGGAGGTGACGAGTATATCCGAACTCGAGTTGAAAGAAGCCGCGAAGATCGGCGCCGAATGACATTTCATTGACCCGAGTCGCTGCGGCCTTCTGGGATCACCAACTTCATAGATGTGAATATCCCCTCCTTCGGTCGCCACGGCCAACTTGTTGCCATCAGCGTTGAAGCCACCGACCCAGAGGCGTTTTTCCTTGCCGTTGAAAACCGAAAGAATCTCCGGCTTCGATAGATCATCCAATCTCCACAGGATTCCGGTATAGCTCACATCGGTAGTCAGAAGCGTCCGCCCAACCGGAGAAAATTCCACCGATCTCACACGCGCCGAATGACCGGCGAGACGCGCCGCCAACGAAGGTCTGCGTGAACTTACGGAATCCCAGACTTCCACGACGTTGTTCAGAAACGAAGTTGTCGCACAGATAATTCCATCCGCACTGTAGGATACTTCTTCGATCGCCGCCGCACGCCGACGTCGGATCGCTCCAATGCGCTGCGGCCTACTCAGATCCGCGATGCCCCAGAACGACAGACCACCGCCCCTCCCGCCAGTGGCCAGGGCTTCTCCCCGAGGCTCGAAGGCCAGGCCGACCCTCCAGTCAGTGCCCGTCCTCAAGGCCGCGATCAGACGCTCCGACATACCTCTCCGTCCCTGAACTTTCGATGCCCCGAAGGAGACGTCACTTTCAGCGCCTCGACACCACCCTCGTTCCGAGCCTGAATCCACCCGTACACGGTGGAAACACACGCCCCGAACGCCAACGCAACGTCCCTCGGATGCATCCCTCGATTCACCGCGCTCAACGCGAACAGACGAACAGACGAACATCCTCCAGATTGCGCCGCGGATACGAGCTCCAGTTCCCTTCTCCATCGTTCGATTACCCGACGCCGATATCCATCAATCCGACACCGACCGAACAAGATTCCAGTAAATTAGTTTCTTCTTAGTAGTAGTGAAACGCCGGACGAGATTGGTCGCCGGCGCCTTCACATCCAAACTGGTCTACACGTTATCGAATATTGACCACCTTCATTGCGACTGTATTTTCCACAACGAGATTCGGTAGTCCGAATTCGCACCATGCGTGGTTGCCAGAATTCCCCCAGCGGGACTGAAAGCGGCAGAAGCCATGAATCCTGTATGTGGAAGATGAGCATCCACAGGGACGGGGGAATCACTGCGGCGAATGTCCCAGAGCACCTGATCTGGCTGGCTACCACCTGCCGCAAGAAGATGGCCGTTCGGGCTGAAAGCCACCGCGGTGACATCACTCTGCGAACGCTCGATTCCCGCCACTCGGGCTATGGATGCGGGATCAGCCACATTCCAGACTTCCGTGACTCCTGCCGTCTCCCCATTCTTTGTTACCGCCAGCATGGTTCCGTTCGAATTAAAAGATAATCCGTGCGCACCCAGGTCCGCATGAATTCCCGTAAAATTCGATACCTGTCGCGGATGGCGGGAATCAGCGACATCCCAAAGAATCACCGACTCACCCCATCCAGCCGAGGCGAGAATATGACCGTACGGGCTGAATAAAACGGTCGTTCCGACATCAAGCTCTCTGTATTTTCCTGGCTTCATATGCGCCATTCGAGTGGGCGAAGAGCTTCTTTTTATATTCCAAAGAACAATATCTCGCTCCAGAGTTGCGCTGGCCAGAAGTTCGCCGTCGAGGTCGAAAGAAAGGCTGGTCGCAAGGCCGTTCACCGCCATCTTTTTAATCCGCTCCGGGTGCAACGGATCTGCGATGTTCCACAGACTTATCCTGTTGTCATCCGTCGCGAGCGCAATCGTATCCCCTCGCTCGTTCAAGGCACCACATTCAAGACAATTCCTGCCAGCAGAGAAGGTGGCACATGGACGCGGAGTTTCCGGACTCTCAAGATCCCATAGGATGACTTTCCCATCACCGTCAGCCGCTACCAGAATCCGACCATCGGCGACGAAGGCGAGAAATTTGATCCAGTGCTGGTGAGCAGATATCTCCGTAACCGGACGAACGATGAAATTCTTACCTCTCTCCGGGTCAAGGTCGTAAGAATATTCCATTCGGTACTCCCCAAGCCTCTCGTCGAGAGCGGGCCACAAAATCTAGCAGCCGTAGTCCCAGTGGCTGGCAAGGCGCCACCGGGTCTTTTTCGGGCAAATAATGAGGCGGCCAGAAGGCCGCTGTCCGGCACTTCCTGCCCGAAGCGATCGACGCGTTGACGAAGGAGGAAGTCATCTATCTAATCGGGAAGAGCTCATCGAGGTTCCAGAGCATAAGGCGGAAATCTGGCTTCTCGGCTGCGTGGGTGCTGACAAGCAGCCTGGAGTTGGCACTGAATGACGCTCTGGTTAGAAAACCAAAATCTCCCAAACGGATATCTACCGGCACGGGGCGAGAAGGATCGCTCACGTTCCACATCGACACACCAGCATCCGGACCTTCTGCGGCGAGTAGTTTTCCTCTCGGACTGAAGGCTACGACCGAGATTGTGTCACCCGGCCGTTTAATGCTGGAAACAAGTCGAACTTTGAGAGGATCGGAAACATCCCAAAGATTCGCCACTCCCCCAGTCGAAAGAATCTCGCTTGTTCCAAGAATACTTCCGTCCGGACTGAAAGACAGAGAATAAACTCCAACATCCGCATATTCTGAAGCGAACGAAGCGATTCTCTTGGGACGCCTTGAATCGGAAACTTCCCACAAAATTACACCGCTGTCCCAGCCAGTAGTAGCGAGGAGGCTGCCATCCGGACTAAAAGCCATCGCTGCCGCCATTTCCAGGCGCATCAGCTGGCCAGCGGTTGGCGGCTCCATGGTCACAAGACGCCTGGGGGACGAATTTTCAGAGACATCCCAGATACTTATTCGATTACCCATCTCGGCAATGGCCAGCCGTTCTCCGCCATGACTGAAAGCCAATCGCATCACCGGCTCAACGGCAGGCAGGACTGCCAGTCTCTCGATCTCCGGGAGATTCGCGACATTCAAGAGAACTGTTCCTCGATTGCCGTTTTCTGCCGCAAGGACCGTTCCGGAGGGATTCAACTCAGCTGTGTATACCAACCCAGAGCAGACAGCGAGAGAGACGATCTTTCTAGGTCTATCTGGATTCTCGATGTTCCATGCAATCAGCTTGTTCTGACTACCCGTTGAGATCAAAATTCTGTTGTCGACATCGAAGCCGGCATAAGTTATTCGATAGCGATGCTTCTTAAGAATCGAGGCGGGCTTCATGATCTACTTTCGCGAAAAGCAGCCGACATCATAAGACAGCAATCGGGCAACCGGAAGGCTGGCCCCAGGTGGTCGAACTAGCCACAACCGTTCATTGGATAGCGGATTCCACACCATAGGGTTTTAGCAGTTCTCCGGCCACGCGCACCCCGATTCACTCCTTTCCATTTTGACCATTTTACGCCATTTGCATGAGCAAAGTCGAGCTCCGCTCGGAAAATTCCATCCCATACCGGAGAATGTGGGTTGCTGACCGCTATCAGAGCGTCGCCCCGCCGGAATCCGTCAAGCTGTTTGAGGCAGTGTTGTTCGAAAACTAGCTACTTGTCGGTTCCGGGTCTGGCTGCTCCTCG